>NZ_JBFREF010000006.1:0-486309 GCF_052114165.1 Pseudoduganella sp. RAF19 | reverse complement strand
TCGCTGCGTTTAGCGACAAATCGTTGTGTTTGTCAGCAGCAGAGAAGCGAGATTATGCGGTACAGCGTGCAACTCGTCAACCCCTTCGTTTTCAGCGTCTTGCGCTTCAAACTTCTCACATCGTTTCGCGCTGTTTGCTGCGTTGCGCTGCGAGGGACAGAACTATAGCAAAGCTTCCAAGGCGCCGCAAGGGCTTTTAGAACCCAAGGCAAAAAACAAGTGGCAGCCACGATGTGGCTGCCACTAGGGTTACGCCGTTGGGTTTTACAGGCCTTCGAAATTCGGCGTGCGCTTTTCCAGGAAGGCGTGCATGCCTTCGCGTTGGGCCGGGGTGCCGAAGCCTGCGTGGAACAGGCGGCGCTCATAAGACACGCCCTCGGTCAGCGGCGATTCGAAGGCGCGGTTCACGCAATCCTTGATTTGCATGGCAACGGAAACCGGCATCGCGGCGATCTGCTTTGCGATAGCCAGCACTTCTTCAATCAGTTTGTCGGCCGGGACCACGCGCGACACCAGCCCGGTGCGCTCAGCTTCAGCAGCATCGATCATGCGGGTGGTCAGCAGCAGGTCCATCGCTTTGGACTTGCCGATCGCGCGCGGCAGACGCTGTGTACCGCCGGCGCCCGGCGTGACACCAACCTTGATTTCCGGCTGGCCGAACCTGGCGCTGTCCGCCGCGACCAGGAAGTCGCACATCATGGCCAGCTCGCAGCCGCCGCCCAGCGCGAAGCCCGACACGGCGCCGATCACTGGCTTGCGCACTTTCAGAATGTGCTCCCAATTACGGCCGATGTAATTGTCGCGATAGGTATCCTGGTAGGTATAGTCAGCCATGGCGGCGATATCGGCGCCCGCGGCGAAGGCTTTCTCACTGCCTGTCAGGATCATCACGTGAATAGCAGGGTCGGCATCGAACCTCGCGAAGCAGTCGCCCAGTTCATTCATCATGCGGTCGTTCAGCGCGTTCAGGGCTTTCGGACGATTCAGGCGGATCAGGGCCACTTTATCGTGGACTTCGACGATCAGGTCTTCATATTGCATTGTTAGCTCCTCCAGGAGTGAAAAGTTATCCGCCGATTGTAGCTGTTCAGCGACCGGCGCTGTTATGATTTGCGCCAATGCTTACCTCCCTGCGCCAGACCATCGCCGAAAGAATCGCCCGCGACACGCTGCTGGCACAAGCGGGATTCCGCCGCTACTGGTTAAGCAGCATCATGACCGGCTTCGGTACTTATATCGGTACGCTGGCGATGCCACTCTGCTCCATCATGCTGCTGCACGCGACGCCGGCACAAATGGGCTTGCTCACCGCCTGCCAGGCCATTCCCTTCGCGGTACTGGCCCTGCCCGCCGGCGTATTCCTGGACCGGCGACGCAAACTACCCATTCTTATCGCCAGCAAAACCATCCAGGGCCTGTCGCTGGCCAGCATTCCTTTCGCATGGTGGATGGGATGGCTGTCGATGCCGTGGATGTATGCGAACGCCATGGTCCAGGGGGCGTGCGCGCTGGTCGGTGGCAGCGCCGAGCAAATCTTCATCACCTTTCTGGTCGGCCGCGAACGCATCATCGAAGCACAGGCACGGCTGACGACGACCGATTCCATCGCCCGCCTGGTTGGTCCCGGCCTTGGCGGCTTGCTGGTGCAATGGCTCACCGCACCGTTTGCGCTGCTGGTGGATGCAGTCGGCCTATTTGCTGCCGTTCTGGCGCTGCGCAAGGTGGATTCCAGGGAGCCGGCGCCGGTACCGAGCGGACAGCATCCATTTCACGATATGCAGGAAGGTTTGCTATTCATCTGGCGCCAGCCTTTATTGCGCACACTGGCCGCCGGCGTCGGCTGCTGGCATTTGCTCTTTTATGGTTACGCGGCGCTACAGATTCTCTATGCGACGCGCGAACTGGGCATGTCCGCGGGCATGCTGGGTGCGATGCAGATTCTGGGCGGCTGCGGCGTGCTTCTGAGTTCCCTGATCGTCAAGCCTTTGAACCGGCGCTTCGGTCCAGGCAAGACAATGCTGATCGGCCTGGGCACGACCGCCACTGGACTGGTGCTGTTGCCCTGCGTGCCGCCCGTGCTGTTCGGAAGTCCGTATGGCAGCGCGGCGGCCGCCTGCTGCGTCACGTTTATCTTTGACTGCGGCGTGATGCTGTTCCTGCTGCCCTACCTCGGCATGCGGCAGAGAGTCACGCCGGACGAGTACCTGGGCCGCATGGTTTCCACGATGCGCTTCCTGACCGTCTCCATTGCGCCAATTGGCGCGCTGAGTGCCGGCTACCTGGCCGAGCATCTTTCGACACGCGCAGCGCTGGCCTGCATGGGCGCCGGCGGTGTGCTGCTGACAGCGGCGATGATATCCACTCGGCAGATTCGAAGCGTGCGCCCTGCCTAGCGCTCCAGTTCTACACTGGGCTTATTCTCACCTGCCCAGTGGAGTTGCCATGTTCAAGTCCATCTTGCTGCCCACCGATGGTTCGCAACTATCTGAACGGGCTACTGAAACTGCTGTGCGCTTCGCGCAGCTGAACGGGGCGAAGCTTGTCGCGGTGTCGGTCATCCAGCCCTTCCCTCTGGTGCCGATGAGCGAAGCGGTCGTGGTGCCGGATGCGGCAATCTTTGATCGTCACGCCGACGAATATGCGCGCAACTGCCTGGATCGGGTTGCGACAGCGGCACGCGCAGCCGGCGTGCCATTTGAGGGGGTGATGACGCAGTCCGCCACGCCTTACGAAGAAATCGTGAAGGCCGCCGAACAGCATGGCTGCGACATCATTCTGATGGCATCGCACGGGCGCAAGGGCCTGAACAAACTGTTCCTCGGCAGCGAAACCCAGAAGGTGCTCGCCCACACGACTCTGCCCGTGCTGGTTCTGCGCTAGTGTACCAACTTCGGCAGCAGCACCCAGATATTGCCGCGCTGTTTCATGCGGCCGGCGTTGTCGGCCGCTTCAGCGCCGAAGCCGAAGAAGACATCCATGCGAATCGGCCCTTTGATGGCGCCGCCCGTGTCCTGCGCCATCATTAGGCGCTGGAAGGGAATGTCGCTGCCGGCCTGCGTGGTATTCAGATAGACCGGCACGCCCAAAGGAATCTGGCTGCGGTCAATCGCCACGGAGCGCTGCGGCGTGAGCGGAACGTTCAGCGTGCCTTTCGGGCCGAGTTTCGGGTCCGGTAGCTTTTCTTCCCTGAAGAAGACGTAGCTCGGATTCACGTTGAACAATTCCTGCATCCGCGTTGGATGGCCCGCAATCCAGGTCTTGATGCCTTGCGCGGTGGCCTGCTCCAGCGTCAGCTCGCCCTGCTGCACCAGCCATTTGCCAATGGACTCGTAACCGCGGCCGTTCTGGTCTGCATATGCCACGCGCACGGTTTCATTGTCGCCCAGTTGCACGCGGCCGGAGCCCTGCACTTCCAGGAAGAAGGCTTCCACCGGATCGTCCACCCACAGCAGCTCGTTGCCGGCCAGGCCGTTCTTCGCGATTTCTTCGCGCGCCGGATACGGCGTTACGCGCTTGCCTTTCAGTTTGCCGCGTACACGCTTGCCCTGCAACTCAGGGTAGACGGAGCCCAGATCCACGATCACCAGATCGTCCGGCACCTTATATAGAGGAGCCGTGTAGACCCCGCCTTTTTTGCGCGAGCCGCGCAGCAGGGGTTCGTAGTAGCCAGTAATCAGGCCGCTGTCCGCGCCATCCGGCGCCACGACTTTTTGCGGCTGCAGGAAGGATTCGAAGAACAGGCGGATCGCGTCTTCGCTGCTCGCATCCACGTTCTTCGCGATGGTGCAGAGCTCCTTCCAGTCAGCCTGGGCGCCAAGGCGCGAACAGGACTGCATGAAGGCGGGCCATGCGGCGCGCAGATCGTCGCGGTCCCAGCCTGGCAGGTCGCTCCATGCGGCCGGAACGAAGGAAGCTTTGGCTGGCGGTGCAGGAGGGGTCACCGGCGCTGGCGCCGCCGGTTGGGCAGGCTGCACCGGCGGCTGCGGTGTGACGGGTTGCGGGACGGGCTGCTGCTGGACCGGCTGCGTGGTACAGGCGCTCAGGATCAAAGCGGCAACGGCGGCCGCGACGGGGCCGGCCGAAACGGTTAAACTACGGCGTGCAATTAACATAGGGATTGATTATGGTGTATCTGCTGCTAGAAGCGTTCGTGGCGCTGTTCCTGCTGGTCTTCATCGTCTGGTGGACGATGCCTTCGAAGAAAAAGAAGAAAAAGGATTAATGCAGAGTGCGCGGCAGCGACAGCACGAACTCCGGAATCTTCGCTTCAAACTGATGGCCATCCTCGGCCACGCAGAAATACTCACCGTACATTGAACCCTGCGGCGTGCGCAATTGCGTGCCGCTGGTGTACTCAAACTGTTCGCCGGGCTGCAGCAGCGGCTGATGGCCAACCACGCCAAGCCCCCTCACCTCTTCCATATGATTGTTGGCATCGGTGATAACCCAGTGGCGGGAAATCAGCTGGGCCGGGACGGTGCCGGTATTCTTGATCGTGATGGAGTACGTGAAGACGAAGTTGGTGCGGTCAGGGTCGGATTGTTCCGGCAGATACTGGGTTCTTACCCCGACAGTGAATTCATATTGGGCCATGCGTATTCCTTAGTAAATCGGCAAACATTCATTGAATGTAAGCATAATGATTTGATCATTCTAGTCCAAGCGCTCCGCAAACCGACGCACCACAGCGTAAAATAGCGCATCTTTTTTATGCACGCCCAACCATGACTACTTTCCGCATCGCTCCCAGCATCCTGTCCGCCGATTTCGCCCGCCTGGGTGAAGAAGTGCGCAACGTCGTCGCTTCCGGCGCCGATATCATCCACTTCGACGTGATGGACAATCACTACGTGCCGAACCTGACTATCGGCCCGCTGGTGTGCCAGGCCATCCGCCCGCACGTGCAAGTGCCGATCGATGTGCACCTGATGGTCAAGCCGGTGGACCGCATCATTCCGGACTTCGCCAAAGCTGGCGCGAACATCATCACCTTCCATCCGGAAGCCTCCGATCACATCGACCGTTCGCTGCAACTGATCCGCGATAACGGCTGCAAGGCCGGCCTGGTGTTCAACCCGGCTACTCCGCTGAGCTACCTGGATCACGTGATGGACAAGATTGACATGATCCTGATCATGTCCGTGAACCCAGGTTTCGGCGGCCAGTCCTTCATCCCGCAGGCACTGAAGAAGATCGCCGAAGCACGCCGCCGCATCGATGAATCGGGCCGCGACATCATGCTGGAAGTGGATGGCGGCATCAAGATCGACAACATCAAGGCTGCGGCAGAAGCCGGCGCCGACACCTTTGTGGCCGGTTCCGCGATCTTCGGCCAGCCTGACTACAAGGCCGTGATCGACGCAATGCGCGCCCAGCTGGCACAAGTAGGCTAAGCATGACGGCGGTCCTTCGCGGCGTGAAGGCCGCCATTATTGACCTCGACGGCACTATGCTCGATACCATGGGCGATTTCGAGGTTGCGATCAACCGCATGCGCGCGGAACTGGAACTCAGTCCGGTCACCGTGGCGCAGATTGAACTCATGGTGGGAAAAGGTTCCGAGAACCTGATCCGCCGCGTGTTGGCACTCGACTTCGACGAGACATGTGTTGAAGAACGCTTCGCGCAGGCCTTCGAGTCCTACCAGCGTCACTACATCGCCATCAACGGCCAGCACAGCGAAGTCTATGATGAAGTGGAAGCGGGCTTGCAGGCCATGAAGAACAACGGACTGCGTCTGGCCTGCGTCACCAACAAGCCGCTCGCCTTCGCGCTGCCACTGCTGAAGCTCAAAGGACTGGACGGCTATTTCGAAGTTCTTTACGGCGGCGACTCCTTCGAAAAAAAGAAGCCGCATCCCATGCCGCTGCTGGCCGCCTGCGAGTACTTTGGCTTCGAACCGGCACAAGTCGTAGCGATCGGCGACTCCTCCAACGACGCGCAAGCGGCGCGTGCAGCGGGCTGTCCGGTGTTGACGGTGCCATATGGTTATAACCACGGAGTATCTATACACGAAACGGATTCCGATGGTATAGTTGACACGTTACTGCACGCAGCAGACCTGATTAGTACGCAAAACCGCGCTATCTGAACCTAAAATGTTTCTCCGCAAACGACACAATGTAACCCACCGGGGCTCGATTGAGGCCTGGCTGTGGCGACGCTGGCAATCCTGACTTAGTCCTGATTGCTGTCGGCGCACGTTCGTCATTTGCTCCGACAGGTTTTTTGCAACCGAACCGCCACCACTACATCCAAGCTGGCGGAATGGAGAGGAACATGACCGAACTCGAATTCAAATCCCTGGCCACCGAGGGCTTCAACCGCATTCCATTGATCGCGGAAGCTTTCGCCGACCTCGAAACTCCCCTCACGCTTTACCTGAAACTGGCGCAGACCCAGAACTACGGCAAGAACACCTTCCTGCTGGAGTCGGTCGTGGGCGGCGAGCGCTTCGGCCGCTACTCCTTTATCGGTCTGCCCGCCAATACGCTTCTGCGTACCACGGGCAGCCTGACCGAAATCGTAAAAAATGGCCAGGTGATCGAAACGCACGAGGGCAATCCGCTCGAATTCATCGAGCAATACCAGGCCCGCTTCAAAGTCGCCGTGCGTCCCGGCATGCCGCGTTTCTGCGGCGGCCTGGCCGGCTACTTCGGCTACGACACCGTGCGCCATATTGAAAAGAAGCTGGCCAATTCGCAGCCGAAGGATGACCTGGGTCTGCCGGATATCCAGCTGATGGTGACCGAAGAACTGGCCGTCATCGACAATATCTCCGGCAAGCTGTATCTGATCGTATATGCCGATCCGTCGCAGCCGGAAGCCTTCAGCAAAGCGCGCCAGCGCCTGAAAGACCTGCGCGCCCTGCTGCGCCGCGGTGTCGATGCGCCGGTGACTTCGCCTTCGGTGCGCACCGAGATCGTCCGCGATTTCAAGAAGGAAGACTACCTGGCCGCGGTCGAGAAGGCCCACGAATACGTGATGGCCGGTGACCTGATGCAGGTGCAGATCGGCCAACGTATCCGCAAGCCTTATGTGGACGCACCTCTGAGCCTGTACCGCGCGCTGCGTTCGCTGAATCCTTCGCCGTATATGTACTTCTACAATTTCGGCGATATGCAGATCGTTGGCGCATCACCTGAAATCCTGGTGCGCAATGAGACGCTGGCGGACGGCGAGAAGAAAGTCACGCTGCGCCCGATCGCCGGTACCCGCCCACGCGGTTCGACGCCGGAGCGCGATGCACAGCTGGCGGAAGAACTGCTGAACGATCCGAAAGAGATTGCTGAACACGTGATGCTGATCGACCTGGCGCGCAATGACCTGGGCCGCATCTCCGAAATCGGCAGCGTGAAGGTGACCGACAAGATGGTCATCGAAAAATACTCGCATGTGCAGCACATCGTCTCGAACGTGGAGGGCAAGCTGAAGCCGAACATGTCCAATCTGGACGTGCTGCGCGCCACCTTCCCTGCTGGTACGCTGACCGGTGCGCCAAAAGTACGCGCGATGGAAATCATCGACGAGCTGGAAATCAGCAAGCGCGGCATCTATGGTGGCGCATGCGGCTACCTCTCTTTCGGTGGCGAGATGGACGTGGCGATCGCGATCCGCACCGGCGTGATCAAGGACGGCATGCTGTACGTACAGGCCGCCGCCGGCATCGTCGCCGATTCGATACCTGAAATGGAATGGCAGGAAACTGAAAATAAGGCGCGCGCCGTGTTGCGCGCTGCCGAGCAAGTGCAAGATGGCCTGGATGGGGAGTTCTGAAAATGCTGCTGATGATCGACAATTACGACTCCTTCACCTACAACATCGTGCAGTATTTCGGTGAACTCGGCGAAGACGTTCGCACTTTCCGCAACGACGAAATCACCATCGCCGACATCGAGGCGATGAACCCCGATCGCATCTGCATTTCGCCCGGCCCGAAAGCGCCGGCGCAGGCAGGCATTTCCGTCGAGGTGCTGAAGCACTTCGCGGGCAAGAAACCTATCCTGGGCGTTTGCCTGGGCCATCAAGCCATTGGCGAAGCCTTTGGCGGCAATATCATCCGCGCCAAGCAGGTCATGCATGGCAAAACTTCTCTCATAGCGCATACCGGCGTTGGCGTGTTCAAGGGCTTACCCAGCCCGTTCACCGTCATTCGCTACCACTCTTTGGCAATCGAGCGATCCTCTCTGCCTTCCTGCCTGGAAGTGACAGCATGGACCGACGACGGCGAAATCATGGGCGTGCGGCACAAGGAGTACGACATCGAGGGCGTGCAGTTCCACCCTGAGTCCATCCTGTCCGAACACGGCCACGCCTTGCTGAAGAATTTCCTCGAACGCTAAAGAGAAGGACGCATCATGACCATTACCCATCAAGAAGCTCTGGTGCGCTGCATCGAGCATCGCGAGATTTTCCACGACGAGATGCTGCATCTGTTCCGCCAGATCATGTCCGGCGAGATGTCGCCCGTCATGGTGGCGGCGCTGACCATGGGCCTGCGCGTGAAGAAGGAAACCATCGGCGAGATCACGGCAGCCGCGCAGGTGATGCGCGAGTTTTCGACCAAGGTGCCGATGGCCGACACACGCAACCTGGTCGATATCGTCGGCACGGGCGGCGACGGCGCACATACATTCAATATCTCTTCCGCTTCGATGTTTGTGGTTGCTGCCGCCGGTGGGCGCG
Organism: Pseudoduganella sp. RAF19; assembly: GCF_052114165.1. Lineage (NCBI taxonomy): Bacteria > Pseudomonadati > Pseudomonadota > Betaproteobacteria > Burkholderiales > Oxalobacteraceae > Pseudoduganella > Pseudoduganella sp. RAF19. The sequence continues at coordinate 477,624 of NZ_JBFREF010000006.1, read as the reverse complement.
TGGCCAAGCATGGCGGACGTTCAGTTTCTTCTTCGTCGGGCAGCGCGGACCTGATCGAGTCGCTAGGCGCCAATATCAACCTGACGCCGGAGCAGATCGCGCAGTCGATCGCGCAGACAGGCATCGGCTTCATGTTCGCGCCGAACCATCATGCGGCGATGAAGCATGTGGCCCCGGTGCGCCGTGAGCTGGGCGTGCGCTCGATCTTCAATATTCTGGGTCCGCTGACCAATCCGGCAGGTGCGCCGAATATCCTGATGGGCGTGTTCCACCCTGACCTCGTGGGCATCCAGGTTCGTGTGCTGCAGCGCCTGGGCGCGCAGCATGCGCTGGTGGTGTGGGGCCGCGACAATATGGACGAGGTGTCGCTGGGTGCGGGCACCATGATCGGTGAGCTGGTCAACGGCGAGATCCGCGAGTACGAGATTCATCCGGAAGATTTCGGCATGCAGATGATTGCGAGCCGAAACCTGAAGGTGGCCAATGCGGTGGAATCCAAGGCGCGCGTGATGGAAGCGCTGCGCGGCGAGCCGGGTCCGGCGACCGATATCGTGGCGCTGAATGCCGGCACGGCGCTGTATGCCTGCGGTGTGGCTTCGTCGATCGAGGAAGGCTTGGCCAAGGCGCGTCTGGCCATTTCGACCGGAGCGGCACTGGCGAAGCTGGAGCAGTTCGTCAAAGTCACGCAAGCGCTGGGAGGCTGATCATGTTCGGCATCCACGACCTGGCTTTGTTTGTGGTGTCCGGCATTCTGTTGAATATCATGCCGGGGCCGGATTCGCTGCTCATCATGTCGCGCAGCGCTACGCACGGCTGGCGCGCGGGCTGCTCGGCGGCTTTAGGGATCGGCGCCGGGACCATGGTGCACGTTTGCGCGGCGGCGCTGGGCTTGTCCGCGCTGCTGGCGACGTCGGCGACTGCGTTCACAGCGGTGAAGTGGGTGGGCGCGGCCTATATCGTGTGGTGCGGCGTCGGCATGCTGCGCGCGAAGCTGCGCAACGATAGCGATGTGGCGCAGCCCGATGCAAATTCTGCGGCCGGCGCTGCTGACGAGCGCGCGGGCGGGTCGGACCTTGTGACCAATGCCGCGAGTGCTCGCCTGCCCTATCGCCGCATTTTCGCGCAAGGCTTCCTGACCAATGTCCTGAATCCAAAGGTGGCGCTGTTCTTCCTGGCCTTTGTGCCGCAATTCATTTCGGCGGATTCGCCGAACAAGGCGCTGGCTTTCGTCATCCTGGGCTGCATCTTCAACTTCAACGGCATGTTGTGGTGTAACGGCCTGGCGATCTTTACCGCCTTCGCCAGCGCAAAGCTGAAACTGAAGCCGCTGGTGTCGCTGTGGCTGAACCGCGTGACGGGCGGCCTGTTCCTGGCACTGGGCGTGCGCCTCGCGCTGTCCGAACAAAACTGAGAAGCATCATGCCTGACATCCTGAACAAGATCCTGGCCGTGAAGGCCGATGAAGTGGCTGCGGCCAGAAAGTACCGCAGCCTGGAAAGCCTGCGCGCTGACGTTGAAGGCGACAAGGCATTGCGCGCCGGCTTGCGCGGCTTTGAAGCCAAGCTGCGCAGCCATATCGAGGCCGGCAAGTCTGGCGTGATTGCGGAAGTGAAGAAAGCGTCGCCGTCCAAGGGCGTGCTGCGCGCAGACTTCCGTCCTGCGGACATCGCGGCAAGCTACGCGCTAGGCGGCGCGGCCTGCCTTTCCGTGCTGACCGATCAGCAATTCTTCCAGGGCGATACCGAATATCTGAAGCAGGCACGCGCGGCGTGCGATTTGCCCGTACTGCGCAAGGACTTCATGGTCGATATGTACCAGATCTATGAAGCTCGCCATATGGGCGCGGACTGCATTTTGCTGATCGTTGCTGCGCTAGACCACGGCCTGATGGCGGAGATGGAAGCCTGCGCGCACGAACTGGGCATGGATGTGCTGATTGAGTCGCACGACGGCGATGAGCTCACAGCTGCGCTGAAGTTGAAGAGCCGTTTGATCGGCATTAATAACCGTAACCTGCGCACGTTTGAGACTTCGCTGGATACGACCATTAATCTGCTGCCGCGCATTCCGAAAGAGCGCATGGTCATCACGGAGTCGGGCATTATGGGTCCGGCTGATGTGGAGCGTATGCGCCAGAATGAGGTGAATGCCTTCCTGGTGGGCGAGGCGTTCATGCGCGCGGATGATCCGGGCGCGGAATTGCGGAAGCTGTTCGGCTGAGCATGCGCGGCGGATCGGATGATCCGCCCTACGGCGGCGCCGCCCATGAGAAGATTCAGGCCGCGATGGCCGCGTCCGCGACTTCTACGCGGTCGCGGCCATTTTCTTTTGCCCGGTACAGGGCTGCATCGGCACGGGCCAGGACTCTGTCCAATGGCTCATCGCCAGGTGCCTGGCTGGCGAGACCGATACTGACCGTGCAGCAGGGCTGGGCCGCTTCAGCCAGCAGTGCCTGGATGCGCACGGCGGCTTGCTCGGCGCGCGCAAGCGTGGTGTCGGGCAGCAGGACCACAAATTCTTCGCCGCCGAATCGCGCCACGCTGTCGCTTTCGCGCAGCGTGCGCTTGATGACATTCGCCACCTTGACCAGCACGCGGTCGCCCTCGGCGTGGCCATGCTGATCGTTCACTGCCTTGAAATGATCCAGGTCGATCGCCATCAGCGCCAGTGCGCCGGCGCCGCGACGCTGGCGCGCACGGGCGCGCGAGTACGCTTCGCCGAAGCCGCGGCGGTTCAGTACCTCGGTCAATGGATCATGGGTTGAGCGTTTTTCCAGCACCTTCTGCAAGCGGCGCGTGGCCAGCACCAGGAAACCCACCGTCAGCAGCAGCGCCATGAAGTTTGACACCGCCAGATAGACCGTCGCGAGGCCGCTGCCGCGCAAAAGGTTGACGGTTGCTGCGCCATTAAACAGAGCCGCAATGCCACGCGTCAGCACGACGATGGTCTGAATCGCCAGCAGCACGCCAAAGAACCAGCTGGCGAAGTGGCTGCGCTCACCGCGACGCAAGACAAGACTCAGCTGATCGAGATAGAACACGCTAACCAGGAAGGAAAACGCCGCAACGCGCATGGCAAAACTGGGCTGCACGAACATCCACCAGCACATTGCCAGCAAGTCCGCGAACCAGATCGCATGATACAGCTTCCATGCAGGCGGCCTGCCGTAGAAAGCACGCGTACCGATCATGCTCAGGCCAATGCCGCCGACCAGCATCAGGTTTGCCAGCGGCAGCACCAGCCAGGAGGGCAGGATCGCCAACAGGCCAAAGGCCACGCCGGAGCCGACCATCAGCGTCAGTCCGGCTGCCCAATGGCCAAGGCCCTGCACTTCGCGGCGGAAGCTGCGGTGCATGGCGTACATGACCACCGCCATGGCCGCGCACATCAGCGCGGTCATGAACAGGATGGTCTTTACGTCGAGCGCGTACACAGCGCGGACTCAGACGGAGCTGGGTCGACGCAGTTCGCCCTTCTGGCGCGGCTGGGGTGTGAGTGTGATGGCGGGGATGCGCTCGCCCTGCAGCTTGAGTTCGAAGGCCATCAACTCATCGCGGCGGAAAGCAAGCACCTGCACGGTTTCACCGACTTTGTAGCGCGACAGCAGTGCGTCGACATTCGAAGGATTGCCGGTCACGCGCAAGCCGTCGATGGCGATCAGGATATCGCCAGCCGACATGCCGGCACGCTGCGCTGCGCCACCCTCGTGCACCACAGAGAGCTTGGCGTCCGAGCCGTCGCGGCCAATATTGGCATCCAGGCTTGGCTTGGACGATTTGCGTTCATCCTTGTAGTCCACGCCGAACGATGGCAGCAGCTTATTCAGCGGCACATCTTCCGTGCCCTTGATGTACTTGTCGAAGAAGGACTTCAGCTTCATGCCGCTGATTTCATCGAACAGCGCTTCCACTTCCGCCGGCGTCACGCCGCGCGGCTTGCCGTTGTAGAAGTCGCGGCCATAGCGCTGCCACAGGGTACGCATGATGTCGTCCAGCGAGCGCTTGCCTTCGGTCCTGGTGCGGATGGTCAGATCGAGCGCGAGGCCGATCAGCGAGCCTTTGGCGTAATAGCTGACGATGGAGTTGGCCGCGTTCTCGTCCTGGCGGTAATACTTGCCCCAGGCGTCGAAGCTGGAATCGGCCACGCTTTGCTTGGTACGGCCCGCGCCGCGCAGCACGCCGCCGACGGCTTTGCCCAACAACTTGAAATAGTCTTTCTCGTCGATCATTCCGGCACGGACCAGGAACAGATCGTCGTAATAGCTGGTGAAGCCTTCGAAGAGCCACAGCAGCGGCGTGTAGTTCTCGACCTGCAGGTTATACGGCGCGAACACGGCAGGCTTGATGCGCTTCACGTTCCAGGTATGGAAGTATTCGTGGCTGCACAGGCCCAGGAATTTGACATAGCCTTCGCTGCGTTCCTTGTCTTTGGTCGAAGTCGATGGCAGATCAGCGCGCGAGCAGATCAGCGCAGTCGAAGCACGGTGTTCCAGGCCGCCGTAGCCGTCACCGACCGCCATGGTCATGAATACGTAGCGGTCCATCGGCGCTTTCTTGGTGCGCGGCTCGAAGAAGGCAATCTGCGCTTCGCAGATCTGTTTCAGGTCGCCGCACAGGCGCGGCATATCCAGGTTCGGCACGTGGCCCGTGATCACGATATCGTGCGATACGCCATGGGCTTTGAAGGTCGCCAGTGCAAAGTCGCCCATTTCGACCGGGCTGTCGATCAGCTCATCATAATCTTTGGCGACGTATGTGCCGAAGCCGTAGCGCCTGGCCTTCAGCTCCGGCAGCGCAGTCGCTACACGCCAGCCGCGCGCGGCTTCGTCGGCGGGACGCTGGATGTCGACCACATGCTGACCGTCCTCCTGGCCAAGCACGCGCAGGAACACGCTGGTGCCGTTGAAGAAACCATGGGTCTGATCGAGGTGGGCGGCGCGTACCGACAAGTCCCAGGCATAGATGTCATATTCGACAACCAGTTTGCCTTTGCCGGGCGCGGCCTGCCAGGAGTGCTTGTCGAGTTTCGTCAGCGGCACATTGGCGCTGATCTGAACGATATTGCGCGAAAATTCGCGGATCATGTAACTGCCTGGAATCCAGGCTGGCAGCGAGAGAATCTGGCCTTCCGGCGCTGGAGCATCCACGGTCAGGGTAACGTGGAACAGGTGGGCCGCCAGATCTTTGGCGGCAATGGTGTAGCTAATGCCTGGTTTGTTATTTTTCATTTTAGGTCGGACGGTATATCAATGTCCTGCAGGATGCCGGCATCGTCCACCGTCACTACATTGTTTGCATTATTCCGTACTATACCGCGTGCGCCCTGGTCGCCCTCCAGCGCCAGCAGCAGCGGCAAATGTTCCCGGCCGAATGCGACAGGGTTGCCGCGCCGCCCTTCGTACATGGGCACAGCAATGCCGGCTCCCTCCTCCACTTCGCGAGCCAGCGCGGATATTGTAGCGGGACGCACGTGGGGCATGTCGCCCAATGCGATCACCCAGCCCAGCGCTTCCTGAGCATGGTGGATGCCAGTGACCAGCGAGGCGGCCATGCCGTCCGCAGCGCGTTCGCTGACGACAATCTCGCAGCCAAGGCCGCGCAAGGCCGCCGCTGTTGCGTCATCACCGGGGCGCACCACGGCGACGACGCGCGGCAGCGCCGCCATCAGATTACGGGCGCTGATGGCGACAACCGTGCTATCGCCCAGCGGTTGCAGCAGCTTGTTGCGTGCGCCGCTGGGATCGAAGCGCGATCCCCGGCCGGCAGCCAGCAGAATGCCGGTGACGCCATGACGCGCTCCGTGGCCAGCCATGCGTCAGGCAGTGGCGCTGGCCAGGTCGAACGGCAGCTTGCGCAAGCGCTTGCCGGTCACCTTGAACACGGCGTTGGCGAAGGCCGGGGCCAGAGGCGGCAGACCCGGTTCACCCATGCCGGTTGGCGGTTCGGTCGAAGGCACGATGAAGACATCGACTTTCGGCATGTCCGGCATACGCGCCACGGTGTAATCGCTGAACTGGGTTTGCTCGACCACGCCATCCTTCAACGTGATCGCGGCGCCCGGCAGCGTGGTGCCGACTGCCATCAGAATGGCCCCCTGCACCTGGGCTTCGATGGTCATCGGATTCACCGGCTGATTGCAGTGGATGGCGGCAGTGACCGTATGCAGCTTGGGCACATTGTCCTTCACGGATGCTGAGACAATGTAAGCCGCCACCGTGTTGAAGGATTCGTGCACCGCCACACCCCAAGCCTGGCCTTTCGGCAGCTTCTTCTTGCCGTAGCCGGACTTGGCGACGGCCAGGTCCAGCGCAGCCAGATGGCGTGTGTGTTTCGGATCGATCAGCTTCTTGCGGTAGGCCACCGGGTCCATGCCCGCAACGTGGGCGGCTTCATCGATCAGGGTTTCCATCACGAAGGCCGTGTGGGTCGAGCCCACGGAACGCCACCACAGCACCGGCACGTTGGCCTTCACGCTATGCACGCTCAGATTCATCGGCACGGCATACGGTTCTCCCATGCCTTCAACCGTCGTGGCGTCAATGCCGTCTTTGACCATCATCGGCTCGAACGGCGTCCCGGCCAGGATGGACTGGCCGACGATCACGTGATCCCAGCCCACTACATTGCCCTTGGCATCCAGACCCAGCTTCGCGCTGTGCACATAGGCCGGGCGATAGTAACCACCTTTGATATCGTCTTCGCGGCTCCAGATCACTTTCACCGGGCCGGTCTTGCCGGTCGCGTGATAGGTCTTGGCTACATTGACCGCCTCCACCAGATAATCGGAAGTCGGCACGGCACGGCGGCCAAAACCGCCGCCGGCCATCATCGTGTTCAGCGTGACCTGCTCGGGCTTCAGACCGGCGGTGCGCGCAACAGCGACGGCATCGAGCGTCTGGAACTGGCTGCCCGCCCAAACGGTGCAAGCATCCTTCTTCAAATCGATCACGCAGTTCAACGGCTCCATCGGCGTGTGTGCCAGATAAGGGAACTCGTAGACGGCTTCGATCTTCTTGGCAGCGCCAGCCAGTGCGGATGTATCGGCTTTCTTCGCCGGCGTGCCCGGCTTGGCAGCCAGCGCTTTGTACTCGGCCAGCTGCTTGTCGCTGCTGACCTTCTCGACGGCGCTGGTGTCCCAATCGATCTGCAGCGCTTCGCGACCCTGCTTGGCCGGCCAGTAGCCGTTCGCGATCACCGCCACGCCGCTGCCGCCACGGTCAGTCGGCACCTCCAGCACATCCACCACGCCGGGTATGGCCTTGGCTTTGGCTGCATCGAACTTCGCAACCTTGGCGCCGAACACCGGCGGGTGCGCAATCACGGCAACCTTGGCGCCCTCCGGCTTGAAGTCCATCCCGAACTGCTGGCTGCCGTTCGACTTGGCCCGCGCGTCCAGGCGCGGCGTGCCTTTGCCGATAATCTTGAAGTCCTTGGCGTCCTTCAGCTTCACGGTGGCGGGCACCGGCTGCTTCATGGCCGCATCGGCCATCGAACCGTAAGTCGCTTTCTGGCCATTGGGGCCAATCAGCATGCCCTTCGAGGTCTTGATCTGCTCGGGTTTGACCTTCCACTGCTCGGCAGCGGCAGCGACCAGCATCAGTCGCGCTTTCGCGCCGACCTCACGGTATTGTTCCCAGGAGTGGGCCACGCTGCCGGAGCCGCCCGTCATCTGGATGCCGAACATCGGGTCCTTGTAGACATCGGCGGCAGGCGCCAACTGGCCGCGCATCTGCGACCAGTCCGCATCCAGATCTTCCGCGATCAGCATCGGCAGTGCGGTGTGCACGCCTTGCCCAAATTCCAGACGGTTCACCTGCACGGTCACCGTGTTATCCGGTGCGATGTGCAGGAAAGCGTTCGGCTGATAGACCGGCTTGGCCGGCGCTTCCGCCGCGCGGGCGAAGCGGTTGCCGCCAGTGACGATGAAGCCCAGCATCAGGCCACTGCCTGCAACGGCACTGGCCTTCAGGAAGCTGCGGCGCGACACGCCGTTCGCAGCCTGCGGTTGCATCCATTCCTTGTGCATGGCGATCTCCTTCAGGCGAGGGTCTTGGCCGCGTCCTTGATGGCGGCGCGAATACGTTGATAAGTGCCGCAGCGGCAGATGTTGCCGGACATGGCGTTATCGATGTCGGTGTCGCTTGGTGCCTTGTTGGTGCGCAGCAGGGCCGTGGCGCTCATCACCTGGCCGCTCTGGCAGTAGCCGCATTGCGGCACATCGTGTTTGACCCACGCATCCTGCACGGCCTTGCCGACCTTGTCGCCGGACATGGCTTCGATGGTGGTGATCTTCTGGCCGACGGCAGCCGAGATGGGGGTGATGCAGGAACGGATCGCCGCCCCTTCCAGGTGCACGGTGCAGGCGCCGCACAGGGCCGCGCCGCAGCCGAACTTTGTGCCCGTCATATTGAGGTTATCGCGCAGTGCCCACAGGATCGGGGTCGACGGATCTGCATCGACCTGGACATCACGACCGTTGATATTCAGAGTGACCATTGAATACTCCCTAGTTATGTGCGAAAACAGGCGGCACACATAGGCGCGCCGCCTTGCTGCGGATCGTGATGATGTCCGCTTGTTACTGCTTGATACTGGTCAGCTTTGCTTCCAGCGCGCGCGCGTCGATTGCGCCCGGCACGCGGCTGCCGTCGGCGAAGAAGATCGACGGCGTGCCATTGATATTCAGCTTGTGGCCCAGGGCCAGCACCTTGTCGCTTGGGGTGGAGCAATTGGCAGGAGCCGCCGGCGCCATTTTGCCATTGACCATCCAGTCATCCCAGGCCTTGCTGCGGTCAGCGGAGCACCAGATGTTGGCCGACTTGGTGATGGAGTCCGGCGACAGGATGTTGTACATAAAGGTGTACACGGTGACGTTATCCACCTGCTTCAGCGCCTGCTGGCGGAAGCGTTTGCAGTAGCCGCAGTTCGGATCTTCGAACACCGCGATCACGCGCTTGCCATTGCCTTTGACGGTTTTCACCGCCAGTTCCAGCGGCAGGTCATCGAACTTGATCTTGCTGAGATCATCGATGCGCACCTGGGTCAGATCTTCGGAGGACTTCAGATCAAACACGTGGCCCACGATCAGATAGCTGCCCGTTTCGTCGGTGTAGCGCACCTCGTTGCCAACGCGGATTTCATACAATCCCGCATACGGGGTCTTACGCACCGAGTCGATCTTCACGGACTCGCCCAGCTTGGGCTCGACCGCTTTACGGATCTTCGCTTCGATTGTGTTTTCCGCGCCTGCGCAGGACATCAGCATGACTGACGCCGCGATGAGGGCGAGCTTGATCTTTTTCATAAATTCTCCGCTACTGCTTATTTACTGCTTACCAAGGGCATGTGTGATCAGCCGGCGCTTTACGCCCGGCAATTTGTCCAGCAAGTTTAGCCCGAAATTGCGAACTGCGCGCACAGGTTCAAGATTTGCGCCAAAGAGACGTTCCAGGCCATCTGTTGCCACTTGCATAAGCAGCACTTCTTCCTTACGGGCGCGGGCATAGCGCGCCAGCACGCGCTCATCGCCGATGGAGCGGTGCTCCTCGCGGGCGGCGACGGCTTGCACCAGCTCCTCCACATCGCCAAAACCCAGGTTCATGCCGTGGCCAGCCAAAGGATGGACCACGTGGGCGGCGTCGCCGATCAGGGCTACGCGCGGGGCGATCATGGAATGGGGGCGCATCAGCTTGAGTGGGTAAGCGCGCACTACCTCCGGCTGCAGCGGCGTCAGGGCGCCCAGCTTTTCGGCGGCATAGGGCGCCAGGCGCTCGGCAATGCGGCTTGCGCCTTCGCTGCACAAGGTGTCGGACAGCGATTCCGGCGCCGACCACACCAGGGAAACCTGATTTCCCGGCAGCGGCAGCAGGGCAATGATGCCTTCATCGCAAGTGAACCACTGGTGGGCCACGCCGTGATGCGGCTTTTCACAGGCGAAGTTGCTGACCACGCCGCACTGATTATAAGGACGATAATCCAGGCCGATATCGCACTGGCCGCGTACCCAGGAGTTGGCGCCGTCGGCGCCGACCACCAGCGAGGAGCGCAGCGCGCTGCCGTCATCAAGGGTGATGGTGGCGCCGTCATCGTCGGCCTTCAGCGCGGTGGCACGGCCGTGGACGATGTGGACGTTCTGGGCGAAGCGCAGGGCGGCATCCAGCGCCTGGTTCAGGTTACGGTCTTCCACGATCCAGGCCAGCGTACCCGTATGGGCGCCGTAGGCATCGAAATTCAGCGCCCCGGCGTGGTTGCCATCGCCGTTGACGGCCATGGCGTCGACTGGAGCGATGCGGGACTGGTCCATTGCGCCCCAGACTTTCAGACGGTCGAGCAGTTTGTAGGCAGTGTGGTTCAACGCGAACACACGTACATCCCAGCTGGCCGGATCTGCCCGCTCTGGCGCGGCGGGCGGTCCCAGCAAAGTCACGCTTTGACCAGACTGAGCAAAGGCCAGCGCTGCCGTTTTGGCAATGGCCCCATTGCCGACGATGCAGACAGCCGTCTGCACGTGGTGCCGCCCGGAATGCGCGGCCGAATGCGAGGGATTGTTCATCCGGCCATTATAACTTTCCTACACCCTGGGGGCAGATCCCATGGTTTAGTCCCAGGCTGGGGCGATGCCGGCGGGATTGGCAATGCGGTCGTTGCGATCCAGGGTGGCGATGGCGGCCATGTCTTCGCCGCTCAGTTTGATGCGCTGGGCGGCCAGGTTGGCTTCGAGATTGGCGCGCTTGGTCGAGGACGGAATTACGGCATAGCCCAGCTGCAGCGACCAGGCCAGCGCAATCTGGGCCGGCGTGGCGCCGTGGCGCTCTGCAATGCGCACGATTACCGGGTCCTGCATCACCTTGCCGTAAGCCAGCGGCATGTAGGCAGTCAGATGAATGCCTTGCTTGCGCGCGAAGTCGACGACCTTGCGGTTTTGCAGGAAGGGATGAATTTCGACCTGGTTGGTCGCAATCTGCGCCGCACCGACCGCGGTAATGGCCTCTTCCATATGGCGTACCGTGAAATTGGAAACGCCGATCAGTTTGGTCAGTCCCTGCTCGCGCGCCAGCGCCAGCTCGCCCATGTATTCGGCAACCGGCACGGCATCGCCAGGCGATGGCCAGTGGATCAGCGCCAGGTCCAGCTGCTCCAGACGCAGCTTGCGCAGGCTTTCTTTCAGGCTGGGGATCAGCTTGCCCGCCGCCAGGTGCTCGGTCCAGACCTTGGTCGTCACGAACAGCTCGTCACGCGCGACACCGCTGTCGGCCAGCGCTTGCCCGACTTCGGCTTCATTGCCGTAAATTTGTGCAGTATCGATATGGCGATAGCCGGCATCCAGCCCATTACGGACGGAATCGATCACCACCTGCCCTTGCAGGCGGAAAGTACCCAGGCCAAAAGATGGAATGTTCATTGTGTTCTCCTTGAAAGCCAACACTATGCACCGGCGCTTTGTTGAGAAAAACCGCCCAAACCACAAAAGATATCTGCGGAGCAGTCAATAATCCTGAAATTAGCTCAGCAAAAGGCTATTGCAAACGGCTATCGGCCTGCTATAATGCTGCCTCTTGGCCTGGTAGCTCAGTTGGTAGAGCAGAGGATTGAAAATCCTTGTGTCGGTGGTTCGATTCCGCCCCGGGCCACCAAGAATAAAAAGAAAAAACGCCACCTTCGGGTGGCGTTTTTGTTTTCAGCACGCCTAATCTGTAGCGCGGCGCGCGGTTTGGCACCAATTTGCGCGCGGTTTGGCACGTGAGTCAGGCTCCGCTAACCAATCAAACTGGTCACCCCAGCCCCCACCACAGCGGTCACTAGTGGGTGAGCAAGAAACTTGGCCAATAGACCTTTAGCTTCGGCCTTCTGTTCAGTCGAAGCCTTTGCGTTCTCAATGCGCTGCAGTAAATTCTCAATGGCGATCTCGATGGATTGAGTGTTGTTGTCCCCGACCTGAATGCCATTTGATTGGTGAATGTTTACTGTCGTGTTTTTGGTCAGAGGCTGATCCCGAATCGCAGTTGTTTTACTCAGCTTCAGTTGCCAGTTAGGCGGGATTGCAGAGAGACCCTGGCTGAAATAAGCAGTCGTTATCAAATAACGCTCTTCACGCTGAGGCAGTACGCGGATAAGTATCTGCCCTTCTTGCACGTCTATATGCTCCTCAAAGAGGGTTGCTTGGGTAGGGCTAACCGATGCCCTAAAAGGTCCTATTCTGGACTGATCTTGTTGCTCGATGAATACCTCGTCCCTGGCCAGGCTTTGCAACATATGTCCCCCTATGTCAAAAATTTAACGGTGGTTCATATTGCCCTGAAGGTTTTCAAAACACAACAACTCAGCCTTCCCACTTTGTAACGTCGCTCGCTGTCTAGGCTCAAAATCCTTGGGGTTGTCCAGATAAATGATCTGCAAATTGCCAGGTGCCGCTAGACAGACTCCACTCTCCACATCTGGCGGAATTCAACGATCCTGCCATCCACAGTGTCTATTTCCCATCCAGACAGCACAATACCGCGTTCGTCCCAGCGTCGAATAACTGGTTGAAATAGAGGCTTGTGCAGGCTTGTGGGTATGCTGGAATTCCCCCCAAGTAGCTCTACGTGGTCCGGCCGCCAGTACGTTCCACCATCTGCCCTTCGGAACCATATACGCCCCTGCAGAGATGGAGCTAAGGCGCTTTCGTCCAGCCGCAGGCCGTTTTGACGCAAGAGCGTCACGCGCACCAACGCTCCCTCAATACTAGGGCGACTGGCCTCGGCAATAGCTACTGGTGGTTTGATACTGTACATGCATACAGTATATCAGCAACACCCCGCAATCCCGTTAAAAGATGCTGCGACTCATCCATTTCCTGTTAAATTGGCATCATTTACCATGAAAGGAAATAATGGATTCCGCAACGAAACAGGCCATCACTGATATTCTTGTCTGGCTCGGCTGGGCGCTAGGTTTCGCCAGTTCTGTGATCGCAATTTACCAGTGGGGGCAGCTAAATGAGCGCAAGCGCTCTTTGAGGAACTATCAATACCTGTTGGCTGCTATGAATGGCTCGGCCATTATGAAACAAATGCGGTGGGCGAATAACCGGTTGCTTCTTGTACAAGGAACTGACCCTGAAGTGCTCCGTGTTTATGAGACGGCCATATCAGATATGGCTGATTTAGCGCAGCAAGCGTACGCGCTCGAAAGGTCTATCGACTCAAATTCGTCCGCAATCAGGGACATGCAGCAGGAGGCAGTAGAGCAAATGGCCAGAACTAATGAGATGGCCGCAGCAAACCGACCGACTGCTGCTAATACAGCACAATAGCGGGAATGTGGGGCCAAGCCGAGTTACAGCGTTTGGCCCGCACACCCGTAGATTCGTTGCCATCGCAACATCCGCACTACGCGCGGAAGGTGTCGGCTAATTGCTGTCGCCGTATGAAAGCGGATTAAAGCAAGGGCCACCCAGATCTGTTATTCACCGCTAACAGCAGCCGCTTCCAATCGTTCCCAGTTCCCTATAACCGTAAACGGCAGCTCTGCCTCATCAACGCGCAGGCGGTCGTCCAACACTTCAACCGTGGCGTATGGGCCGAAGGTGCCCACATCGGTGTCTACAAAGATCATCACGCAACCTTCACTTTCTGGAGATATACAGCAGTTTCAGGTGCCTGGCTAAAGGCCACCCAGGCTTCGGAATCATCGGCGCCCTTGGCGCAGTAGGACATATTGTTTACGGCCTGGAATGGACGGTCCATGACGGTCAGGTAGGAGCCTGGTTGAATGCGCAGACTCTCTTTGCTGCCGTCGCCAAGGCCGATATAGCTGGAGCCAGCCAGCGCGTTGCGCGCCAGGTTGACCTTCGGATATAGCGGGTCTGCCGAGGGCATCGCCTGGGCGTTCGCCGCGATGGCACCGATGCGGTATTCAGAGTTCAGAATGAACGAGACAACGGAGCTAAACCGAAGTACCAGCGCTTCCTTGGCCGACGTGACCAGCCAGTAGGATAGTGTCGAAACGTCGCTCAAAGCCACGACAGTTTGAGCAGCTGCGAATGCGCGCAGGATGAACGAACCAGCAGATGTTGGTGTGCCAGCGTTGTCGTAGATGTGCGCAAACTCGGTGACAAACCGGCCGCTGCCGTCCAGTCCCGACGTGGCCACGGTAATAGCAGGCGTCCCTGGTCCCGAGTTGGTGACCATGCCGCCAACGTTAATGTTGGTGATGGTGGACATAGCGACCTGCGCAGTCCATGCGGCCACTGTGCCGGACACGGACACGATTGCCGCCTTGGCCGTGCCGTTGATAACTGCAGCCATCCAACGGCCCGTGCTGACCAGCCGCACCGCAAACGAGTCCAGCGTGGTGCAGGCGAGAGATGCTGTGGTGCCGAGCGACTGGGTAGTGCCCGATATCGTCACTGGGCGCGCAACGATGGCAGTTGTGCCTGAAGAAATCAGGGCAATGAATAGTGTCGCCGTCATCGGCAAAATGGCCATGACGCCAGTAGTAGTCGCGGCTATCTCGGCCCCTACCGTTGGAGTCGTTCCCGAAACCGTAATAACCAAAGTGCGTAAGGCCGTCGTGGATACTGCATAGGCGAGGACATAGGTACTGCCCACAGTCACAAAATCCACGATGCGAGTAAGCGTCGCGGCAAGAGTAGTGCTAACGACAGTGCCAGGCGTGATCGCGCTGCCGCTGATAGACAGGACCACCGTTTGCAGTGCGGTGGTTCCGTCCTGGGCCGACGTGACCAGCACTTGGTTTGTGCCAATCAGAAGACCCGCCACGGTGGCATCCACGCCGGTCGTAGAAAGTGTTGCGCGCAGCAGAACCGGCGTGCCAAACGTGCCAGTGGAAGCATCGAAGATAACGGCATGCAGCGAGACACCATAGATCAACAACAAAGCGCGCGTAACGTCCAATTGAACTACTTTGGTCCAAGTGCCCCCGGAGCCGTTCACCACTGAAGCCAGGCTCACCTTGCCGAGCGCTGGCGAGCCAATCGGCAGAAGCCCTGGAATGTGCCAAATTCCCGAAGCGCTGGTGTTATCAATCAACCCTAAGGTTACGCTGGCCGACGGGGATAGGAAGCCCAGGAGATTACCTGCCTTGTCTTTAATGGCTATATCGAATTCGTAATCTGATGCGTAGCCAGCCATGCTGCGCAGCTCAAACTGACCAGGACCAGGCGGCAGCGTCGTCGCATCCGGCAAAATGACGGAAACACCTGGACGAATAGCCGCAAGAGCTTGCAACCGAGGGCTGTTCGCAGCGAGGACAATATCTGCTGTAATCGAGTTGTTGTAGTACGCTCCGCCAACCGCGCCATTCTGATAGCTTGGCGAAGACAAGCTGACAGTCCACGCGGACGAATTGGCAACAGGGTTGACCGGGTCAGTTTGCGTGCGTGTAACGTTAATCGTCAATGCACCCGTTGCCGAGTTATAGGCCTGGACGTCACCGTGATTCCAGTTCGATGCCGCAGCGGTCACAGCCATTTTAACGCTCATGCCAGGCACAATCGCCTTGTTTGCCTGGATGACGATATTCACCACGCCAGTACCAATCGACGCAGCGGAAGCGCTGGTTGCAGACGTCCCTGGCGCGGACGCAGCAGTCGCTGCCGAACCAGCGGCAGCTGCTGCGCTGGCGGCGGCTGCCGTTACCGATGCAGCGGCAGCATCCTTCTTGCCGCCCACGTCGGTCATGGTGTCACTCAGCATCGGCAGCAGGCGGTCGCGATAACCGCCGCGCCCCATGCCAGTCAGCGGGTCATCGTCGTCCGTGTACGTGTTTCCATTCACCAGTAGGGTGGTCATAGCAGCTCCTTGATTTCGTAGGCTTTACGGTAGTTGTTAAAGTAAGGGTGGTCCAATGCACTCAACTGGCGGAATCGGCCGAGATACTGCCGACGAATCGAGTGGATCGTGTCCTCTGGGTCTTGAATCCAGAAGACCTCTCCGCTGATGCCTGCCAGGCGGTCCAGCTCAAAGGCATGAAACATGGCCTGATCTTCCGTCAGGTGCTCCAGGGAGAACTTCGTCACGCGATAAGGCTTACGCTCCTGGAAGTATTCGGCGCCGCCCAGCGCCTCCTGCACATCGGTTTTGGTCTCGAAAGTCAGAGAACTGCCCCGCGCGTAGTTGTAGGTTGGCTGCCAAACCGGGCCGATGAAGACACGGCCAAGCTGCACATATCCGTCTGTATTTGTGGGATCGCTCATCGTGATCCGCCAATAGCGGGCCAGACGCGACGAGGGCAAGATGTGGCGTGCAGCAGCGACATACCCCTTAATCTCAGCAAGCGTGTATTTCCGCGACCACCAGCGGTCGTCTTCCCACTCAAGGCTGCCGTATGGGTACATATCCGGCCAGGCATCAGTCCAACCACTGTCGTACAAGGTGGACGAGAACGATGCGTCATTGCTTCCCTCAATCCTCACCTTTGCGTAGATGCTCAGGTTGTGATTAATCAAAGCGACCAGCCGGACATCCTGAGCCGAGCCGAGATCGACAATGAAGCGGGTCGCATCGGTAGACAGGCCAACGCTTCGCGCCACGCGGCCAAGTGTGCGACCTAAGATGTTCGCTAAAGGCAGCGAGTTGATCCAGGAACCCGAGTTGACCGTGGCGCTCGTAAGCAGGTTTGGAAAACCGATCATGCAATTAGCCATCCTTACCCCCACACCGTTAAATAAATCGTCTTCTTGGATAGCTCCAGGCGCTTTCCGATGATTCGAAACAACTGGCCGGCCTGCAGGCCGAATCGACCAAGGAGCAGCATGACGGGGTCCATAAACTTGGGTTGGGCGGCGCTGACCAGTTCGACAGGCACAGGAACCTCAAAGACCGTGCGCTGCACCTTCTGCAGCTGCAGCTGGCGGGATGCTTCTGCCGCTGCTGGGGCGGCGCTGGTGAACAGACTCGATATCGCTATGTCGCTCGCCAGCAGGTATCGCTTCTGGACATTGCTATCAGAGGCCGATTCGGCACGAGTCTGCTGCGTCAGATAGTTGACCTGGTCTTGCGTAGCTGATCCGACGATGTCTTGTGGCTGCATGACGTTCCACAAGCGCGTATGCTGCACCGTCACGCGCCAGACCGGCACTGCGTTGTCGCGCGGCGGCCGGCGTTCGATGTTTTCGCCAGTATCGAAGTCTTGCAGCGTCATCACGGGCGTGCCGGCCGGCGCGCTCAGCACGCCCATGCGCAACGTGTCGTCGGTATCGAAGACGTACCAGGCGCCAATGGTTGCCGCCACCTGGTCCATTGCCTCGCGCACTGTCGTGCCCTCATCATCGATCCAGATTCCCACAGGCGATGCGTTAAATGCATCCAATGCAGCCACGTCGGCCGCTGCGACCGATGACGAAGCCAGGCCCGATGCAACAGCGATGGCCTTCAGCACCTGGCCAACAGTTCGCTCGCTTGCTGCGCCCTGGACCACATCCGCCGTAATGATCCCCGAAGGGGTTGCACCAAGCATGAATAGGCCTTCAGCCAGGCATGTGAAAACATTGCCCGCACCAGGAGTCGAAGCTGCCAGGCTCGCGCGATCTGGCAGGTTGGCGCCAATCGTCAAGGCGCCGCCTCGGTCGTAGACGGCCACGATGGACGAAACGGCGCCATCGTTAATCTGGTAGATCAACTTAGAGCTGTTGACCTGGACTGCAGGCACCTGGAACACCGTCCCAAATACGCGCGGCTTAACCTTGCCCTTGATGTCGTTGGCGGTGCCCTCAAAGCCATTAGGCGGCAGGTTATTGCCGGCGTAGCGCGTCTTGAGCAGTGGCACATCGAAAATGGCCTGCTTGTCGCGCAGCCGAATGGTCATCGTGTTCCAGCTGGCTTCTACCGTTTCCATTGTTCCGCGAAAGATGACCGGATACGCTGCTGGATAGCTTCCGCCAGTTCCGTAGCGAATGACTATCGGGCGACCGTCAAAGCCATAGTTAATCCAGCTATCGAATTGGCCATCAGCGTTCGCGATGACGATTTCGCCTGTCTCCAGGGATGCCGAGCCACCGCTCGTCTTATCGTCCGAATAGGCATGTACGCCAATCGAACCAGGATCAAGCAAGGCGGCAGCAAAGGCCGTGTGCGCAGGCGTATCGGTCGCGGAAGTGATGAAGGTGTCTTCGCTCAGATAGAACGTCTGCAGAGTGCCATCCGCATCGATAGCGGCCGTAACTTCAATCAGGATCATTTATGCCTTTCGTGCAATTTGTCGCTTGGTCGCCTGCAGGCCGTCGGCTACCTGGTCAAGTTTGTCCAGGGTTGCGCGGGCCACTTCCGCACGTTGCGGCTTATCGGCGCGGGCTTCTTCTAGCAGGCTGTTAAGCAGCCGGACGATCTGTGCTGACGCAGCGCGTTCGTTCGCTACCTGGGCGGCGGTCTGGACGCGCTCGCCCTGGTGCAGCTCGGCACGGTAGCCATCAAACGGGACATAATCCAGACCGTTCGCGTGCGAGCCGTGAAGGAATTTGTACTCATCGGAATTCTCAAAGCCGGCAATCAGGTCGTCATAGGACAGACCATGCGAAATCTTGTCCTTCCACCAGGCGAAGCCATCAGCGTCCGGGTCGCGTCCCAGCAAGTCCTGGTAGGTCTGCGTCAGAACTTTGTCGATGGCGCTGTTGCCTTGCGCGACGTCCGCTGGTTTGCTGCTCTTTAACAGCGCCTGGCCCAGCTCCAGGATGGCTTCGCGCACGCCCTTGGTGTTGTCCTCAATCTTGATGAGGTTGCCTACCTGGTCCTTCAGTTGGTCCAGCTGCTGCTGCGCGATGTTCGCCGCAGACTGAGCGGCATTGGCGGACTTCGCAAGCGAGGACTGCACCATCGCATAGTCCTTGGCGTAGTTGCTGGTGCTGCCGTAGTAGCTGCGCGATGCCTCCAGGAACGCCTGGGCCGCTGCAGCCTGGTCTTCCGGTTTAGCGTTTTCAAACTGGCGTTTGGCTTCCTGGTACTTCTGCTCCGGCGTCAGCGTGGACAGGTCGCCCAACTTGAGCGAATCGATCTGTTTTTGGATCGCAGCGGCCTCGTCCTGGCGCAGCTTAATCAGGTTGGCCAGGCGGTTCGATTCCTGGTCGTAGGCGCCGGCCAGCGCACTTTGCGCATCAGAGATGCTTTTCGATGCAGCCTCTTCTGCGTCCTTGGCAGCCTGAGTCGCTTTATCAATGGCTGCGGCCGTCGCATCAGCGGCGGTCAGGAACGCTGGCGCCAGGTCCATGAGCTGTGCATATTCCTTGGCGCCGGCTTCCGTAGTGAGGTCTAAGCCCTTCACCAGGTCTTTGAATTGGTCCTTGGTCGTGACGCTTTCCAGGCCCAGCGCGGACATCTGCTCTTTAACGCTCTTGATGAGTGGCGCATTCTTCTCATCGTCCGTCAGGAAGTTCTCCGCGAAGTACGCGGCGCCCTGGCTCAAATGATCCAAACCGCCTGCAGCAGAAATCAGCTGTTGGCGAGCCTTCTCAGATTCCAGGCCGATGGTGCCCCACACGTCCTGGACGGTCTTGCCCATGGACAGCGCAACCTGGTTGGTCGCGCTGAACTCATTGGCCACGCGTGTCAGGGCTACCGACGTGGCCTCGGTCGGCAGGCGCAGCGCCGCGATCTGCTCTAGGGAGACCTTGGCGCCGAATAGCGCCTCGCCCTGGTCGGTCAATGCCTGGCGATACTTCAGGATGGCGGCAGCTTCGGTGGCCAGCTCCTGGGTCGTCCCGCTAAATCCTTGGATGAGGCCAGATAGACCTGGCTGGATGCCCTCAAAGATATTATTGAGGCGTTCCTTAAACACGTCGTCCAGCTGGCCCTTGGAGTTCGGGTTGTCGCCTTCCGCTCCGGTGTGCGCGGTGTAGTCCTTGCCCGTGAGGTAGGATTTAACGGATGCCTGCTCTGTGCTGCTCAAAAAGCCGGCCAGCACATCATCCGTCTTGGATACGGTCTGGATGAACTGCTGCACAGCCGGCTGGGCACTGCTCATCCAGAAGCTGGACGCAACACCAAAGGTGCCGAAAGACGAGGTGCCGAAGTCGTCAATGTAGGATTGGTTTGTCTTACCCTCATTGCCGCGCTCGTTGATGCTGATATTGCCGGCCGTGTTGTTGCTGGCGAACTTCAGGTGAGTGTCATCCTCCTTGCCGTGACCGAAAATGCCGCTCATACCAATCAGCGCTGCGGCGCCCATTGCGGCCCAGCCCCAACCTGGGATTGCGGCAATGGCGGTAGAGATAGCGGAGCCTGCGCTCATGGCGCTGCCAACGCTAGTCAGGCCAGCTGCGTTATAGGCCGCGATGGCTTCGGTTGCACCACCGCCCAGCTGCAGGCCGCTGCCAAAGGCCGCAATAGTCGATGAGCCGGCGAAGTTGCCGGCCGCGAGGATCGCGCTGCCGGCATTGCCGGCCATGTTCACGAAGGAATTTCCGGTTTGCAGAGCATTGCCCACGGTGGAAACTGCGCCCTGCGCCTGTGGTGCCGTAGGGTTCAGGAACGAAGCGGCGCCGCTCGACACCATGTTGATGGGAACATTTAACACCTGGCTGACAATCGAGGCCTTCAGCTTCTTCCAGGCATTGCCGCCACCATTGGCGATAGCATCGGCCAAGGTGGTCGAAACAGTCTTGGCCGTGTCGTTCCAGTCCGTCGCTGCGCGCTTGGCAGCAGTTGCATTCGCTTCCAGGATGGCGCCAGAAGCCATGACGCCGGCCAGTTCTTTGCGCTTGGCGATTTCCTGTTCCAGGAACTGCAGGCGCATTTCGTACGCGGTGCGAGCTTCAGTGTTGAACTGCTCTTTAGCCAACGCATTGCGGATGAATTCCGCGTCACTTTCCAACTGCGCGGTCTGCAGATCGACCACAGCCTTGCGGGCCAGCTCGATCTGTTCCTTGGTCTTGCCAATCTCCGCGTTGTGTTCCTTCTGCTTGGCTATTGCGCCATCGAGCTGTTTGACCTCTTCGACGCCGTTCGCCTGGATCGCCTTGATGGTGTCGTCGTAGCGCTTTTTCGCATCGGCCGCCTCATTAACGGCGTCCTCGGTGCTCTGCGCCTTCATCTTGTCCAGGAACTGCAGATGCTGGCGCAGCAGTGCGTCGTATTTCTCTTTGTTGGCCGCGATTTCAGCCGGCGTGCTGGCCTTGGTGCCTGCGCTCTTGATTAAGTCCGCCTCGCGAGCGAAGGCGGCAGCCTCGGCTGCAATGTATTCATCGCGGGCCGACTTGCGGCCAGCGTAAAACTCCGCGTCCGAAGTGCCGAACTTCGTGTGATACAACGTGAGCATCTTGTCGCGGTCGTCATAGATGCTCTTCTCGCGGTCCAGTGCCGTCTGCTCTTGCAAGAGTGCGTCCTGCAGCAATTTGGCGCGGTCGTTGTTCCCCTTTTGGGATTCGGCATGAGCCTTCTTGATCGCGGCAATATGCGCCGCGACAGCGTCATCCGTGACCAACGAGCTGTTAGGATTGGCRGCACGAACCTTGGCCACGTCGTCCGCGTATTCGCGCAACGCAACCTCCAGCTCGCCCAGGCCTTTCTTCTGCAGGCGGGTGTCATCGTAGGTGATGCGAGATGCAGCATGCGCCCCCTCAGCCTGGATGGCTGCCTGGCGGCCCTGTTCGGCCGCCGTCTGGTTCACCTTGTTCAGGTCGTCTTGGGCCTTGGCCAGCGCCTTGACGTTGGATGCGCGAATTGCCGTCAACGTGGCCTGGTCGTATGCGTCACGGCTGCCGCCATGGGTGGCGGAATAGGTGCCGTTGTCAATCTGCGCGATTTCCTTCTGCAGGCGCGCTACTTCCATTGCCGGCGTGACCTTCTTGCCCCAGTCGCCCATGGCGTCAATGGCCAGACCAATGGCCTCTTTAACGCCATGCCAGCCCTTCGCGATGTAGCCCGTATTGCTGATAATCTGGTCGGCCCGGTCCTTGGTCACCTTGGCCAGCGTTTCCGTGGCCAGCGCGGACGCGCCTTTCGCATCGCCTTCCTTCTCCAAGGCGCGAATCTGCTCATAGACGGCCTCGGTCAGGAAGTGATACTGGTCATTGAGTTTGAGTGCTGCCTTGGAGATTGCCTCCGTCGAACGGGCGGAATTGCCGGACGATTCGACGGCCAGGGACTCAAACTGCTTGATGGTCTTCTGGATGGACTGGCCGGTTGCCAGTTCCATGGCCACGGCCGCCTGGCCGATCTGGCCGATTTGCTCACTGGTGAATTTGCCCGTACCGGCCAGCTCGATGACCGCCTTCTTTGCCTCGCCAATGCTGCCGCCCGTTTCCACGGCCTGGTGCGCCAGGTCGTTTAACGAATCGCTGGTGAGGCCCGCATAGTTGCCGCTCAAGATGAGCGCATTCTGCATTTCCTTTTGGTCGGATGCGCCCTTGACCATGGCGTAACCCACCACGCCAACGGCTGCCGCCAGGCCGAGCGCAGTCAGGCCCGCTGCGCTGAACAGCAAGCCGGCGGCGCCAGTTTGCTCACCCAGGACCATCATGGAACCGCCGAAGCGCTGGAACTGCCCCTGGCTCAGCTCGTGGGCGAGCACCAGAAGTTCTTTGCGTGCGCCGGCTGTTTTAAAGCTCAGACCTTCGGCGTGCGCGCCGGCAGCGTTGGCGCTGGCGCCGGCTTCGTTAAGACGGGAAATTAACGGTGCTGCGGCATCCGCGACACCCAACTGCGCGGCGCGGTGGGCGAGCAGCTGCGTACGGCTCATGCCCAGCGTATCGACTTGCTCTTTCAGCTTGGCGATAAAGGCGTCTGCGGCCTGGCTGCTCTTCTGCTCTGCGGCGATCTGCTCGCGCAGTGCCTGGGCATTGTCCACGGCCGCATAAGCCTGTGCCTGCAACGCGGCACTGCCGCCGCGTAGCTTGGTTTCCAGTTTGGCCTGCTCCGCAGCATTCAGGCCAACCATATCCGCCTGGCGGCGAAGTGCTGCCACATACTTCTCGGACTCTTCCGAGGATTGGGCCTGCACAGGAGGCAAGGCGGTGCTGCGGGCCATCTGCGCAGTCTGGCGAGCCAGAGTCGCGGCCAGGTCAGTATTTTCCGTATTGACACGACGGGTAGCCGTGGCGGCGTTGTCAGCTGCGGCAGCCGATTCGGCAAGGGCCGTAGTCTGCGCCACCGAAGCGGCCACCATGTTGCGGATGCGCTCGGTGGTCTGCGCCTCGGTCTCGCCGAAAGCATTAACGCTTTGCGCACTGGCGGCCACTGCGCCAGGCACAGCGGCCAGGCCGCTTGCCATGGCTTGGCCAGCCTGTGCAATGCGATTGGAGGTGTTCGTGACATCGTCGCCCAATCCCTCCAGTTCCGCTCTTGCCTGGCGACGGTCCACGTCGATGCGGATACCGAATTGAATTGGCTGGGTCACATTCACTCCTTTTTATTAAGTACAGTCTTGGCCGCACGCTCCATCACGCGCAGGCCATCGAACACTTGCGGCCACTCGTTCGCCGGCACAGCCATCAATTCCATGGTGGACTTGGCGTTTGTGTAGTCGATGCCCTGGTAATAGAGGCCGGCGAATCCCACTACCATGCGCCACTGCGTTTCCAGGGCGACGAAGACCCGGTAACAGGTCACATGCTCTGGCCACAACTCCACTACTGGGGCAGGCCTTCTGGCGTATTCCTCGGCCTCGGCGTACAGGCCGAAGAACTCCATGTCTTCGGCCAGTTCGTCCTGGCCTGGCATGGTGCTGCCACCCGCCCAGGCGATGGCAGCCTCGGTTAGTTTTTTGCGGCGGCGCCCTGGATCGATTCAAAGAACGAGCGCACGATGGCCGCGCGGGCACCGTGTTCGTTCAGAAGCAGGCCGAGATTGGTTGCATTGAACTCCAGCGATTCGCCGTCCTGGTTACCGACACCGTCCCAGCCGCACATCACTTCGTGCACCAGCTGAGCGTCAGCGGCGGTCGTGCGGACCACGTTCTTCTCGCCACCTGTAAAGCGGTTGTAGATTTCTTCCACCTGGTCCTGCGTCTGGCGGCGGAACTTGGCCATGAAGGTGATGGTTTCAACTTGGCCACCATCAATCGGGCGGGTAAAGGTGCAAGGGGCGGTATAGGATGGGTTCGATGCAATCTTAATCATTTGGATTCTCTATGCGTTAAAAGATGGGGTTTGAAAGCGCGGCCCGAAGGCCGCACGGGGTTACAGCAGGGTCAGTGCAATTTCGTCGTTGCCCAGGACTGGTGGACCTTCGAGGGTCAGCTTATAGGCCAGCATTCCCTCGACCTGGTCATAGTCGGCGCCAGTGATGCGTACCAGCAGGTCCATCTGCAGTTTCTTGCCGGCCGCGCTGCCGTGAGTTGTGGTCACCGGTACGGTTGCTCCCGAACGCGCCAGGGCGAACGGGTCGAAATCGGCCAGCGGTGGTGCCAGGACCGTAATGGAACCGGTCAGGCTGCGGTCGGTAATCTGCACCTCGACCTGCGGGCCTGGCAGGTCAACGCGGCCAATCTTGTTGCCCAGTGCCCATTCCAGGTTGGAGAACGCCAGGTCCACGCCGTTGATGGTCGCGGGGCCGGTGTTGGCGCTGTTGACACCTTCCTCGATGGTCCAGCCAGTACGGCTGATTACAGGCGGCAAGCCGGAAACAGGCTGCACATAGACGGAATCGAAGGAGAAGCTGAACATGGGCAGCCCTTTGGCTGGCATCTTCGCTTTCACCTCGCCGCGCATACCTGGCATCTTGTGCAGCGTGCCGTCCATGTTGATATAGCTGGTCAGACTGTCGAAATCGGCGCTGACCAGGTTGTAGGTCACCGACGTGGTCGGCGTGACCGTTTCAGCGAAGCCGCAGGCCTGCAGCAGCGGCGCCCATTTTGGCGCTACGCCTGCACTACCAGACGGCGCCATCGCGACGTCATAGGCCAGTTTGGCCCAGGCAGCCACGATGATGCTGCCGGAACTGCCCAGGGATGGGATGTCGATATTGCGATCTGCCTTTTCTACATCCATCGGTGTCAGGCTGACGTTACGTGCCTCGATCCAGTTAGCGGCGCCACTCGGGGTTACGTCGGTGCCGTAAGCGGTCTCCAGCTTGGCCAAGACCACTTTCTTTTTGAAGAGGCGCGGCGAAGATACGATGTTTGGCATGCTTATTTTTCCTTCGTTTTGATGGCAGCCTTCTCCGGCACGCCTTCTGCGCCAGGTTCGTTGCCGGTCGTCTTGGTACGCTGCCCACTGACCGGGTCAAAGGTGTAGCTGCCACCTTTGCCCCAGTGAGGGCAGTCCTTGAAGAACGGGCCAGCGCCCGCATCCTTGGTCACTTCTTTGCTCACTGCTTGCTCCTTTCGTAGTAGGAGGTTGAATAAATGTCTTGCCACCACACGCAGCCGTGCTGGAACGTCAGGAGGTTGCTATTGCCCCGCTCCAGCGGGTCTGCGCCTTCTTGCGGCACCCAGCCATAGATTTGGTCTGTGACCAGGTCGCGCAGCGCCTGCAGGTCTTGGGAGGCTGCGGCGCCCATCGGGTCGGCAGCGTTACGCACTGCGAAGATGACTCCCACACTAGCCTGCGTACGCTGCATGAGGATGTTTGCCTCCGCCACTGGACCGCGCCGCTCGCCCAGGTTCAGCACGAAACAGGCCGGTGTGGCTTTCGGCGCTGACTGCACTGCCAGCTGGAACTCCGCTACGCTGCCAACCAGCTTCAGGTCCGGCACATGCTCGGTGATGCGTTTAACGATCGCGTCAATCATGGGCGGGCATTGCGTCCGAACACAGATGGCGACGACGTGGCCATGACGACAGTGGCCGGCTCGTTGCCTGGGATAGGCACCACGTCCTGCAGCTTGACCTTCCCGGCCGACACGTCGCGCAGCCAGGCCATCGCATCGCGAAAGTCGTTGACGGCACGGTCAGTGGCCGAGTCGCCCAGGATCGAATACCGCGCCAGAGCGCTGGCCACCTGGACGAGATTGGCCGGCACGGTCACCAGCGGCAGGCTGTAGCGATTGCCCAGGTAGCCGTTAATAGTGGCGTCAGCGTCCTGCAGGGCGAGATCGACGGCGCCGGCCGGCAGCATTAGTTCACGTTGCGCCACCTCGTCGGCGCCGTAACGCTGCTCCAGGTCGCTGCGGACGGCGTAAGTCATACGTGGTGCTCGACCTTGTCAGCGGGCACTTGGCCAGCGCTGACGATCAGGTGCGGGTCGTTGCACAGCGCGGCCAGTTCTTCGTCCGTGAAATGCACCTGGGGGATAGCGCGTGGCTTGGTGCTCCAGGCGCGGCCGGCACGACGGAAACCGTCGGTCTTGGCAGCTACGATCACGCAGGCAACGGTGCCATCGTCTCGCGAGGCCACGGCAGTTTCAGCCTGGCCGGCCAAGTTCAACGCTTCTGGCTTTTCGGCGTCAGCATAATTGCCGGTGTTTTCTTCCAACTGGCCGGCGCCGTCATTGTTGCCGGAGCCCTGGCCCAGCTCGTCAACGCCAGAACCAGCATTCATCGAATCGCCCGGAGTCGATGGCTGACCTGGGGATACGGTGCTTTTCACTTCGTCTGGTTTGCTCGCATTTGCAGCGCTTCCAGTAACGGATGGTGCGCTTTGACCCTTTTTGCCCGGGGCCGAGGGCTTGGCGTTTTTTCCCATGATGGGATGCTCCTGGTGTGGGTGAATTCAGGTACAGCCCGGCACAAAACCGGGCTGCAGTCGGGTCAGGCCGGCTTAGACAGGGTCGGTGGTGCCGGTAGAACCGTAGGCCAGCTGCCAGAAGCCATAGCCGCCATTGCCGCGCGCTTCAGCACCGAACAGATACTCTCCACGCAGGAAGACCGCGTCGGAGTCCATGCCAGTTTGCTGAACCAGCTCAGGCTTCTTGCGCTGCTGGTAGATGATCGGTTTAACGGGCTTGGTGGCATCCATCAGTGCCCAGAAGTTGTCCGGCAGGCGACCGTCCGCCACTACTTCATACTTGCCCTTGTACGGGTTCGGCTTGCCGTCTTCCAGGCGATCCGTGGTCATCAGGGTCTGCGCCACGGTCATCTGGTTGGCACCTACCACCAGCACATTCGGGCGGACGTTGAGGGAGCGCTCTTCGTCATCCTTCATCTTAAACAGCGCGACTTCGGCCGCGCCCAGGCTGGACTGTGCAGCGGACAGCGTTGCCACCGACAGCTTGAGATTGGTCACGTTGCTGACCGATGTGATGCTGCCGTCCTTCTTCTTGACCGGGTGGTCCGAATCGAAGAAGTATTGGCCGTCATAGCACTTGTTGACGAAGCCATTGCCCAGGAGAGCGAACACGATCTCGTCGGGCAGCTGCGCGGCCGAGTTGCCGGCGCCTTCCGCTTGAATCTTGTAATTGCCCAGGTTGTCGTCTTCGATGTCGTTACGTTTAACGCGGATGGTCGATTCCCAGTCCTTGTTCTTGATGGTGTAGTCGAAGGCTTCCAGGCTCTTGATTACCTTGTCGCCAATCCACTCGCGCATGGCCGGGAAGTTCGACAGCCAGCTGTAGTCATTCAAGGCCGTGGTCGACGGGACCAGCATGGCGACTTTCTGCCATTGGGATGGCGCGGCGGTAAAGGCCTTGTTGAAAGTCGCCATCAGGCCCACGAACAAGGCTTGGATATTCTGCTTATTAACCAACATGAGATGGGTTCCTTAATATATGAGTGAGGTCACTGGTTGGCGCGGTCTTACTCGACCCAGACGCCAGCGCTTTCAACGCCAACCACCTTGCCGGCCGGCGAACGGGTATTGCCACCGTTGGAGTGCGCAACGGTCTGGTCGTCCACGATGTAGCAGGTCTTGCCCAGGTCAGCCTGGACGACGGGGTCAGCGCCGAGGTTGGAGTAGAAGAAGGCTTCGCCGCGCGCCACCTGGATGGTCTGGGCGCCATCGGCACCACCCGTGTTGTCCACGAATTCCTCAGCGCGGCCCAGGTAGGTCAGCGTGGCGGCCGTGGAGCCGGGAACAGCGAAGCCGGTAGCGCTGGCAGCGACGATGGCACCGGCATAAATCTTCGCGTTGGCGGCAACCAGGACAGGCAGGCGCTGCGTTTTCTTCGATGGAGTGTTGCGGTCAGCAGTCAGTGCGGTCATGTAATTCTCCAGGTTGGGTTATCAATTAGCCCTGGGACAGTGCGGCCGCAGCGGTGGCGTACTGTTCCTCAGACACGCCAAAGGCAGCGCACAGGGATTTCTGGTCAGCAGTCAGCGCGGCTACGCCTGGCTTGATGCTGTTCGGCGGCACATTGACCGTCTGCATGCCGTTCAATGCCGCAATCGTCGGCGTGGTGCCCAGGAATGCCGTCAAGGCGGCCATGTTGTTTGCACCCAGATTGCGCGCCCAGGCTTCCTGAGCTGGCAGCAGCTTGCCGCTGGCCAGCGCGGCGCGGACGGTCTCGTCAAGCGAAACGGTGTTCGCGTTGGCGGTCAGCGCAGCAATCTGCTGGTGCATCGCGTTCATGGTTTCGATAGGCACCCACTTGGCTGGGTCCGGGGTGGCACCCGACAGCGCGGCCACGTTGGCACGCATACCGTTAATAAGGCCAATCACATCGCCGGTCGCCGCAGCGGTGTTGGCGTCGCGGCCTTCCTTGAGCATATTGGCCAGCTTGGTCAGCTCGGCCTGCACGTCTTCGGCGGTGGCCGAGATGGGCAGGTTGAGCATCCAGCGGAGTTGTTCGAGCAGTGCGTCCAGGTCCAATTGAATCTCCTGTTGTTGAGGGACGGGGGTAGAGAGAGCAGCAAATTGCGCGGTGGCGGCGGCCAGCATGATTTCGTCCATGCCGAGAATTGCCGGGAAATTGGTGATGGCGGCCATGAGCAGGCCAACGACGGCGCCAGCGTTGTCATAGGCGAGTACGGGCGAAATAAACTTGTATTCCTCGTTCTCGATCATCTGCTTGGCTGGCGCCGTCCAGACCACGTCAGTAGCGAACAGCCCTTGGCCAGGACGCCATTCGACCGTGGAGAACCAGCCAGCTGCAGGCGCTGGCTGGCCGTTGTCTTTCGCCTTGAGCGTCTGGTGCTCGTAATCGATCACATACTGATTAGGGCGAGCATTGATAGCTGCCACCAGTGCGGCGGCCTTGTTGTCGTCAATGTGCCAGGCAGGGATACCAGTCGGTTTGCCATCCACGATGCCAGGGCGGCCATCAAACGCCTTAAACAGGCCGGCAGGCATGAGCTGAATTTCGCTGCTGGTGGTCAGCACCATTGAGCAGGCCGCGATAGCGATCAGCGGGCCGGCTGCTTGGTTGTTGGAGGTGGTCTTGTGTTTCATGGTGGACCGATGATGACGGCCGGACCATGCTGACGTAAGGCTGTCCGATGACAGCCGCTGGGCTATATTGGTTTTGAAGGAGTGTTCTTGCGCGCGCGAAGGCGCAGGAGGGGCGTTAATGACGCGTTAAAAGCTTGGAACGCATCGAAGCCGGGGATAGACGCAGGCTTATCCTAAAAAAACGCTCTAACCTGCTGCGAGTATTTTCCACGTTTTATGGCCACGGCGCCAGAAATTTCCCGGCGCCGCCGTTCGACACTATACCTATTGATCCGGCACCAGGTACTGCTGCAGCATCTCGATTATTTCGGTCTCTTCTTGCGGGTACAGCGTGCCATCCCCCTGGATCGGAAGCATAGGCCTGGCAGGAATATCCCCCCACAGGTGAGGAAACTGCAGCTTGGTCCCACCGAAGTGCTGCATAAATACATAAGGCACCACAGATGCAATGGTCAAGCTCTCGGCGTCGGCGTCGAAATGAAAGGAACTTATCAGGCGCCGGCTCGCACCGATCAGCGGCTTTTTCCCTGGTAGTGCTGCCTTGCCGCCCTTGCTCTTGCCCCCCATAGAGGCGATGTACCTGGCAATGGTTACCGGGCTGTTAGTCGCCCATGGCGTACCATCCGGGCCTGTGCTGGTCTCAAAACGCGTATGGATGCGGTCCAGCCAGGCTTCGCCAATGCGCCGAAAGAACGGCTCTACGTCGCCTGTTCGCTCCAGCAGCTGGGCCAGCGCGTGCTGTACCTGGTCGGCTTTGACTTCAATATACGTTGACATCGATTACCTCTGCACTTGATCCATCAGCCGCTCACTTCACTACTTGCAGCAGTCCGTCATAAATGGCTGCCGCGATCTTTTCATCCGATAGCTTAAACGCCGAGATGATCTTGTTTAACGCTCCAGCGCGCTTTGCGACCTTGTAATCCAGTTCGATGGCAAGTTTCTGTTGGCTATTTCCCGCCGTTCCTAAGATATACAGCAGCATGCCGCTATTCGTATCAAACAACACTTGGGCTGGGCTGGCCAAGCCTTCTAACAGGCCAGTCCAATCCTGAATAGCCAACGTCTCGCCGACAAACTCACTGCGCACGCCAGCTTGCTCAAGCAAAAGACCGTCCTTCAAGACGATCTCCGCGCTGGCCGGCACGATGTTCTTGTTAGCGGCTAGCCAGGCGAGAACGTCAGGCGATATGGCGCCTGCAATTGTGGTACGGCCGCGCACAACCGGGTCGGCAAAGACCGAATTTACAAAATCCTGGTGGGCGGCGTTTCGCTCTGCCTGAAGGGGCGTTTGCATCACTTCATAGAGCTGTGAACCTATCGGCGCATCGAGTTTCACCAATTTGTCATCTATTAGCTGCTGCAGTGGCTTGTCTGCGTTCGCGCCAGGTGCATATGCAAACCCTCTGTCAATGCCTAAGGGAGCACCAGTTTTCGGATCAATCTGATCCCAACCGGGCGGAGCCTCGGCGCGCCCCTCGGCCTTCGCCTTTTCATATTCGCGCTGGTCTACTGCGAACACCCTACATTGACAGCCCCATCCATTGGGCGGAAAGTGCGTTTGCCAGAATGGGTGATCATATGGCAGCACCAATCCATTCCAAGACTTGTGCAGTTCCCTAGGGTGTTCGACGGTATCCGAATGCACGTATTTCCAGTACGGCGCGACCATAAGCAGCTTGGCATTAGTCAACTGCTTCCAGCGACCAGCGGCGTAGCTGGTGGCAATGTTAGTTTGATAGATGATTCGCATGCGCCAGGCTTCCCCTGCTTCGCTGCCTTCTCCAGTCCAGCCGGTCCAACCATGCCGCTGGACGAGTTTCCTGAAATCCTTACGGAATTCGTCCAGCCCTGTGCCCTGTTCGATGGCCTTCTGGACTGCCTGCCGCAGATCGTTCAAGAGGTCTGCCTGCGCAGCGCCGGCCACGACAAAGGCGCGGTCGTGCGCGCCGTGCATGATGTCGTCCCAGCGATCTGTCGGCAGATTCAGCTTTGCCTTAAAGAAGTCCAGCTGCTCCTTAAATGGTTTGGATTTGGCAACGGTGACTGACACGCTATGCCCCCTCTTGCACGTCGCTCAAGCCTTTTAGTTCGGCTACGGCAAACGCTGTCTGCATGATTTTAACGAAGTTCTCTTCGGGAACTCCGCCGAAAGCTGCGACCAGGTCTCGCTGCAAGTTAGCCATGCTGGTGGCTGCGTTAACTTTTGCCAGGACATCCGCCATCACCGCCTCCCAAGCAGGTTGCGCTTCGCTGACCAGCTGCGCTGTCGCATCAGCTGTTGGATCGGGTAGCGGTGCTGCAGGCGCAGCGCCGATAGTCACCACACCTGTAAGGGCTGCCTGCGCTGGCTTATCGGCCGGAAGCACCTGCGGCGCAATGCGCAGCGTCTCCTGGCCGTCCGTGGGCTGAGGAATGTGCAGCCGTTCATGTGCCCAGTCCACGGGAACTTTGAAGCCCACGCCAACCAGCTTGGGCAGTGCGTCAGCATACGCCACCAGGTCTTCCGGCTCTTCTACATCGAGCACGAAGCGCGGGCAACGGCGTAACGCCGTCACACCAGGCCGGTTTAACACCACCATCGGGAATACCACGTCGCGGGTAATCGTTGCGGCCACCTGGCGCGCATCACTGCGCAAGATGTCGCGGCGCACTTCGGCATGGACCTTGCCCAGTGCGAAGCTGCCGCCACCCTTGGCGCCGGTATCGGCCGTTAAAGTTTGCCCCAGGATGACCTTGGATTCCGTCTTATCTGCCCAGGCCATCATCGCCAGGTGGCCGGACTCGCCACTGCCACTGGCAGCGGTCTGCAGCTCGATCTGCATGTCCGCCGGCATGATGGCGCGGGCATCATGGCCAAGAGCTGTCACGGCCCGCATCAGGGATGCCTTCTCGGCCGCCGTCGCGCTGTTGTTGTACTTACCCATGATAATGGGAAGGCCATAAGTCTCCAGGAACTCCGCGAAGTCACCCAGGGAATACGCCTTGTACAGGAACGGCCAGACCAGGGTTCGATAGAGGCCCATGCGGCCGGCGTAGCCAGTCTTTGCCTTGGTCGGGCTGTGCATGACCCAACCGAATGGCTGCAACGCGGCGCCATCTACGCTGCCATCCTGCAGCGTGATGGCGGTCCTGCCCATGTTCAGCTGGAACCATTCCTGGGGACGCGGATGGAAAGCAGGCAAGCGCTCGCCGTCTTCCTGGCGCCATTCAATTTCGATTGGCGCGAAGCCGTGGCCTACCGCATCCATGGACGACAGCAGCAGGTCTTCCATCGCGTCCGCGCAGTTCTTTAACGCTTCGCGTACCCAGTCGGTAGCGGCCTTTTCTTGCGCGGTGGCGTTTTCGGGCGGAATGACATCCCACGGCAGGCTGACGATGGCGCCCTTACGCTTGCTCATCTCGGCGCACAGGTGACCATCGCGCTCTTCCATGTCAGAGAACAGACGGTGCTGGTCGATCAGCGATCCCTGGTCAGCTGCCTGCAGGACCGCCTGCAGACGTGCCGGCGTCAGCCCGCTAAGCATCGGCGTTAAATACCGATTCTCCAGCGTCGTGATGCGCGCGGTCTGCGGCTCTCTCAGCTTGCCCTGGTCGATGGGCTGGCCGTAATGGTCAAGAATTTGGGTCACAACATGCTCCTAGAGCGTAAGTCGGCGTCTTCGCGGCCAGCCTGGCCACGGCGCCCGATTGATTGAAATCCCTCACAGATCGCCATGGGCGGCTCCATGCGGAATACGGCGTATGTGGCCAGAGCCAGTGCAATGGCGGTGTCGCCGTGACGTGCGCGGCCGTCGCTGCCTTTGGTGTGTGCGGTATCGGGCACCTTGGCCACGCCTTTCTCCAGGCGCACCAGGCGCAAGTCGGCCAGCACGTCGGCGTCCTTCGGGATGGTCAAGGTCTGGTCCTCAAATGCAGCCTTGAAGGCTGGCATGTTCTCCCTGTACCACTCGACGGACAACATGATGCAGGCGATGCGCTCTTGGCCATACTTCTGCGCCGTCACTTCCGCCAACCAGGAACCGTTGCCGCGCGCGTCCATGGCGCCGGCCCGGAAGCGCGGCAGACGATCCAGCATGTAGTGCAGGATTTGCTTCTGCTGTTCAAACGGCACATTGCGCAACTCCACCAGGAACGGCGTTACCAGTTTCAGCTCCTTGGTTTCGACCAAGGGCCAGAAACTGGTCAAGTCACCGCTGCGGGCGAAGTCTTCACCAAAGTAGTGGTCAAGGTTCGGGTCCAATTTGGCCAGAAGCGGCAGCAGAAACTCTTTGCACCAGTCCTCAGCTTCAGCTTGACGTATGCGCTCAGGCAGAAACGTAAACTCATCCGGCAGCGCCAGGCGCAGGACGGGGATGCCATCCTGCATGCAGTTCTCCACCAGCGTGCGCGACAGATAGGCACCGCTGCCAGAGCTGGGATTAACGTCCAGCTCTTCGCTGGCGTTATCACCATAGACGGCGTACATGGACGCAACCCACTCGGCCTCGGCTTTGGGGGACCAGACCTGATGGGTGGCCAAGCATATACGTTGAAATAGACCATCCTCGATAGCCGATTTGAATTCAATTCGGTGCACGCTATACGGCAGCTTGCTGGCGCGGCAGTCCTCGATCAACTCGTTAAACGGGTTCTGGTCGCCTTCATGCGTGGAGATAATCCGGACCTTGCCGCCCCACATGAGCAGTGCCATGGCGGCCTTAATGAGACCTGCCAAGTCATCGTGGAATGCCGCCTCATCGATCACCACGCGACCTTGCTTACCGCGAAGGTTGGATGGTCGGCTGGACAGCGCGGTGACGCGGAAGCCGGAAGCGAATCGAATGCCGAAGGTGACGATATCCTTGTCCTCGTCAACGAACACGGATTCTTCCATTTCAGACGCGGCCAGGCCGTAGTGTTTGGCCCAGAACGCAGCATCGCGGATAAACTCCTTCGCCATGTCCTGGTTGTAGCCGATGTACCAGGTATCGTCGCCGCCCGCGTCCGACGACGATGCGGCAGTCAGCGATGCATCTGCTGCCTCGGCCCAGGACAGACCAACGCGGCGCGATTTTTCGCAGACCTTGACCGGCGCCTTGTCAGCGATCCAGCGCTGCTGATACGGCAGCAGAACAAAAGGTGCCAGCTCGCTCATCCGGCAATGCCCAGAATCTGGCGCCGGATCAAGTCGGCGGTTTCCGGCGACAGGCCGGCTTGTTTAACGACTTTACCAACTTCGTCAGCGGCAGCAGCTGCGCGCGCTTTGACCTCAGAGGCAAAGCGCTTATTGCTGATCGATGCGCGGGACAAGTCAGCGATGGCACGCGTCATCTTGGCCAAGTCCAGGGACTTCGGATCAACCTGCATATCCAGGACGACGTTAAACAGCTTCTCCTGGGTCATGCGGATGAGTGCCTGGCTGACAGCGTCCTCATCGTCCTGGCTGCCCTCGATGACGGCCTTAGCCTGTTCGCTGACCAGCTTTAACGCCTTCAGACGATCACTGAAATCAGCACCATAGCGATGAATGCTGGACTTCCCAACGGTGAAGCCAGCGCCTGCAGCGGTGAGGCGGTCGTTAATTTCCGCCTCCAGCACGTCATAACCGGAGAACCCGTTTTCGACCAGGCGCGCATCGAGCCAGGCTTTCAGTTCGGCCGGCAGCTGCTCGACCTTTGAACGTGGCGGCATGCGCTCCCCTTACGATTTAACGGGACGTGCGATGCCAGGCTCGCAGTCGATGGTGTATTCGACCAGGTCAATGCCGTAGCGGATTAGCTTGGCGAACCAGCGGCCATCCGGCTCGCGGTGCACTTCCAGCAGGCAGCGCTCCTCCAGGTAGTCCAGCTGCTTGCGGATATCCATCTGAGTTGCGTCCTGGTACAACGCCTGCAGCGTCTGCAGCAGCAGTTCTTCGTAGCAGCCAACAGGCTGGGCGTTATACAGGGTCAGCAGCAGATACCAACGCATACCCTCACGGCGAATCTTGGCTTGGTCAATCATTGTGTTTGCCTTTCAGTTGCAGAATTTCCATCTTGGACGATATGGTGTCCAGCTTGCTTTCGATGATGGTCTGGTTGCGGATGTAGTCCTCGCGGCGGACATATTGGTTTGGCAGTTCCGCGCGCCAGGTCAGGAATTCACGCTCCAGCTGCTGCACCATGTCCAGCACTTTGCTTTCCTTGGCCAGGTGTTGCTGCATGGTCTGGCGCAGGTCGCTGTGCGAGGCGGCGGTGGCGGCCTCCTGGGCGTTGAACCGCTCGGACAGGCGTTTTTCAAACTGGGTGAAGAACATCTGGCCGACAGCCCAGCAGGCGCCAGCGCACGTAATGAGCAGACCAATCAAGTGCCACAGTTCCAGCTCCACCTTCATGGATAGCCCCGCGTGTGAACGCGCAGGGCATATTCCTGCTCTTCCTGGCATGCCAGGCACGTCTGCACACCTGGCATTGCGACGCGCCGCGCAGGGATGATGTGGTCGCCGCATGCTTCGCAGAACTCGGCAGAGTCTGCTACGGTCTTGTCGCGCAGGCCGGCGCGCTGTTGTTGGGCCTTCAGGGCGCGGTCCCGTGCCTCTTGTTCGGTTTGCACCGCGTTGTCTGCGATATCGGTCATTTCGTGTCCTTAATCCACTGCGCCAGGCCTCGCAGACGCTCCCGGCATTTGTGGTAAAGCTTCGCAACCTGAACATGGTTGCTCAGCAGGTTTGTCATCCGTCCGTCCTGCGGTGGCGGCAGGTCCGGGCAGTCGTCGGTCAGTTGGGCTGGCGGGTTCAGTGCCGGCGTCGTCATCGGCGTTGGCGGCAACCCATGTGCGCAGGCCGTCAGCATCGAGGCCGCAATCAGTAGCCCCAGCGTGTGTTTGTGCATAGTTCAATACCCTTTGCTCAAGTTTCTGGAAATTGGCTTCAGTCCGCGCAAGCTTCGCGCTGGTCTTGGTCTCGACGGCCAGGCCGGCGTTTGCTTTCTGGTCGTGCTTTTCGATGCCCACGACAAGTTGCGTGCTTTGTTCCGCGGCTGCTGCATTGGTCGTGTTCGTGACGGCAAAGCGGTAGGTCCACAAGAGCGTGCTGGCCCAGAGAATGGCCAGCAGCAATGCCAGGCGCGCAGTCATACGCAGCTCCCCGCGCCCCAGCCAGCAGCGATGAACAGCGGCTGCCAGCGGCCAATGATTGCCTTCGGATAGTTGCGGTTCTCGCGAAACATCGCTGGTGCGCGGCCAGCGTTAAACGGCTCGACGTCGTCATGCCGTGCGGGATTCCTGCCGGCTGCGGCTGCGGCCCTGCGGTCGCGCCTGGTCCAGCCGGCGCCGCCGTTGTAATCCCACAGTGCAAACCACATGCGGTCACACTCGGTTTCGCCGGCCTCCTGTGTCATCAGGCGATGCATGTACCGCGATTGCGCACGCAAGGCCCAGACAGGGTTGGTTGGCTGATTGTTCGCCAGTTCAGGAAACAGTCCGCTAATCCAGCTGGCTGTATCAGGCGTGAACTGTGCAAGGCCCGACGCATAGGCCGACTTTGCATCAGTCCTGCAGGCAGACTCCTGGGCGAGCTGGCCAGCGAGCGTGGCGACTGGGGCGTCCATGCCGAACACCTGGCGCGAATTGCGCACCAGGTCACGGCGATATTGCAAGCATTCGCGAGGAATAGTCGCAGCCTGGGCCAGGCTAGCGGACAGCAGATAGCAGAGAACCAGTAGGCGCAGCATTACGCCCCCAGCGCGCCTGCTACCATGGCGAAGCCGATCACGATCGCACGGCGGATGCTCGCAGCGGAGCGCTCCATGGGCGTCAGATCGGGGTTGTTCGGGCGGGTGGTCGGTGCCACGCCACGGTCAAACCAGTAGCCAACCCAACCGCTCAGGGTTACCTGCGCGGTCTTGAAGATGATAACGGGCAGCTGGACTGGCGACATCAACGCCACCAGGGCGATGAGGGCCACTGTTACCAGCAGCCATTCGACCATTCGGATTTTTTTCATTGCGCGTACCTTTTCCTGCAGTAGCAGGGGCGGATTAAAGAAAATCGCTCAAGAGAGAGCGAGAATCTGCAGAGTACGCGCGCGCGTAAGAGCCAGCGAGGCTGCCCGATGACAGCCGGTGGCGAGAGGGGAATTTACAGAAGGCTTAACTGACGGGAATCGACAACCGCAACCTTTGGTTGACGGGTCGTTTGCTTCAGGACGCGCCATACATGACGCTCGCTGAGGCAGAACTGCTCCACCAGGCAATGCACGCTGTCGCGGCCAGAGCGCTTTTCAATTTGCGTCAAGCGGTCATATTCGCGGTGGATTCTAGCATTGCGCACATCGTTCAGCGCATCGCGGCATTTCGGCACGGTGAAAGGATCGCTGCCGAAATGATTCAGCAGCTGACCTGCAGCAATCGCGCCAACAGCCTCGGTTAATCGCTCGATGCTTTCGCCGGTTTTGTATAGGCGCAAGGCCTTGCCACCATGCCGGTCCACCAGCAGCAAGGTGGCGGGCAGACCGATAATGCCTACCAGGCGCTGCGCGCTCGGTGGCAAGTGGGACAGATCGGTTTCCATAAACTACTCCGTTATAGCGCCGGCCGCCTTGGCGGCGCGGCGGGTTGCATCGATTGCCAAGGCCGCGATGACCTTGGCCAGCTGGACGCCATTGCAGAACTCAACGCGCTCAACCTTGTCTGTCGTGGCAAAGAGCTTCTTAACCAGCGCATCGGCGTAAGACCAGGGGCGGCCGGCATCAGCCAGCAGCGCCTCGATCTTGCGCACCTGTGCCTTGCGGTCACCGCCGACCCGTGGGCGCGGCCTGCCTGCGTTCGTGGCCTTCGCAGGTTTGAAGCCACAGCGCTGCAGGTGCGCCAGTACCCTGGCAGCGCCGTCATGCGTTAAATTCTTGGCCGAAGCCACGCCGCCATGGGCGGCCAGCATGGCGCGATAGGTGGCGTCATCCATGCCAAGCTGCTTTTTGGCGATGTGGATTTTTGCCAGGTCAGCGCTGCGGATCATGCAATCTCTCCGGCAGCCGGGTCGATAGCCGCGTCAGTTGCGACAATCGATTTCAACGCTTCATAACCCATGAACTCCACTTCAACGCTTTCGCATACCTGGCACAGGTGTGACAGTGCAGAACGTCCACTTGGCCAATCGGGCAAATAAAGTGTGTATGTCGAGTCGAAATAGCCCAGGCTGCGCGCCATACGTTTCCCGTAGTCCTTCTGAGCGCGCTCGCGCTCTTTTGCGGAATAGAGTTGCCGGACAGATTTGCGCAGATATTTGCTTTCCGGCGCCTTGGCATTCGGGTGACACCAAGCCTGGTTAAACTTGCCGTTCACATAGGTCATTACGCGGTACGCCATTGCCTTAAAGCGCTGAACTGTCAATGTGACTTCGTGGCCATCGCAACGCAGGATGACCACGCCCAATGGCTGCGACAGCTCGGTCAAAATTGACTCCTTAACTTCCTTATTTAACGTCGCCATATTAGGCCTCGCCTTCAAGTGGTTTCATCACGGCCGCAATCCCTTCGTCCTGACCAACGGCGTATTTCCCGTATCCTGCCGGCCTGCCGCAGAAGGGGCAGTAGGTGGCCACGCAAGGCATTTCCTTGCCCTTGGCACTGCTGAAACCTTTGGCAGTGCCACGGATACGAAAAGGGATATTGATAACAGCGACCATGTTCATGTCACGCGTCACCGCCAGCCCCGTGGCCTGGCATTCGGCGCGGATATCCTGGCCGGCCTGCTTTGTGATGAAAGGGGCGGACGCCAGCTTCGTTCCCACTTCTTTAACGCAGTTGCAGTTCATGCTTAGACCCCCGCGATGTCCAGCGGAATCAGCGAAAACTTCTCGCTGTCGCCCACGCGTTCCAGGATGCGAATGTAAGACTTACTGCCGTTGACCTGCACTGCGTCACTAATCGCCTGCATGGCGCGCATCCATTCCTCGTCAGTGATTTTGTAGCGACGCAGACCCAGCACGCGGCCGGTGTTGATGTTGCCCGCCTTGTCTACCTGGAATGCGTCATGCACCAGCACCTGCAGTTCTGGCTGGGCGCCCTCGCTCCATCGCTGCAGGCAGCTGTCGATAAGTGCCTTGGCGGCTACCAGGCGCTCGTCAAACGTCAGACTTTCCTGGATGGCGCGCTTGACCTGGTATTTGCCGTCATAGGACTGCAGTGTGACGTTGCCTTTGTCACCGCCCACCTTGACGGAATATTCGCCCGCGCTCAACTCGATGAACGCCTGCACGTCCGCGAACAGTTCGCCCTTGAGCTGCGCCAGCTGGTCGGACATCTTCTGCGCCTTGCTCACCATGTCCATCACCAGCTTGTCACGCATCAGGTCAATTTCCTTGATCTGTGACACGGGAACCAAATGCCCTTTGGGATTGGTCATGTATTCGGTTTGGTCGGTCATGCGTTGCTCCTTCGCGTTAATCATTGGTGGTTGCTGCCAGGTGCTTGGCGAACTCGCCGGCCACATGGAAGGCATGAGTGTTCTGAGCGTCATGCCCGCCCAAGGTGTGGAAGATGACGCTGCCCTTGAGGAAACCACGGAATTCGTCTGGCGACAGGCGCTCGCGCAGCAGCTCTATCAAACCACCTTGCGCGTTGTTGGTATCGCTGTGCTGGCTGGCTGCCAGGGCGATCTGGTTGGACTTCTCCAGCTCGTCTTCGCGATCCGCCAGGCAGTAGAAGCCACCGGCTTTTTTAACGGTGCCCGCCGACAAGGCTACGCGCAGAAGCGTGCTCACCTGGTAGCTGATGCCAAGGGCGTCCTTGAGAACGGCCGCTGACGTTGGGCCGCTCTTCTCCAGATAGGCAATTGCCTTATCCACTAGCGACTGTCGCGCCGTACCTTTATGCTGGTTATGCAGTTCCTTGCTGTAGCCTTCGCTCGGTACGAAGTTCGCACTAGTGGTAGCGCTGCTGGTCTCTTTGTCTTGCTTGTCTTCGCCCGTTTCGACGGTGTCTGGCTGAACAGAGGCCGAATCTGGTTTCGCCGCAACTTTCCAGTCCAGGAACGATGTCTCAATCCGATATACGGTGACCATTTGGCCATTTGCACCTAAGGTCAGATTTGCTGCTACTTGCTTTTCTTGTTCGGCGAGCTTCAGTTGCCCCTCGACTACTGGGACATCGATGTCCAGAAGATCACTAATCTGCACAGCGTTCAGTCCTGGACGCTGGCGCAGGAGGGTCAAAATGTCATTGCGGGTTGGGTTGCTCATGTTTTCGGTCCCTTTCTTGGTTGACGAAGTTTTGTTGGTTCTACGTTCTTGAGTGCACGCGCGGCACTGGCTATGCAGCATGTCTGGCAGCCCCCTGGATGCATGGAAGAATTCGGTATCAGCGGGCCAGTAGTCCCGGCACCTGCTGCAGCGCTTTTCCAGCTCGCCATCACTGTCATATCGATACATGCCGGTGGCCAATCGATCTGCCATCAGATGCGGCCCGAGAATCTTCTCCAGGCTATTCATGGGGCTGCCACTGGATCAGACAGTCATGCACGATCACACTGCACAGACTCCCGCCATCTGGCAGGCGCCTGGTGCTCTTGCCGTGAGCTGCGGCCGTCAACACCGGGCCAGCATTGGCATGCACTGCAATGGTCGGCCGCGTGCCGGTAACGTCTACGGACTGCACCGGTACATCTTGCTCACGCAACCAGCGCACAGCGCGATTGAGTACGCTCAATGCCTGGATAGCTTCAGCCGACCAGACCTTTGGCCCGTTCGCACCCTGGATGGCGACATGAGCCTGGCGCAAAGGGACAACGTTGTGTGTGGCGGTATTCATGGCGCAGTCTCCACTTGTGGGCCGCCGACTTCCGGCAGGGGCAGCGTTACTTTGTCGATAATCCCTGCCTGCTGGGGAGGCTCTGCAGGCGCGGCGTCTTTGATGCGTGCTTGCTGCTTAGCCGGTGCAGGCGCGGCGCCAGGTACGCGCTTCTCACAGTTCTGGCATGCGCGCCAGTGCGACATGGCACGCGGGCTATTCGTCGGTGGTGTTTCGCGCGACGAATGCTCGCGGCACTCCAAGCCAGTGATGCGGTGTTCGCGCTCCATCAGGACCGTTAAAAACGGGCACTCGATGCGGCCAATGGTGTTCAGAATGCGCGCCTCAATCTTCGCAGTGCCGGACTTGCCGTTGACGTATGGTGAGGATGCCGTCTGATTCAAGATCGCTGACAGCGCCCCTCGCGATACGCCAACTCGTTGGGCCGTCGCGGCAACGCTGCCGGTGGCCTGCACGTCCGCCTGCAGCAAGGCAAACCATTCCGTTTCACGCTGCGTCATACTGTTTCTCCTCGTTTGGGTCATAGACCGTTTTCTGTGCCGGCTGCGGGATGGGCGCGATTTCGCCCGTGTCGCGCACCAACAGGAATCGTTTAGCGCCGTTCGACGTGAGGGACTGCGGTGCCTCACGTCGCAATTCCGTGAGATAGCCGGCGCGCACCAGTGGCCGGATGTACTTGGCCAGGTTGTTTTCCGCACGGTCGATGTCCGCTTGGCTGCTGCCCGCATCCAAAAGCACGCTCACCAGTTCTGGAATACTGGCTTTGCGACGAATGCGCAGCAGACGCCATGCGCGGTCACGCAAGCTGTTGGTGCGAATCTTTGGGATACCTGTCGGTCCTTTAGGGCCGCTGGTTAGCCTGGCGCCTTCTTCCTGGGCCAACCGTCCCAGCGAGGTCAGGTGATAACAGCCTGGCTTGACCGTGTTATCGGCGTATTCTTCGCGCTTGAGGTAACCGTGCTCGACCAGCTTGGCGCACGCTGCTGCGACCTGGCGGCTCGTCAGCTTGGTGTGTCGCATGATCGCGGCGTGTTTAACGCATCCCCGAGGGCACGCCAGCACCTTGACCGCCTCCATCACGGTTTGGGACGTCCACACTGCGCTCATCGTGCGCCTCCCACCCGTGGACGACGCGCCTGCCACTCGATGCACAGTTCGACACCACGCATTGCCTCAAAGGTGGCACTGGTCAGGCCGTTCGTCTTGGCGACGCGCTCGATATTGGCAATGCCGTTCATAACCAGGCGCATCTTGCCCGCGCTCTGGCGATGGAGTTCTTGGACCAGCTCCGCATCCATAGGGAACTCCGATAGCTGCTTGCACGCCAGCTGCACATCCTGCACGGTCAGCGCCTCAAAGCGAGCCACAGCGGCAATGCGGCTGCTAATCTGCGGATGGCGAGCAATCATCGATTCCATGCTTTCCATGCCCACCAGCACAATCAGCGTTTCGGTCAAGTCGCTGATGTCCCGGATGCACTCCAGGATGCTGGCGGAC
Organism: Pseudoduganella sp. RAF19; assembly: GCF_052114165.1. Classification (NCBI taxonomy): domain Bacteria; kingdom Pseudomonadati; phylum Pseudomonadota; class Betaproteobacteria; order Burkholderiales; family Oxalobacteraceae; genus Pseudoduganella; species Pseudoduganella sp. RAF19. The sequence continues at coordinate 435,171 of NZ_JBFREF010000006.1, read as the reverse complement.
CTGCTGACGGTATGTTCGGCTTCGTCAATGATGATTGGCGTCTGGCGCGCACCGATGGCGCCAATGATCTTGGCCTGCAGGGCGTGGTTGGTCGCGTTGGTCGGAATGCGCAGCAGCTCTGCCAGTTCCATCAGCAGCGCGCGTTTCGTCCAGGTCTCCTTGCCGCGCAGGTAGAGTGCGCTGGTATCGACCGCATAGCGGTCCACGGTGGCCGATTTGCCAAGCCCTGCTGGGCCGGTAACCAGCATCATCGATGCCTCGCGGGCGCCGCGCTGCTCGGTGGCTTTTACCGTCTGCACGAAGCGTGCGTAGTTGCTGTTCTGTACGAAGCCCTTTTTCACCTATACTCTCCTTGCTTTTCAAGTTCCTACGTTAAATCTCGCCGCCCGGTGCCCATCACCGGGCAGAGCTACTACTCAATTACCCAGCACGTACTGCATTGGTTGCACCAGGTTGCCAGCCCAGGCCCAGGCACTCAAAGCGCTCTTGTAGCGATTCGTAAATGTCGCTGGCGACGAACTGCTCCAGGAACTGGCGGTCATTCGCGTTCCACTCCCCCTGGTGCTGCATAAGCCACTCGTAGCGGTCGGACTCCAGCATGAAGATTGGACGGGTTGGCGCCTCAACCGGTACGGCCAGCAGCTCCACGTCCAGCATCTGCAGCGAGGAAACGCCGGTGATGTCTTGCAGGGTCGGGCTGGGCGCGTTTTCCAGAACTAGCGGCGCACCATGCAGCTCGTCGTGCACTTCCTGGCGCTTCACATCCAGGCGCTGCAGCCTTGCTGCCGCACGCTTACGTGCAGCCACTTCCATAGCTGACTCAGCGAAGTACGCGCGCTTGTTGGCCTCAAAGCCAGCGTTGCAGATGAAGCGATCTTTGTGGTCATAGACCCATACCTGGTCCGCGTTGTGTACGTCGTACCCCACGCGCACCACGTCGCCGTGATACTCCTGCAGCGCATGAGCGAAATAGAGATTCCCGAACAGGCGCACTTCACCGCGCAGCGTCTTGACTTCGCGTTGCGGTCGGAACAGGTCGCGCGATTCATCCTCGGTGATGGTCACCAGCTGCGCGCCGTCTTTAACGCCTTGGTCCCATGCCTCGTTTGGTGTCATGTGGCGCTTGCGGCCAAGCTCTGGATCAAAGACTTTAGGCAGTGCGCGATGAGGCCTATTGTTGTAGGCATCAACATGGTCATTGGCGAACTTCAGGAAGTCGTTAAAAGGCATCAGGTACTTGCTGCGGCCCGTGTGTGCGACTTCCTTGCGAGTCAACTTGTGCACCTTTTGCATCGCCTGCCGGTCCATGGTGGCGCCGATGTAGGTTGGCAGTTCTTTGGCTGCGCTCACCCACACGGTCTGGTGCGAACGCTCCATGATGCCGCGCGCTTTGGAGTTGTAGGCAATGCTGTGCGTTTTTTGGAAGCCCAGGCGCGATTCCATACCGACACCCGGCGCCGCCATCAGCGCGTTGTGATAGCCCGATCCATTGTCAACATAGAACAGCGCGGGGATGCCGCCCACTTCGCATGCGCGCCGCAGCGCATCCAGTACCGCCAGGCCGCTCTCCGCGAGGTCCACGCTCCAGCCGACATACTTACGAGTCGCGACGTCAACCACGCCGGTCATTTCAGGGCGGAATGGACGGCCATGGGCTGGGTGCGCCACCTCTGCGTCAAACGTGTGACCGTCAGCTGTGTACACATCGGACGGCCACAGCACGCTGCTATCGCGGCGGATGAACGGTTTGATGTTCGACAGGTCGCGGGAACCCATGCGGCCACGTTGCAGCTCTACGTTGCCCATCTTGCCGAGAAAACGGCGGGCGCGGTGATACAGCTGGGTCGGATCGATGCCGAATGCGGGCGCGATCTGCTCGACAGCGAAGGCCAGGCTGGGCTTTTGCGGCGTCTGGTATACCGCCAGCAGGTCTGCAGCCCATTCCGGCACATCAACCTTGCTGTGAGCATCCTTGGGAGCCAACGCGTTGACCTGTCGGCGACCGTCTGCGGTCTTGGCCTGGTTGGTGTCAGCGATCCAGCGGTGAATGGTGCGACGGCTCAGCGTGCGCTTGCCACTGCTGCCGGCTTTGGCGTTCGCTACTGGCACCAGGTTGGCCAGGTGATCGGGCAGCGAACCCTCTTGGGCCATGATGACCAGCTTCATAATGGCTTTTTCACGGCCGACCAGCTGGGCCACGCGGTCCACTTCCGCCAGGAGGGCGGCGCGCGCCTCGGCGGTGCGCTTCTGCCAGTCCTTTAACGCTCCCGAACTAGCGACCGGCACCAGCGCCTTTGGTACTGGCGCGGCTAGCGCCAACTGCGCAAGCTTTGCGGCCCCAGAATTGCCTGCTGTCTTTATCAGCTGATTTGCGACTTGGTCTTTAATCGCCTGCATTACCTGTGCTGGTGGTTGGTACTCGCGACGCGTGCCGCCAACGCCTGTAACCTCCGTGTACGGCCAGCCTTCCCGACTAGCCTTTGCAAGAACAGCCGCTTTGGTAACGGGCATGCCTGGAAGACTGAGGGTCAACAGCTCTGACGCCGTGTAGGAGGACTTGATCAGCGCCATGCTCATTCGGCCGCTCCAAAATCGAATTCGGGGGACTGGTTTTTGAGTACGTTGGTGCGCTGGTAAGCAAGGTGTGTAAGCGTGCTCGTCAAGGCCGCCACCGTTTCATCCAAAGCGGCGCCAGTTTTATAGAAGCGGGCCAGCAAACCAACCGCATCAGCAAACGACGCCTGAATCTCTGCGAGGTCGGTCACGTCAGCCTTTTTGCCAGACGGGATCGCCACGACCACTTTGTCACCTTGGGCGAGGCACAGGTACTCGCTGACGTAGGACACGCCGCAGAAATCTTCAAATTGGCGAACGCGATTTAACGGCATCGAAGTTTCCGCAAGCCAGCGATAAAGCGTTTTCACTTCAACGCCCATTAAATCGGCGAGGACTTTAACCGGGCGTCGCTTTTTCTCAGCTGCGAATTCGATGCAAAGTTCCATTGCCTCGCCTACGCTGGCGGGCCGCATCGATTTCCATTGTCTGTTTCGCATTGTCGTTTTCCTGTGTTCGAGAATCGTCTTGGTAGGCTAGAAGTGTGTTCTGCCTTACGCTTCTACACATGGAAGAGCGGAAAGAGCGGGCCGCGTGTTGCGGGCCAGAGTGGCTGGAAGCGTTAAAACTGGCGTAAAATTGCGAGCAGCGTAACGCTCTGGCCAAATTACTTCGGGCTTGAGTTCCAACGCAGCGGCGATAATTCCTTCTGCCTTGCGGTAAGGACGGTCCAGGGCGGCTTTCAGCGTTCCAGCGCTGAGGCCATGCTGGCGCGACAGTTCACGAAGGGACCACCCTTTTTTATGGAGGGCTGCTACAACATCCGCCCTATGCCAATCAGCTTGGGTGGATTTTTTTGGTTCATTGAATGCGCTCATCGGTTACACCTATCGGGGTTGTTCTAGGGCGCATGTTAAGCATTAAGAAGTGTTAAGTCAATGCGTTTTTGCACAAAACACTTAGCTTGTGGTTAGGTGTTCGACGCTTAGGCTATAAGTATTTGATTAATAAGAAATAATTTTAAGTGTTTTGTGAATACACTTTTTCAATGATTGGAAGACACTCTCATGCAACAAAGTGTTTTGAAAGGTCGCCTCTACTCAGCGTCTGAAATTGCCGCCTTGGCACTTCCTGGCTTACCAAAGAGCAAACCAGGCGTCATCGCACGCGCCTCTGCCGAAGGGTGGAAATTTGAAACCCAAAAGGGCATAGGCGGTACTAAGCGGCTCTACGAGGTGCCTGCCAAATACTTTGCTGGGACTGTGCATGCACGGTTTGAGGCCGCCAGGGAAACCGCTCATGTGGCTGGGACCGTTGCCGGCGGGACCAATAAAGTGGATACGGAAAAACTGGAACTGGCAATCAGGGCGCTGACCGAATGGGAGAAGGAGCGGAACATCCAGGTGAGCGCAGATCGGCGTCCAGCACTCATCGCACTCCTTTACGAGTACCTTCAAAATCACTTGGAAGAAGGCCCAGACGCGATGCAGCGTGTACTTCGTGCTCTTGGATAGAATTGGAGAGACTTTTCGGCACTCGATCAATCTAAACTTATTAATTTTAAGTAAGTTTAGTTATCAAAATGCAACGTAAAGAAAAGATTGTTGGTGCGCTAAAAGCGCTTCTAGATTCAGCTATCGCTGATAGCCAGCAGGCCGCCAAAGCCTGCTTCACCTGGATTCACAAGGAAGAGATGGAGGCGCCGGCCAATGATGCCTCCTTTGGTTGTTCGGAGCTTGCGCGCCGTCGCCGCTATCGTGCCAAAAGGCACGCAAATCTGGATAGGATTGCTGAGAAGTGGCGCAAATGGATGGCAGACGCTTCCCTCAATGAATTTTGCCGCTATGCCGCGCAGTTGCTGGGTTTCGGAGCGGGTAATCCCGTTTCCTCCCAGCTCTTCYCGCATGCCAAATCATTCACCCCCTCACATAATCCTCACTCCGGAATGGAGTCAGCCCGCTTCCGCAACACACCAAAAGCGGGCCGCGACCGCAGCGAAAAATACGAAGCGATGATCGTCAGGGTAATCACGCACATGAACGCGAACTGAAAGCGCGTATCGGAATTGAACGCCTGCGACAGCAGCACCGCCAGCAGCGTCAACAGCGCGATGCCATTGCCAACCGGGTAGAGCCACGTCTTGAAGGGCGCCTCCCCGGCCCCGGACCTGGGCTCCTTCTGACGCATCCTCGCGTGCGCCAGAATAATAAAGATCCACACCGTCATGATGAACGCGCCGCTGCTCTTGGCTAGTGTCAGGAACAGGTCGCCACCGCTGGCAAAGTGCACCGCCAGAATGCCCACGCACACCGAAAAACTGAGCGCCAGCGCGTTCATTGGCACCCCGCGCGCATTGGTGCGGCCAAACAGCTCCGGTGCGTAGCCGCGCTGGCTGAGGGAATACAGCATGCGTGAATTCGAGAACAGGAAGGAGTTCATCACGGACATGAAGGAGACGAACAGGACCACTTTCATCCCCGTCGCAGCCCAGGCATACCCCGCCAGGCTGAACAGCGAGACATAGGGCGACTTCAAATTGACGGCATCAGTCCAGGGCAGACACAGGATCACAATGGATACCGATCCCACATAAAACACCATCACCCGGAACAGCACGCTGCGGATGGCCCTGATCACATTCTCGCGCGGATTCTCCGATTCGCCGGCTGCCACGGCCGCAATCTCGCTGCCGCCAAGCGAAAAGATCACCACCGTCACGCCAGCCAGCACCGGCAAGATCCCATTGGGCATGAAGCCGCCATGCGCCTTCAGATTGCTCAAGCCCGGCGACGGAAAGCCGCTCTGCATATTCAATAAGATCGACACGCCCAATACCATGCAAATCAGGATCGAACTGATTTTCGCGAACGAGAGCCAGTACTCGGCTTCGCCGTAGGAGCGTACGGAATACAGATTGCTGGAGATGACAAACAGGAGCATGAGAAAGGCTCCCGCCCAGACGGGCAATCCGGGCAGAAAGTCGTGCAGGATCGCCCCCAGCAGAATCGCCTCGATGGTAATGGTGATCATCGACTTGAACCAGTACAGCCAGCCCACGGCGTAACCGGCCCATTCGCCGAGATACTGGCTGGCGAAGGTGGAAAACGAACCGCTGTCGATGTTTTTGGCCGCCATTTCGCCGAGCATGAACATCACCAGGATGACAACGAAGCCGCCGATCAGGTAGGACAGGATCGCCGCCGGCCCGGCAGTGGCAATCAGCGCCCCGGAGCCGACAAAAAGTCCGGCGCCAATCACGCCGCCCAGGGCGATCATCGTGACATGGCGTTGCTTCAGGCTGTGAACCAGGTCGTTCTTATGCGTCATGCAGGAGGCCTTCCGTCAGAGTGGAGCTGATGATAGCACTAGCTTCGGGTGCATTTTTTGCATTCCAGCGCTGGACAGAATGGCTGAGTGTTGTGATAAATTAAACAATTTCCGTCACCCAAACCGATCATGAAACCACGCTCGCTACTCGCCGGATACGCGCCTCTTGCCGTGATTTTGCTTGCTGCCGGATGTGGTGGCGGGGGCAGCGGTGGCAGCCCGGGCAGCGGAAACACGAGTAGTGGCGGCACCACTACGTCGGCCGAATTCAGCCTCGGCGGCACGGTCAGCGGATTGGGGAGTGGCGCAAAACTGACGCTGCAGGACAACAAAAATGGCGTGAGCGCGTCGATCGGCAGCAACGGTGCTTTTACTTTCGTCACCAGGATCGCGAATGCCAGCAGCTACGATGTCAGCGTCATCGGACAGCCGGTGGGCCAGCGCTGCCAGGTCAGCCAGGGCAGCGGCGCCGTCGCCGGTGCGAATATCGTCAATATCGCGGTGAGCTGCCAGACGGCCTACGCTTACGTGATCAACTCGCAGTACGTGCCGGCGCTCGCGGCCTATCAATACGCGGTGTCGCAATACACTTTCGATGCGAACGGCCAGATGCATGCTGCCGGCACGCCTGATGTGCCCATCGATGCCAACCGCGTCTACCTGACTGTGGACGCCAAATCGGCCAACGCCTTCTTTGCGGTGCCGGACAAGAACCAGGTACTCTCCTATGCCATCGGCGCCAATGGCCAACTCGCTGCACGCCCGACGGCCAGCGTGTCGAATGGCAGCGCACCACAGGGCATCACGCTCTCGCCCAACGGAAAATTCCTCTACGCATTCAATGCCGGTGATGGCGCCATCAATCGCTACGCGCTGGGCGCGGACGGCAGCCTGACTTCGCAAACGGCCGCCACCCCGGCCGCGAAGCTGCAGTCGGTCTACGGCATGGCTATCGACGCCAGCGGCAAACACGCCTACGCGAGCGACGGCAATGCCAACAAGATCTTCCAGTTCAATGTGGCCGATGATGGCAGCCTGGCGCCAATGGCCACGGCCAGCGTGGCCGCCGACCGCAAGCCGACGGACATCCTGCTGGAGCCGACCGGCAAGTTCGCCTACGCCCTGAATAATGCCGTCGGCAGTATCAGCCTGTATTCCATTGGCGCCGACGGCATGCTGGCGCCATCCAGTCCCGCCACCATGCCCACGGCCAGCCGAGGCACTTTCATCACGCTCAGCCCCAGCGGCGACTGGGTCTACACCAACGGCGACAACAACGCCGTTCTGGAGTTTGTGATCGGTGAAAAGGGCCAGCTGACGCCAATCAGCCCGGGCAGCGCATCCGCCACGCCAACTTCGGCCTCGATGGTGTTCGATGCCAGCGGCCTGTTCGCTTACGTCGCCACCGGTGCGGACAAGTCCATCACGCAGTACGAAGTGAGCGGCAACGGCCAGCTGACCAAACTTGGCAGCATCGCTACGCCGGGCCAGCCAACGCAGATCGTCCTGATCTATCGCTAATCAGTGGAAGAACAGATAGATCAGAACCAGGACGATTGCCGGCACGCCGAGTATCCATGCCAAAAAGTATTTGCCCATGACCGTGCTCCTGTCGAAGTTGTGAAGTTTGAGGCTTCACAATGCCCCGGCTGGAGCGAGCAGTCTGTTAGGTACTACACGGTTCCTGCTCAGGGGACGATCACGAAGTCCGGGTTGGCGATGGCGAATGCGCCGTCGCGATCTGCCGGCGGATAAATCCACTGCGTATTGATCTGCTGCTTGAGGCTCTTGGCTTCCGCGCCTTGCAGGCTCAGTTGACGGTTCCACCCTTCAGTGTAGATCGCGCCCCAGGCCCCCAGATCCAGGCACATCACATACTTCGGCTGGCTGTACGGATGCAGCGGCAGGCCCACCAGTTCGGCGGCGGCGTTATGGCCCGCCACACGGCCGAGGCTGAGCGCGTGCTGGCAGGACATGGCAGCGATATTGCCCGCGCCGTCGGTGGCGGAGCGGCCCACGTCACCGGCCACGAAGATGTCCTTGATGCCATCGGCGCGCAGCATGGCGTCGGTGCTCACGCGGCCGAAGTTGTCGGTCTCCAGGCCGAGGGTTGCGGCGAGCGGATTGGCGCGCACGCCAGCCGTCCAGATCACGGTGGACGATTCGATCTTCGCGCCATCGGACAGGGTCACGCCGTCAGCGCTGACTGCGGACACGCCGGTTTCCGTCAGCACTTCCACGCCGCAGAAGGCCAGCGCTTCCTGCACTTTCGCCAGCGATTCCGCGCTCATTTGCGGGCCAACGACTGCGCCGCGTTCGATCAGCACCACGCGCGTCACGGCATCGGCGCCCAGGATTTCGCGCAAGCGGGCCGGCATTTCTGTCGCTGTTTCGAGGCCGGTAAAGCCGCCACCGACCACCACCACCGTGTTGCGCGCCTTGCTCGAAGGCTGGGTCACAAGACGGTTCAGATGCGCATCCAGCACGTGGGCGCTGTTCAGCGAATCCACGTCGAAAGCGAAGCCCGCCAGGCCCGGCAGAGCCGGACGATAGACCTGGCTGCCGGTCGCCAGTACGAAGCGGTCGTAGTCCAGGGTGACACTCTTGCCATCGCGCTGCCTGACGCGCAGCTGGTGGCGCTCCTGGTCCATCTCGGTCACCCAGCCCGCGACGTGACGCACGCCGACCGCGTCGAACAGATCGCCCAGCTCAGGCGCCATGCCTTGCAGCGATGCTTCGTACAGGCGCGGACGCATGTGCAGCGCGGCTTCCGGCGAAACGACGGTGATGTCGACAGTATCCGATTTGCCGGCCAGGGAAACGGCGCGTGCTGCCGACAGAGCGGCCCACAGGCCGGCGAAGCCACTACCAGCGATAACGATGTGTTGTTTCATGATGCTCTCACTTAGGAGGTTGTTGGTGAGTGCATTCTTGCGTGAAACAGGCACAAAGTATTGATCCATATTTTGGAGATTGCATTGGGCCACTATGCTGCGTCGCACCATGCTAGAATCGTTGCATTCTTGGCCATATCGGAGACAGCGCATGAAACGGGTGATCTTCAACCAGAAGGGTGGCGTAGGTAAATCGACGATCGCGGTGAATCTGGCAGCCATTGCAGCGCATCAGGGAAAACGGACCCTGCTCATCGATATCGACCCGCAGTGCAATTCGAGCCGCTATGTGCTGGGTGCGGCCACGCAGGACACCGCGCCAACGCTGGGCGCTTACTTCGAGGAGCTGCTGAGCTTTTCGATGTTCATGAAGCCGGCCAGCCACTACATCCACCAGACGCCGTTCGAGAACCTGTCCATCATGGTGGCCCATCCCGAGCTGGGCGATCTGCAATCCAAGCTGGAATCGCGCCACAAAATCTACAAGCTGCGCGACACGCTGCGTGAGCTGAACCAGGAATACGACGAGATCTTCGTCGATATGCCACCTGCCTACAACTTCTTCACGCAATCGGCCCTGATCGCCGCCGACAGCTGCCTGATCCCCTTCGACTGCGACGACTTCTCGCGCCAGGCGCTCTATACGCTGATCAACAACGTGAAAGAGATCAAGGCCGATCACAATGCGAGCCTGGAAATCGAAGGCATCGTGGTCAATCAGTTCCAGCCGCGCGCCAATCTGCCGCAGCGCCTGGTCGATGAGCTGAAAGAGGAAGGCTTGCCGGTCATGGAAAACAAGCTGTCCAGCTCCATCCGCATCCGCGAATCGCATGAGCGCAATCTGCCCATGATTCATCTCGATCGCGGCCATAAACTGAGCCAGGAATTCCTGGCGCTGTACGGCGAACTGCAGGCCGCATAGGCCTTGCCGCCATGGGCGTGCTGACCGGCGTGCGCGCCAACCTGCGATCAGCGCGGCAGCTTTACCAGCGCCTGCATGAACGGCATGGCCGTGCGGCGCCTGTGTACTGGCACCTGCTGCAGGCGGTGTCGCTACGCGCTTATCGCAAGCTCGCTTATGCAGTCAACGATCTCGTGCTGCAGCGCTGGATTACGCCGCGGCGTTTCGCGCGCTTCCAGGACGGCCTCGCGAGCCAGCTGGGCGGACACTTTTACGTGATCGTGATGCCGCACACCTTGCACTTCCTGCTGCCCTGCCTTGCGCTAGTGGCGCACGACGTGCGCGTGGTCCTGCTGCTGAACGGCGCGGCGGACTGGGAGGCCGAACTGTTGCGCCAGCGCTGGCCCGAGATGCCGCAATTTCGTGTCGCCACCCTGCCCTGCTCCAGCGTCGGCCACGGCGCCATGATCAATCTTCTGCTGCGCCATAACGAGCGCGATTTCGGCCTGCTTGATCATGACCTTTACCTGTTCGACCGCAAAGTGCTGTCGCAACTGCGTTTCTCCGACGAGGAATTCCTGCTTTGCCTGCTGTCCGATGCCAGCGGCGGCTGGACCTATCCGCTGACGCACTTCCTCTACTTCCGCATCGGCGTCTTCGCCCGCCTGATGAAGGACTATCAGGCCGGCGCCCAGATCTACCGCAAGCTGCCACCGCTGGCGCGCGGCCAGCTGCTTAGCCTAGGCCTGCATGAAGGGCGGCCGATGAAGACCTATCACGATTTCTTCGACACACTGCATGTGTTGATCGCATTGGCCTACGCGGAGGGCATGAGGGTTAATCAGGTCGATGCGGATGTTTATCATCTGGGCGGCACCAGCATCGGCACCCAGCACACCAAGGACTTGATGCAGCTGTATATCCACCTGTGTTTCCTGGAGCTTGTCGCCGAGCCGCTGCTGCAGCAACGCTACGCGTCGTTTGCGGCGCCATTCAAAACGGCCGCCGAGCTGCGGCCGCGTTTGCAGGAAGACCCCGAGCTTATTCCGAGGCTTGAGATTCTTGATCGATTGCTTGGACGTTTGCGTTCGGCCGGATAGTCTTGCGCACCGTGCAGTTGCGTCCCGCGGCCTTGGCCTTGTAGAGCGCACTGTCGGCCAGCGAGTACAGGGTTTCCGACTCGATTTCGGCACCGGGCAAGACGCAGACCAGACCAAACGACATGGTCGCCACGCCGCCTTCGTTTTCCTCATGCGCCAGATCGAGCTGCTCGATGCGATGGCGCGTTACCTCCACAATCTGCCACGCTTCTTCCGCGCTCTGCACGGAATACAGCAGCGCAAACTCTTCGCCGCCAAGACGGAACGCGTAATCCGTCGCACGCTGAAGCGATTCGCGCAGGATTTGCGCGACCCGCTGCAAGGCCAGGTCGCCCTTCGGATGGCCGTAGCGGTCATTGAATTTCTTGAAGTGGTCCATATCCCCGATGCAGAAAGCCAGCAGGGTGCCGGTGCGGCGCGCGCGCATGATCTCGCGCTGAAACACACCGTTGAAGTAGCGCCGGTTGTGCAGGCCGGTCAGCGCATCCGCAATCGCCTGCTGTTCCAGTTCTTCATTCAGCTTGCGCAGCGTGTCGTTCTGATCCTGAAGCGTTGCCTGCGCCGCGATCAATTCGGTCAGTTGGCGCCACAGCAGGCCAATCAGCGCCAGCATCACCAGGATGGATGCCGCGCCCACGATGATCGTCTGCAGCCGGCGTTCGCGCCAGGGCAGCAGCACTTCATCTTCCAGCAGTCCCACCGTGACTACCAGCGGATAGTTAGGCACGTGGGCATAGGACGCAATACGCGCCGTACCGTCCACCAGGCTGGCGGAGGTGCGGAATGTGCCTTCGTTTGCATCTTTAAAGCGCGCGAAGTTCTGCCCCATCGACAGGTCGCGCCGCGCAAGGTCGATATTGCCCGGACTTCCAACCAGCACCGAGCCGGTGTCGCTGATCAGCATGACGCGCGCGCTCTTGCTTGCGCCCAGCGTGCGATAGAACTCGCCGAAATAATCGGCACGCATGCTGCACAGGACGATGGCTTTCAGCGAGCCGTCCGCATTCAGCAGGCTGCGCGTAATGGCAAACACCTGGCGGTCGTTCACGCGGCTTTTGTATGTGGCCGTCATGAAAAGCGAGCCGTCGTGGCGCGCTTCGTGGTATTTGTAGTAGCCGGTATCGGTGACGTCCACCGATTCGGGAATCTGTACGCCGCTCACCGCCAGCACCATGCCCTTGCCATCGATGACCGTCATTTTCGAGATCTGGGGCAGTTCCAGCATGTAGCGGTGCAGGATGCTTTCCAGCGCAACGCGGTTGTCCCAGTTGAGCGGAACGCCACTGCGATCCAGCTCGCCCATCGCAGCCTGCAGCACGCGGTCCGCTTCGCCGACCGCGCGGGCGGCATGTTCCTTCAGCGCCGCCGCCATCTTGCGGGTTTCCGACTCGGCGGCGGTCACAGTGATGCGATGGTCGCGATGCAGGGCCACGTATTGCACGTAGATGTACAGCAGCGGGAACACGACGGCCAGCACAATGAGGCCTTTACGCATCAGCCGTAGCCGGGAAGGATTCATGTTCGTCAGCGCCTGAATAGCCAGAGAATCAGCCACACGGCCAGCGACACCAGGGCACAACTGACGATGGGGATATGAAGACTGAAGCCGCCTTTGACGATATGGATATCGCCGGGCAGACGTCCAAATGGCAGCTTGCGCAGCCAGGGCCAGACAACACCAGCCAGCAGCAGCGCCAGGCCAAAAATGATCAGCAATCGCCGCATCTTGTTCTTGTTGGGTGACTCGAAAGCACTAGCATATCAGTTAGCGGACCTGAGCGGCGGGTAATAAGCCCGGCGGCAGCTCCGCTACGGCCTGTTCGAAACGCTCCGCCAGAAAGTCCAGCAACACGCGCACGCGGGGCGCCATGTAGCGGCTGCGATGGAACAGGGCGTGTACGCCGGTGGGGCGCGTTTGCCAGTCCGGCAGCAGAATTTGCAGCTGGCCCGCCTTCACCAGGTCCACCACGTCCCACAGCGATTTGTAAGCGATGCCGTGACCCGCCAGCGCCCAATCGAGCACCTTGGCGCCATCGTTGGCGTCCCAGGCTTCGTCCAGCGGCACGATATGCTGCTGGCGTTCGCTGCCGCGCACGAACTCGAAATCGTTCTGCGCTCCGGCCAGCGTGGCCCATAACACGAAGCGGTGCTTCGGCAGATCGGCCGGCGTCTGCGGCACGCCGTATTTCGCCAGATAGGCCGGTGTGGCGCACAGCACGCGGCGGTCGGGCGCCAGGCGGCGCGCGGCCAGGGAGCTGTCCTGCGGCAGGGAGAAGCGCACGGCCAGGTCGATTTCGTCCTGCAGCAGATTGGACATGGCGTCGCTCAGATGCAGCGAGAACGTCACCTCGGGATACAGGATGCGGAATTCCTCCAGCCAGCGGCTGAGCATATGGCGGCCGAAGTCCGAGGTGGCGGACAGGCGCACCTTGCCGCGCACCGTCTCGCGCCTTGCGTGCAGGGCCGCCTCGCCGTCTTCGATGGCTTGCAGGGCGATGCGGCAGTGTTCCAGATAGAGCTGTCCTTCCGGCGTGACGCGCAGCTGGCGCGTGGTGCGCTCGAACAGGCGGGTGGACAGCTCACGTTCCAGTTTCAGCAAACGCGCGCTGGCCGCCGCCGGTGATAATCCCAGCTTGCGGCCTGCTGCGGACAGGCTGCCCAGGTCTGCCGCATCCACGAATAAGCGCATGTCTCCCAGGCGATCCGAGGCCATATTCAAATCCAATTTGAAGATACTTCAAATTGTAGACCAATTATCAAACGGCAGCCTCATCCCCACAATCATGGCATTCAACCTTAATGGGGAGTTGCAATGCCTATCACACTACTGGCGTTGGCCATCAGCGCCTTCGCGATCGGAACAACCGAGTTTGTCATCATGGGCATCCTGCCCGACGTGGCGCGGGACCTGTCGGTGTCGCTGCCTGCCGCCGGCCTGCTCGTCAGCGGCTATGCCTTTGGCGTGGCGGTCGGCGCGCCGCTGCTGGCCGTACTGACCAATAAACTGCGCCGCAAGCTGGCGCTCCAGCTGCTGATGGGGATCTTCATCATCGGTAACGTGCTGTGCGCGATCGCGCCGGGCTACAACATGCTGATGGTGGCGCGCGTTGTCACATCGTTCACGCACGGTTCCTTCTTCGGCATCGGCTCCGTGGTCGCCGCCTCGCTGGTCGCGCCGGACAAACGCGCCAGCGCCATTGCCATGATGTTCACCGGCCTCACGCTGGCGAATGTGCTGGGCGTGCCTTTCGGTACTTTCATCGGACAGGAATTCGGCTGGCGTACCACTTTCTGGATCGTGGCTGCCATGGGCGTGCTGTCGCTGGCGGGCCTGAGCGCGCTGGTGCCTAATCGTCAGGACAGCGCCGGCGCCCGCCTGGGCCAGGAAGTCCGCGTGCTGGCTGAACCGGCAGCCTGGGTGGCGCTGATGATGACCGTAGTCGGATTCGGCAGCGTGTTCGTGGTGTTCACCTACATCGCGCCGATTCTGGTCGATGTAACGGGCTTCTCGCCGAGCGCTGTATCGCTGGTATTGGTGCTGTTCGGCTTTGGCCTCACCATCGGCAATACGATTGGCGGCAAGCTGGCCGACCGCGCGCTGATGCCGTCGCTGATGGGCATCCTGGCCCTGATGGCGGTGATCATGGTGGCGTTCGCGTTCACCAGCCATTACAAGCTGGCGGCCGTGGCCACGATCTTCGTCTGGGGTATCGCAGCGTTTGCGACCGTGCCGCCGTTGCAGATGCGCGTGGTGGAGAAGGCAAAGCATGCACCTAACCTGGCGTCGACCCTGAATATTGGCGCCTTCAATCTCGGTAATGCGCTGGGTGCCTGGCTGGGCGGCTCGGTGCTGTCCCACGGCTACGCGCTGGACACACTGCCTTACGTTGCCGCCGTTGTCGCGGTTGCCGCCCTGCTGCTGACAGCCTACGCATCGTGGATGGACCGCCGCGAATCTAACGGCGCAGCATCCTTCTCGGCCGAAGCCAGTTAAGCGAGCGGCTTGCCGTTGATGGCGACGATCTGGTCCAGCCGAAAGGTTGGACCATCGCGCAACTGCAGATACTCCGCCTTGTCACGCGTGTACACGTCTTCGATCACGCCACGGACGGTGGTGGTTTCACCGTCCTGCATCACAGTCAGCTCACACTCACGCCGCAAGCTGGCCAGCGCCAGATACTCGTCGTGAATTTCGCAGGCAATAGGTTCGTAGGGCTTATCCATGCCCCCATTCTACCGCTTCAGCTTCTCCAGCTCCCGCCGCAGCCGCCAATTGTCCGCCACGACGGACAGCAGCACCACGATCAGCAGCAGCGACGACGCATACTTTCCGGCGTAATGCCAGAACATCCATCCGACGGCCGCGCAAGCGAGCCCGATCAGCAATAACAGCAATCCATCTTTCATCACCGCCTCGCCTCGCCATTTGAGCACATCCGCAAGCAACGTTCCTTCGCTGACTGTTCGGCCCGCCGCCACCGCGATGCTGCCAATCACCGCTCCCACGTAAAATGACGCAGACAGAGCAGCCACCCCCCCCAGCTTTCTACCCGCGATCCTGTCCCATGCTCCCCTGTGTGAGGGAAGCATAGTGTCTGCATCAAATGTGCAATTTGATGCAGACCAAGATCATGCGCCGGTGATGGCGGTGGCGATGGATTGGCCGACTTTGGTGGTGGTGGCGGTGCCGCCCATGTCGGGGGTGCGGGGGCCTTCGATCAGGGCGAGTTCGATGGCGCGGACCATGGCGTCGTGGGCGTCTTTGTGGCCGAGGAAGTCGAGCATCATGGCGCCGGACCAGATCATGGCGATCGGGTTGGCGATGTTCTTGCCGTAGATGTCGGGCGCGGAGCCGTGCACCGGTTCAAATAGCGACGGGAAGCTGCGTTCCGGATTCAGGTTGGCCGATGGGGCGATGCCGATCGTGCCGGCGCAGGCGGGACCGAGGTCGGACAGGATGTCGCCGAACAGATTGGATGCGACCACCACATCAAACCGTTCAGGGCTCAGCACAAAGCGCGCGCACAGGATGTCGATGTGGTACTGGTCCCAGCGCACGTCCTGGTAGGAAGAAGACATCGCCTTCACGCGCTCGTCCCAATACGGCATGCTGATCGAAATGCCGTTCGATTTGGTCGCAGAAGTCAGATGCTTCTTGGGACGCGACTGTGCCAGTTCAAATGCATACTTCAGAATCCGGTCCACGCCCTTGCGCGTGAAGACCGACTCCTGCAGCACCACCTCGCGCTCGGTCCCGTCGAACATCTTGCCGCCCACGGAAGAATACTCGCCCTCGGTATTCTCGCGCACCACGTAGAAATCGATGTCGCCCGGCTTCTTGTTCGCCAAAGGACATGGCACGCCCGGCAGCAGCCGCACGGGGCGCAGATTCACATACTGGTCGAACTCGCGGCGGAATTTGAGCAGCGATCCCCACAGCGAAATGTGATCCGGCACCGTCTCCGGCCAGCCCACGGCGCCAAAAAAAATCGCATCAAAGCCCGACAGCTGCGCATGCCAGTCATCCGGCATCATCTTGCCGTGCTGGACGTAATAGTCGCAGCTGGCCCACTCGAACGATTCGAACTCCAGCGAAATGCCGAAGCGCTGCGCAGCAGCCTTCACGGCACGCAGGCCTTCAGGCATGACTTCCTTACCGATGCCGTCACCGGCGAGAACAGCGATTTTATGTGTCTTCATGGCTTTGCTCCTTTTGATGACTACAGCATACCGCCGCACGAAATGTTTATAATCTAGCGAAACGTGAATTAATAAAACACGAATCGTGAACAATTCTCTGGAAAACGAAGATCTGCGCGTGTTCGCCATGGCCGCGCGCAAGGCCAGCTTTGCCGCTGCAGCGGCGGAACTGGGCATGTCGCCCGCCTACGTCAGCAAGCGTATCGGCATCCTCGAGGATACGCTGGGCGTCAAGCTGTTCCATCGCACGACACGCCGGGTGACCATCACGGAAGATGGCGAACGCATTTACGCCCGCGCCCAGGCCATCCTCGACAATCTCGATCAACTGTTCGATGAAGTGGCCCAGCAGCGCAGCACGCCGCGAGGGCAGCTGCGCATCAGCAGCAGCTTCGGCTTCGGCCGCAATGTGGTGGCCCCAGCTATCGTCAAGCTCCAGCAGCACTACCCGGATTTACAGGTGCGCTTCGAAGTCTTCGACCGCCTGGTGGACATTGTCGCCGAAGGTTTTGATCTCGACATCCGCGTCGGCGACGACATCGCGCCTGACCTCATCGCCCGCAAGCTGATGGCCAACCACCGTGTGCTGTGTGCATCGCCGGATTACATCGCCCGCCGCGGCGCGCCGAAAAGCCTGCAGGATCTGGCCAGCCACAACTGCCTCGCCATCAAGGAACGTGATCTGCCCTTCGGCATATGGCGCCTGCGCGGACCGGCCGGGGATGAAACAGTGAAGGTGACGGGGACGCTCTCCACCAACCACGGCGAGATCGCCCTGCAATGGGCAATGGAAGGCGCAGGCATCGTGCTGCGCTCATTATGGGATGCGCAGCCGCATATCGACGCAGGCCGCCTGGTGCAGCTGCTGCCCGACTACCGGCAGGACGCCAATGTGTGGGCCGTTTATCCTCAACGCCTTGGCAGCTCGGCCAAGGTGCGCGTGTGTGTGGAATTCCTGGAACAGTACCTGGGCTCACCTGCCCTGTAACTCATTCAGCAAGCGGTGCAGCAGCGTCCTCAACGCTTCCAACCGCCATGAACCGACACCGGCCAGCATCAGCAGCAGGGCCAGGATAAAGCCAAACGCCGTCGCTAGCCACTCCGCCAATTTTCGCTTCTCGACATTCACTTTTCCCTCAACAGATCTACCTCGACCTGTTCGAGATTAGCGCCGCGCCCCCGTGAAAGTAACTGAATTTACGCGCTTTAACACCAGAAACAGAACGCGACAAAAGGCCTTATTTCGGTGCAAAAAATGCCGCGTGCGCCGCCGCGCGTTCGCTTGATTTGCTTTCGAATGCATTGCGTGCTGCGACGATTTCCGGACGGTGTTCCGTGGCCCAGTCGAACAGCACGCGCAAAGGGGCGATCAGGCTGTGTCCTAATTCGGTCAGCTCATAATCCACGCGCGGCGGGATGGTGGGGTACATGGTGCGGTTCACCAGTCCATCCTGCTCCAGGCCTTTGAGCGTGAGCGTCAGCATGCGCTGCGAGATGCCTTCCGCACGGCGCTGGATCTCGTTGTAGCGCAGCGGACCATCGCGCAGTGTTCCGACCACCAGCACCGTCCATTTATCGCCGATTCGGGCCAGGACATCGGTCACCGATGTGCAAGCCTCGTGGTCGGCGCGCACAAAAGTGTTCGTATCGCTCATAAAAGTGCCTCCTTGTCTGAATCTCTTCAAAGTCTAACATGGCGCCACGAACAAATTGTTCCTTACTTACAGGAGTAGCCCATGAAGATTCTGCATATTGATTCCAGCATCACCGGCCAGCATTCCGTCAGCCGCCGCCTCACCGCCGCCATCGTGCAACGCCTGACCGGCGCCAATCCGGGCGCCGCCCTCACCTATCGCGACCTAGCCGCCGATCCGGTGCCGCACCTGAACGCCGGACCCGCGGGCGCCAGCGCGATGCTGGATGAATTCCTGGCCGCCGACGTGGTCGTCATCGGCGCGCCCATGTACAACTTCGCCGTGCCAAGCCAGCTGAAAGCTTGGATCGACAGCCTGGCCGTCGCCGGCAAGACCTTCAGTTACGGCGCCAATGGTCCGCAAGGCCTGTGCGGCGACAAGCGCATCATCGTTGCGTCCACGCGTGGCGGCATCTACAGCGCGCCCTCGCCCATGGCGGCGCTGGATCATCAGGAAAGCTATCTGACCGGCTTCTTTGGCTTCCTCGGCGCGCAAGTGGAATTTGTGCGCGCTGAAGGCGTGGCCATGGGCGACGAGCAGCGCCAGCGCGCCATGGAAGCCGCACTGGCTGATGCGGCCGCACTACAGGCAGCATAAAGGCGGGCTGGATTGCATGAGCGAAGCGTAGAATGGCTCTACCGTTTCGCTCATCAAGGAGCCCGCCATGGCACGCCTGTCCCGGTTCGCTGCAATCGTCGTACTGCTTGCCGGCTGGCTCGCAGCGCCCCTCGCCTACGCGGGAAAGCCATATCAGTACGACGCTGTGGGCGATCCGACCGATGTTGTCTTACCCCATCCGAACAAACCAAGCCTGGTGCTGATGGGCGGCGGCCCCGATGTGGACGCGGCCTTTGCCTGGATGATCAAAAAGTCCGGCGGCGGCAATTTCGTGGTGATCCGCAGCCGCGGCACGGATGCGTACAACCCCTACATCTACGCCATGGGCGGCGTGCAGTCGGTGGAAACGCTGGTCATTCCGAGCCGCGACGCGGCCAATGATCCTTTCGTGATCGCCCGCATCAAAGGCGCCGAGGCACTGTTCATCGCCGGTGGCGACCAGTCGGACTACATCAACTTCTGGGAAGGCACGCCGGTGCAGGCGGCGATTCAGGAACTGGCCAGTCACAATATCCCGATTGGCGGCACCAGCGCGGGCCTGGCCCTGATGGGGCAGTTCGGCTACTCCGCCCTGAATGGCAGCATTACTTCGCCCGACGCATTGGCCAATCCTTTCGACAAACGCATCACCCTGGAACGCAATTTCCTCACCCTGCCCGGACTGGGTGGGCTGATTGCCGATCCCCATCTCGACGCGCGCGACCGCATGGGCCGTCTGATCACCTTCATGGCGCGCATCGTCAACGATGGCTGGGCGGGCATGGCGCGCGGTATCGGCGTGGATGTCGAAACGGCTCTGCTGGTCGACAACGGAACGGCCAGCCGCGTGGGCGTTGGCTCAGCCTATTTCATGCAGACGGTCGGTATTCCGCAGGTCTGCCAGCCGAAAATGCCGCTGACGTACAAGAATATCGATACCCAGCGTCTGTCCGGCGACGGCAACTTCGACCTGCGCAACTGGGCGGGTTATGGCGGTTCGACCACACGCTATTCGATCTCCGCCATCGGCGGCGTGCTGAGCTCAACCCAGCCCGGTGGCGCGATTTACTGACGCTTTTTCACCACAGGCTTGCGGCGTCGCAGGCAACAGTTGCATACTTGCTTAGGAGATTTAACGATTGCGCCCAAACTATGACAGAACATCGGGCCTCATTAAAGAGCAAAGGCAAGTTCTCACTTAACTGGACCTATCTCAATGCCATCGCTTCCGGCGTATCGGCGATTGATCTGGGCGAGCTCGCGCTGCGCAATGAGCACGACGCGCGCCAGTTCGTGCGTGAGTACGGCTTCGACATCGACAATCCACACGCCCGTGAGGTGATCGCCCGCGCCCATCGCGAGGCGGTGCACTTCATCACCGAGAATTTTCTGCAAGCGGGACAGGAAATGCTGATCCCCGAAGCGGTGCGCGCGCCGGAAGATCCGCTGATGCTGCTGGTGTATGCATCCCTGCGCGGACAGCAATGCGATGTGCGGCGCATGTGGTCATGCGCGGTGCTGAAGGTCATGCACGGCATTTTCTACATCGATAACAATCTCAAGCTACGCTACTTCAACACGATCCGTGAACAGGTGTTTGCCAGCCTGGACGAGGTGATTCACGAGGAAGACGGCCATCATTTCCTGACCGATGGCGAAGTCTGCCTGCCGCTGCTGCACTTCGACCGCAAAAACAATAAGGGACGTAACAGCATTCTTCTCAAGCTGCTACAGAAAGCGGAATATCTGGCGGCCGACATCTTCGACCATCTGGGCGTGCGCCTGGTTTTCAATACGCGCTTCGAGTGTCTGCTGGCTTTGCGGACCTTGCAGCGAGCTCACATTATTTCGGTCACCAATGTGCATGCTCAGCGCACGCGCAATACGCTGCTCGATCTGGAGGCAGCCAAAGAAATCTTCAGCAAGTACCGCTGCATGCTGGAGAGCAGTCCTGAGTATCCACAGGACCTCCTGCAGAAGATGGATGAGGAATTGCTGGAGATCGCGCATCCGCAGACGCGCAGCGATAATCCGCACAGTGGGGCGGGCTTCAGCAGCATTCAGGTCACCGTGCGCAAGATGATTCACGTGCCGCCGGATGATCCGGCGACTGCGGGGCCGGACTATGACGTGGGCTTTTTCTTCGAGTATGAGATTCAGCTGATGGACAAGGCAAGCCACGGCCGCAGCTTGAGCGGCCCTGCAAGCCATGACGCCTACAAGCGCCGCCAGGTGGAAACAGCGCGCCTGCGCGTGCTGGGGCGCGAGCTGATTCGCTGGCTGGACAAGCACGCCGAGGCTGCC
Source organism: Pseudoduganella sp. RAF19 (assembly GCF_052114165.1). NCBI lineage: Bacteria > Pseudomonadati > Pseudomonadota > Betaproteobacteria > Burkholderiales > Oxalobacteraceae > Pseudoduganella > Pseudoduganella sp. RAF19. Next base: position 414,101 of record NZ_JBFREF010000006.1, on the reverse strand, counting down.
GATGCAGGCGCAGGCCAGTTCGCAATGGCGGATCAATGATCCGCCCTACGTAACTACGTAACTCGTATTCCGCTTCAACAATGGCAGATCAATCATCCGCCCAACCTATTCCGCTGTAGGGCGGATCATTGATCCGCCGAATGCAGGCTAATGCCGTGTAGGCGACACAGGCCGCTCACTTACGGGCGCCGCTGCGGGGTGGACGTGCTCCGGCGGCATCCCATCATGGAATAGCTTGCGCAATCCCTCGCGCAGTTCAGGGCTGTCGGTATAGCCATGGCTGGCGATGGCGTGCTGCACGGCGATGGTCAGCAGCTCTTCTTCGCTGTCGGCGGAGATGGCGATGCTGCAATGCGACTCGCTGGGGAATTCGCGGCAGTCGATATATTTCCTCATTTCAGTTCTCCCATGCTGCGGTTAGCAGTCTGTCTCTTCATGATAGGCCGCGGTCCGCATGCTGCAATGCGGTTTGACAGCGTAGGGCAGCACGGCAATACTTGCCGCGTTCAAACTTATCTTGTCCGTCATGACGCTCTCCGCCTGGTATCTGCTTGCGCTTGCCGTTCCCGTGCTGTTATTGGGCGAAGCCGTCCTGCGCCGCGTGCAGGTGCTGGCGCGCTTCAATATTCCGGTGCCGGTGGTCGGTGGCTTGTTGTTTTCGCTGGTGTTGCTGGCCCTGCGCGTTGCAGGTATGCCGCTTACGTTCGCAGGCAAGGTCGATGCTGGATGGTGGACCTGGCTGGTAACTGTTGAGCCGGAATGGGCGACGCGTCCACTCAAGAATTTGAATCTGCCCTTGCTGATTGGATTCTTCACCTGCGTCGGCCTGGCGGCGCCGCTGCGTTTGCTGCGTACGGGCGGACGGATGCTGCTCGTGCTGCTGGTCGCGACGACGGTGTTGTCAGTTTTGCAGAATACGGTTGGTGTGGCGGTCGCTGTGGCGCTCGGCGCTCCGGCGTTGCTGGGTGTAGCGTGCGGCTCATTGACGCTGGTTGGCGGACACGGCACCGCCCTCGGTTTCGCCCCGCGCTTCGAGCAAGCGGGCCTGGCCGCAGCCGCCACCATCGGCGCCTCCGCCGCCACCTTTGGCCTGGTCGCCGGCGCCCTCCTCTCCGGCCCCCTCGGCGCCTGGCTCCTGCGCAAGCACACCTCCCTGCCCGCCTCTGCGGAGCGCGGCGCGCGTGCCAGCAGCGCAGAGGTGCAGGCTGACGCCATTGGCGCCACCCGCGCGCCGGTCGTGGTTGCGAGCTTCTTTGCTGACGTGGGGGCGGTGGCGGCGCTCGGCTGGTCCGCCCTCGGACATGCCCTGCTGATCGCCGTCTGCGTCAAAGCCGGCGCCTGGGCCAGCTACGGCCTGGACAAGCTGGGCGCCACGCTGCCCGCCTACATGGGCGCCTTGCTGGTCGGCTTCGCCATCCGTGCAATGCACGATGCCTGCGGCGCCACATGGCTAAAAAGCGAAGTGATCACTAAAATCGCCGCTGTGCTGCTGTCCCTTTTCCTGGCCGTCACCCTGGCCGCGCTGAACTTGCAGGAACTGGCGCAAGTTGCCGGGCCGATGCTCGCCATCCTCACCGTGAACACAATCGTCACCCTGGCCTTCGCAGCGGCCATCGTTTATCCGATCTTGGGACGCAACTATGAAGCCGCCGTCGCAACGGCGGGTCTGACCGGCTACGGTATCGGCTCCACCGCCACGGCCGTCGCGGCGATGGACGCAATCACCCGGCAGCGTGGCCCGGCGCCCCAGGCCACGACGATCGTCCCACCAACGGGCGGCTTCCTGATCGACCTGACCAATGCGCCAGTGATCGCCGCCTTCCTGCGGATCTAAGCTACTTTTTCTTACCCTTTTTATCGGTGGTTGCCGCCGGCTTATCCAGAGCCTGGGACGCCGGCGTCGTACCCCCCTGCACGCCAAGCGAACCGCCAGTGCCCATGCCGCCAGCCACCTCCTGCGCCTTGTAATTGCGCACCGCCCGCACCAGCTGGTTGTACGAATCCATGAAGGCCGCGATCAGAATCTTGCCTTCTGGCGTATTTGAATAACCGCCCGCGCCACCAAAGGCGCCGCCACCGAACAAGCCGCCAGCGACATTGAAGTCGAAGTTCTTGGCGCTACCCTCGGCCGCCGCCAGCTGCACACCGGAGCGGTTATCGATCATCAGCAGCGTGGTCGAGGCTTCATTGGACTTGAGGCCGCCAGCCACCGCACCGGCAATGCTGCCCAGCATGCCCGCACCGCCCAGCATGCCGCCCATACCGCCCGTACCTTTCTGGCTGAACGTGATGGTCGGGCTCATGGTGTAATCCGCCGCCACCATCTGACCCTTGCCCATATTGCTACCGGTTCGCATCTCTCCCGATTGCGACAGCTGGCGCTCCATCATCATCTTGTTCATGGCATTGCCACGTTCGACGATAACGAAGCAGTTCGACTGCTGGATCATCATGCGCAGCACCGGCACAGTCGATCCGAGCTTGTATTGCGACAGCTGGTGATACCACGGCGCAGCGGTATCTTCCACCACGCCGAGCGTTCCCAGCGTTTTGTCGCATTTTTCCAATTGTGGATTGGCGTTTGCAGCCTGGGCGCCACCCGCAGCGCCGGTCGCTACGGTGCCGCCACCGCCCAGTTTAGGTTCTGTTCCCGCGCATGCAGCCAATGCCATGGCGACGGCTGCACTGAGCGCCGTTGATACGATGAGTCTGTTCATGGTATTTCTCCCCTTTTTTTCACTCAACCGCACATTGAAGAATAGGCCACAACGACGAAAAATCCACTTCCGCCGCCGATTATTTGTCGTATATAGTTACCAAGCCGAAAGGCTAACTTCTATAAGGATCTGACCTATGAACAAACTGATCGCTGCCTCCATCGCCATGTTCTTTGCCGTGTCCGCTCATGCCGCGGAAGCGCCTGCCAAGAACTCCCAGCAATCGAAGATGGCGACCTGCAACGCTGACGCCAAAGACATGAAGGGCGACGAGCGCAAAGCCTTCATGAAGGAATGCCTGAGCGCGAAGCCCGCAAAGGCTCCGACTCAGCAAGAAAAGATGAAGACCTGCAACGCGGACGCGGCAGGCAAAAAAGGCGATGAGCGCAAGGCATTCATGAAGGAATGCCTGAGCGCGAAGAAGGCGGCTTAACGCAAACCGCTGGCCAGGCGTGGGGACGACAGCAACTGCTTGAAAGCGTCCCAGCGCTGTGCACGGGCGGCTGCCGGATCGGTGGCCGTCGCGTGACGCTCCACAAAGGCCTTGACCAGATCCTGGCCCAGGTTGTAGTTGATCACATAGCCACGGTTCGCGTCATAGAAGGACACGCGCTGCGCCGATTTCTCCGGCGGATACAGGCCCACATTCACCATCCACTCCTGCGCCTGCTCTTTCGTGAAGCGGCCTTCCAGATACTCGCGTGCATTGTCGTTATCCGCGTAGCTTAATTTCGCCATCAGCTTCAGGAACTGGGCATATTTTGGCGCCAGGGCGGGATCGAGTCCCGCTAGCGGATACAGAGTCTTCTGCTCGAAAGCCACGCGCTCATCATCCGGGAAAGCCATCTGAATGCCATAGTTCGCGCTGCCCTCGGCGATCAGCGACATCGGCGAATACAGCGGATACACGCTGAACTCCACCCAGTTGCGCTTCTTCACCAGTTCCTGCTCCAGCAGTGCGTTGTACACGTGGTGACCCGGATAGCCCTCGTGGCACCCCAGGTCCAGCGCGCGCTCGATGTAGATCGGGAATTCGGTATTGATCTGGATAAGGCTGTGCGCATTGCCCTTGTACCAGTTGTAGCCGGACCATGGCTTGTTGCTCACGAACTCCATCACGAAGCTTTCGTTCTTCGGCAGCTCCACATAGCGCATGGTGCGCTCGCGGCAGGCAGCGATGGACGCATCGAACACCTGCTTCAGGCGATCTTTCGGAATCACGAACTGGCCGCGGAAGGCTTTCAGGCGCTCAGGCAGCGGGCCGGTTCCCGGCACCAGCTTGTCCACTTCGGCCACGATCGCTTCGTAGTAGGCGCGGTCGTGATGCGGCGAGACAGCGTCGTACAGCACGGCCGTCTCTTCATCGAACGTGAACTTCTTCCCATCCAGCATATCGACCCGCGCTTCCACCGCGCGCAGCTGTTTGGACAGGAACTCGATACGCAGCGCCTCTTCCGCATTGTGCGGTTTCTGCTTTGCGATATCGCGGCGCGCAGCCTGCACCTCGCTGCGGATAGACGCCAGGCTCTGCTTCCTGCGCGCCACCTCTTCCTGCAGCGCCGCAGGACCATAGTAGGCATCCACATAATTCGCATCATACTGGCCGACCGCCAGCACCAGCTTGCGGTAACGCTCCGCCACGTCCTGCACAGATGCGGCCATTGCACTCCCCGCCATCAACATAGCAAGTCCTCCCAAGACCAGTTTTTTCATACACTCCTTCTTTGCGCGTTCGAAGGTGCAGAGTTTAACTGATCGGGAAGCACAATTCGCGTTGGCACCGCCAGCTCGATGCCGCGCGACTGAAGCTCGCGGACCACGGCCAGGAAAATGGCCTGCTGGGTATCCATGAACACGAAATAGTCGGGCGACTTGATCCAGTACACCGTCTCGAAATCGAAGGACCATTCGCCCAGGCCTGAGAAGTGCGAACGCTCGAAGTTGGCCGTCTTTTCCTGCGCCATCACCGCATTGCGCAGGATCTGCGGCACCACGCGCAAGTCGTCCGCGCTGGTGTTACGCCGCACGCGCAGGATGAAGGATGCGCGGCGGGTCTGCATGCGCGTCTGGTTCAGCACGCGCGCTTTCAGAATATCGCCGTTGGAAAAGATGATCTGGTCGCCGCCCAGGCCACGCAGGCGCGTGGTCTTCAGTCCGATGTACTCCACGCTACCCAGCTTATCGTCGACGATAATGAAGTCGCCCACCACAAAAGGCTTATCGAGCACAATGGACAGCGAGGCAAACAGATCGCCCAGAATATTCTGCACCGCCAGCGCCACCGCGATACCGCTGATGCCCAGGCTGGCCACCAGTGTCGTGATGTTGAAGCCCAGATTGTCCAGCACCATCAGGGTGAAGACGATCCAGACCACCAGCCGCAAAATGAAATCGATGATGGCAGCCGAGGTGGCCGACGCGCCAGTCTCGCTCTTGCGCCGGTAGTGGCCACGCCACGAGCGTATCAGGCTATCGCCCCAGATGCCGGCCTGGATCAGCAGCGTGGTGGCGGTCACGCGCCACATCCAGGTCAGCTGCTTGTGCGGCAAGTCCAGCATCTGGCTGCCGATCCAGGCCGCGCCGATGATAATTGTCAGCAGCCACGTGGCGCGCAGCATGCGCACCAGCCAGTCGTCGACCGGCGTGGTGGTGCGCTCTGCAATCACGGCGAGACGCCGTACGGCAAGGCACTTTACGAGGTACAGCACGACGGCCGCAGCCACCATCACGGTCAGCGCGGTCCCCCATTCCTGCAGTGTATTTCCGAGAAATGAAAATCGCATGGCCGCCAGTGTAGCGAAGTGAATTTCGCTGCCGCGCACGCATGACTGAAGGCAAGGTTGCGCCACCCCGACAAAAATTTGGCGATACTTTTTGCCTCCTCGACCAACAAAGAAGAACATGTCCACGATCAAGCCAACCACCATCGAACTGTGGGGCGGACTGGAAGGCACCGTCAACCGCGTCTCTGATCAATACTTCAGTCAAATTGAACAAAATGGGCATGACCGCCGCGAAGATGACCTCGACCGCTTCGCTGCGCTCGGCATTCGCGCATTGCGCTACCCCGTGCTGTGGGAGCGCGTGGCGCCGGATGGCCTGGATACTGCTGACTGGTCCCAGCCGGACCAGCGGCTGCCAGCTTTGCAGGCACTGGGCGTAACGCCCATCGTTGGGCTGGTCCATCACGGCAGCGGACCACGCCATACCAGTCTGGTCGATCCCGCCTTTCCTGAGCAGCTGGCTGAGTATGCAGGCGCCGTTGCACAGCGCTACCCATGGATTGAATACTACACACCGGTCAATGAACCGCTGACCACCGCGCGCTTTTGCGGCTTGTACGGCGTGTGGTATCCGCATGGCCGCGACGACAAAACCTTTCTGCGCGCGCTGCTTTATCAATGCAAGGCGACGGTGATGGCGATGCGCGCCATCCGCGCAGTCAATCCGCAAGCGAAGCTGGTACAGACGGATGATCTGGGCAAGACTTACAGCACACCCCCACTTGCGGGATGGGCTGCCTTCTACAATGAACGCCGCTGGCTGGCGTGGGACATGCTGTGCGGCCGTATCGATTCGCAGCATGCGCTGTGGGACTATTTGCGCGAACGCGGTGGCCTGAGCGAAGACGAACTGCTGTGGTTCCGCGATAATCCCTGTCCGCCGGACATCATCGGCCTGAATTACTACATCACCAGTGAGCGCTGGCTCGATCACCGCGCGGCGCGCTACCCGCAACGGTATGTCGGTGTCGACGGTTTCGCCGATATCGAAACCGCGCGTGCGCTGGCCACGCCGACACCAGGCATCGGCCCGTTGCTGGAAGAAGTGTGGGAGCGATATAAGCTGCCCATGGCGGTTACCGAGGCCCACATCGACGCCAACCGCGAAGACCAGCTGCGCTGGCTGCACGAAATCTGGAATGCCTCCCTCCATGTGCGCCAGCGCGGCGCCGATCTGCGCGCCGTCACGGTGTGGTCCCTGCTTGGCTCCTTCGACTGGAATTGTCTGGTCACCGAGCGCAAAGGCTATTACGAAACCGGGGCTTTCGATTTGCGCGCGCCGGTGCCGCGTCCCACCGCGCTGGCGGAGATGATGCGCGAACTGGCCACCGGACGCCAGCTCTCCAATCCCGTACTGCAAGGCGTCGGCTGGTGGCGCCGGCCGGGCCGTTTCCTGTGCCCTCCCGCCGCGACCAGCACCAGCCTGGCCGCGCTGCCGACCGACCGCCAATTTCCGCAGCGTCCCGTGCAGCCGATCCTGATCAGCGGCGCCACCGGCACGCTGGGTTCGGCCTTCGTGCGCATCTGCGAGCAACGCAATCTGGCTTACCGCGTGCTGACACGGCAGCAGATGGACATCACCGATCCCTCATCCGTCGACGCTGCAATCCGCCGCTACCAGCCCTGGGCCATTATCAACGCCAGTGGCTACGTCCGCGTGCACCAGGCCGAGAACGATGCAGCGCGCTGCCTGCGCGAGAACGCCGATGGCGCCACGGTGCTGGCCGTGGCGTGTGCTACCCATGCACTGCGCCTGCTCAGTTTTTCCAGTGACCTGGTATTCGATGGCAGCAAAGGCGCACCGTACGTCGAGAGCGATGCCGTAGCACCGCTCAACGTTTACGGCCGCAGCAAGGTTGAAGCGGAACGCCGCATGCTGAGCATTCACCCTCAGTCGCTGGTCGTCCGCACCAGCGCATTCTTCGGCCCGTGGGACTGCCACAACTTCCTCACGCTGGCGATGCAGACACTCGCCGCGGGCGGGCAATTTCCGGCAGCGGACGATCTGATCGTTTCACCGACCTACGTGCCTGACCTGGTGCAGACTTGCCTCGACCTGTTGATCGACAAGGAAAGCGGCATCTGGCACTTGTCGAATAACGAAGCACTGAGCTGGCATCAGTTTGCCCAGCGCGCGTGCCAGTTGGCCGGCGTGGATGCCAGCGGCTTGCTGGCACGCCCGGCAGCTTCGTTCGATAGCTGCGCAGCCCAGCCGCCCTTCTCCGCCCTGACCAGCGAACGCGGCATCCTGCTGCCGGCACTGGACGATGCCTTGGCCCGCTACTTCGATACCGCCACGGCACTGGCCGAGAGCGGTGCCGCGCAAGCCGCACATTACGGCAGCAACTGAGGTCCATTCTCGATTCGCGCATTTGCATATGCAGCACCAGTGCATATGCAAGCGCGAATTGATTCGTTTTCATGCCTGAAAGTGCTCGATAAGATCGTTTCATCCCAACGATCATGACCTGTCATAACAGGTTGCGAGCATTTTCATGAACCAGCCTGTTTCGCCACTACCGCTGTATGCCCAGGTCAAAGAGAACCTGCGCGAACGCATTCTCGACGGGACATATCCGCCGCATGCGCAATTGCCTGCGGAAAGCGAGATTGGCGCAGCGTTTGGCGTCAGCCGTATCACAGTGCGGCAGGCGCTGAACGATCTGCAGAAGGAAGGCTTGATCTTCAAGCTGCCCGGCAAAGGCACTTTCGTCTCCAAACCGAAGGCGTTCCAGGAACTGAGCCAGCTTGAGGGCTTCGCCGAAGCCATGTCGCGGCGCGGCTATGAGATCTATAACCGGCTGGCCGGCTTCCAGATCGTGGGCGCGGCGCCGAATGTAGCGCAGCAACTGCGGCTCGCGGCAGGCGATGCTGTGGCTGAAATCAAGCGCATACGCCTGCTGAACCGCGAGCCGGTATCGCTCGAAGTCACGTACGTCGCAGCGGAACTGGGCGAACGCTTGCGCCAGGAGGACCTGGCCACGCGCGATATCTTCCTGATCCTGGAAAACGATTACGGCATTGCACTCGGCACGGCCAGCCTGCAGATCGATGCCATCCTGGCCGACCATGCGCTGTCGGCGGCTTTGCAGATCGACGAGGGCATGCCGGTACTGCGCATCGAACGTCTGACGCATACGGCGGACGGGAAACCACTCGATTTCGAATACCTCTACTTCCGCGGCGACGCCTTTCAGTACCGCCTTCACATAGCGCGCCGCCCTTCAACCACGGAATCCCCATGAATACTCATATCCAGACTGTTGACGTGCTGGTGATCGGCGGCGGCACCGCCGGTCCGATGGCGGCGGTAAAAGCCAAGGAAGCCAATCCCGAGTTGCGTGTTCTGCTGCTTGAAAAGGCCAACGTGAAGCGCAGCGGCGCCATATCCATGGGCATGGACGGCCTGAATAACGCCGTCGTTCCCGGATTCGCTACGCCGGAGCAGTACGTGAAAGAGATCACCACGGCAAACGATGGCATCGTCAACCAGAAAACGGTGATGGCCTACGCGCGGAACAGCTATGACATGATCGAAGAGCTGGACCGCTGGGGCGTCAAATTCGAGAAGGACGAAACAGGCGACTTCGCCATGCGCAAAGTTCACCACATGGGCACGTATGTGCTGCCCATGCCGGAAGGGCACGACATCAAAAAGGTGCTGTACCGGCGGCTGAAACGTGCCCGCGTCGAGATTACCAATCGTCTGGTCGCCACGCGCCTGCTGACGGCGAAAGACGGCAGCATTGCGGGCGCCATGGCGTTCGACTGCCGCACGGCCGACTTCCACGTGATTCGCGCGAGGACTGTGGTGCTGGCCACCGGCGCTGCGGGCCGTCTTGGCCTGCCCGCATCCGGTTATCTGTTCGGCACTTACGAGAACCCGACCAATGCAGGCGATGGCTACAGCATGGCTTATCACGCGGGCGCCGAACTGTCGGGCATCGAGTGCTTCCAGATCAATCCTCTGATCAAGGACTACAACGGACCCGCCTGCGCTTACGTGACCGGCCCGTTTGGCGGCTACACGACCAACAATAAGGGCGAGCGCTTCATCGAATGCGATTACTGGAGCGGGCAGATGATGATGGAGTTCTACCGCGAACTGCAAGGCGGCGACGGGCCGGTATTCCTGAAGCTCGATCATCTGGCGGAAGAAACCATCAGCACCATCGAAACGATTCTGCACACGAATGAACGTCCGAGCCGCGGCCGCTTCCACGAAGGCCGCGGCACCAACTACCGCGAGCAGATGGTGGAAATGCACATTTCCGAAATCGGCTTGTGCAGTGGTCATTCCGCCTCGGGTGTCTGGGTCAACGAACATGCCGAAACCACGGTTCCAGGCCTGTACGCGGCGGGTGATCTGGCCTGCGTACCGCACAACTACATGCTGGGCGCCTTCGTCTACGGCAAACTGGCCGGTGAAAGCGCCGCACGCTATTGCGCGGAGCGCCCGCTGCCGGAATTCGACGAAGCGCAGGTCGAACGCGAACGCGAACGTGTCTGGGCGCCACTGTCGCGCGAGGATGGCCTGCCGCCCAGCCAGGTCGAATACAAGCTTCGCCGCATGGTGAACGACTATCTGCAGCCGCCCAAGGTCACACGCAAGATGGAAATTGGACTTCAGCGATTCGAAGCGATCCGCGCAGACCTGGACCGCCTTTCCGCGCGCAATCCGCATGAGCTGATGCGCGCCATGGAAGTGCACGCGATCCGCGATTGTGCCGAGATGGCGGCGCGCGCTTCGCTGTATCGCACCGAGAGCCGCTGGGGCCTCTACCACTACCGGGTTGATCATCCGGAACGCAACGATGCCGACTGGTTCGTGCACGTGCAGCTGCAAAAGCAGAACGGCGCCATGACCTGCTTCAAACGTCCGATCGAGCCTTACATCGTCAAGCTGGATGAACAGGAAAAGACCGCTTACCAGCGGCTGCGCATCAACAAGGAAGAGAGGGAACTATGCCAACAACTCTGAACATTGCCACAGTGCCGGTCAGTGTCGATGAAGACAAATGCATTGCGCACAAAGGCTGTACGGTCTGCGTCGACGTTTGCCCGCTCGACGTTCTGGCCATCGATTTCGTCAAGGGCAAGGCTTACATGAAGTTCGACGAGTGCTGGTATTGCATGCCTTGCGAGAAGGACTGCCCGACCGGCGCCATCCACGTCGACATCCCTTATTTGCTGCGTTAAAACTCCTGGAGAGATCAATGAAACGACCATTACTGGGCCTGGCCCTGGCGCTGCTGTTCGGTGCAGCCAATGCTGAAACCATTCGCGTCGCCATCGGCACGCAGGACACCACCATCAACTGCGCTACAGGAGGCATCCTGATCCGCGAGCTGAAGCTGCTGGAAAAGTATCTGCCGCATGACGGCAAGTACAAGGATGCGCAATACGATATCCAATGGAAGAACTTCACTTCCGGTGCGCCGCTGACCAACGAAATGGTGGCGGGCAAACTGGATATCGGATCAATGGCCGATTTCCCGGGTTCCTTCAACGGCGCGGCCTTCCAGAAGGCGGGACGGAAAAGCCTCTTCATCAGCGTTTTGTCGGGTAGTACCACAGGCAGCGGCAACGGCATCGTGGTGCCGAAAGCATCGCAGGTGCAGTCTCTGTCCGAGCTGAAAGGCAAAACCATCTCCGTTCCATTCGCCTCCACCGCACACGGCATGCTGCTACGTGCAGTCAAGGCGCAAGGCTGGGACCCGGAGAAAGACGTGAACATCACCACGCAAGCGCCGGAAATCGCCGGCTCTGCGCTGCAGACCAACAAGGTCGATGCGCATGCCGACTTCGTGCCTTTCGCTGAACTGTTCCCGCACCGTGGCTATGCGCGCAAGATCTATGATGGCTCACAGGCCAATGCCCCAACCCTGCACGGCAGCCTGGTGGATGCCGAGTATGCGCAGAAGTATCCCGAAGTCGTCATTGCCTTCCTGCGTGCAGCCATCGAAGCAGACCGCCTGTTCGCCGCCGAGCCGGAGAAATACAGTGAACTGGTGGCCAAAGTGACCGGCATCGACGCGGAAGTGAACTATCTCTTCCATGGTCCCCTGGGCCTGCAGACGCGTGACCTGAGCTGGAAGCCGGAATATCGCCAGGCGGTGAAAACCTCCATCGAAACCCTGCGCCTGCTGAAGCGCACCGACAGCGATCTGGATGTGAACAGCTTCATCGACGACCGCTATATCCGCGCCGCCTTCAAGCAGTCCGGCCTGGATTACGACGCGCAGCTGAAGAACTACGCCAAGCTGCCGCTGACCGGCAAGGATGCCAGCTCCGGCAAGCCGATTGCCGATGTGAAGCGGGTGGCGCAGATCTGGGTGGCCGGCGAACCACTGGTGCGAAATTACGCGACACCTGAATCGGCCTTCGCCGATCTTGCCAAACTGGAAAAGGCCGGCAAGAAAGTCCGTACGGTCTACGCCCAGGACCGCGAAACCGGCATCAAGCTTTTTGCCAGCGACGCCTGGTTCGTCAGCAGCGGCAAAAACGAGATCAACGCCTTCCTGCTGAAGGAGTCCGCCGAGGCATGGGCCAGGAAGAACAGCGGCAAAGTGCTGGACTTCAGCGGCGTCCGGGCAGCGATCGCGGGTTAAGTGCATGGCTGCCACCTATAAACCTGAACGTCTGCTGCTGCGCGCGCTGTCGATTGCTGCCTGCGTGCTGGCATGGCAGTGGGCGTCCACCAGCCACGTTAATCTTGGCCTGGTGACGTTCAACAATGTGCCGTCACCCAAAGAGGTGCTGGCGGCGGCAGGAGAATTGATCCAGTCGCCCAAGCTGCTCACGCACCTTGGCGCCAGCATTTATCGGGTGTTCGCGGGTTACGCGGCGGCGGCCGTGCTGGGCATTGTGCTGGGGCTGGCAATCGGGCGTTCGCGCTTTCTGGAGGATGCCCTGCTGCCGCCGCTGGAAGTGCTGCGCCCTATTCCGGCCGTGGCGTGGATTCCGCTGGCGATCCTGATGTTTCCATCGTCCGAGCTGTCGATGGTTTTCATCACCTTCATCGGCGCGTTGTTCCCGATCCTGCTCAACACGATTCACGGCGTGGAAGGCGTTGACCGCCGTCTGATCGCTTCGGCGCGCAGTCTGGGTAGCGGCGCCGCATCGGTATTCACGGAGGTAGTGCTGCCTGCCGCCGCACCCAGCATTGTGACGGGACTTTCCATCGGCATGGGCACGGCCTGGTTTTGCCTGGTGACGGCGGAAATGATTTCGGGCCAATTCGGCATCGGCTACTACACCTGGTCCTCGTACATCGTACAGAACTATCCGGAGATTATCGTCGGCATGCTGTTCATCGGCGTGTTCGGCATGGGCAGCAGTGTGCTGGTCCGCAAGGCAGGCAACGCGCTGATGCCGTGGTACTTCATGGGGAGGAAAACGTCATGACGCAAGGTTCCATCGATATCGCCAACTTGCAGGTAGACCTTGGCGGACGTGCAGCGCTGCACGAGGTTTCACTGTCGGCACGGCCGGGAGAATTCATCTGCGTGCTTGGCCCATCCGGCTGCGGCAAATCGACGCTACTTGGCGCACTGGCGGGCCATCTGGACCCAAGCCACGGCAGCATCCGCGTGGATGGCCAACCGGTGCAAGGCCCGCATCCCGAACGCGGCCTGGTGTTCCAGCAGCACACGCTCTTCCCGTGGAAGAAGGTGATCGACAACGTCGCTTTCGGCCTGAAAATGAAGGGCGTGCCGCGCGGCGAACGGCGCCAGCAGGCGCGCGCGCTGCTGAAACTGGTCGGGCTGGAGGGCTACGAGAACAGCTATCCATCGCAGCTATCCGGTGGTATGCAGCAGCGCGTGGAGATCGCCAGAGTGCTGATCAACCATCCGCGCATGCTGCTGATGGATGAGCCTTTCGGCGCACTCGATGCGCAAACGCGGCTGAACATGCAGGAGCTGCTGCTGGAAGTGTGGGGGCGTATCCGCACCACCGTCATCTTCATCACCCACGATATCGACGAAGCGCTGTTCCTCGCCGATCGCATTCTGGTCATGAGCCCGCGCCCCGGCCGCATTATCGACGAGATCCGGCTGGATTTCCCGCGTCCGCGCCACGCAGGCCTGGTCACGTCGCTCGAATTCGTGCGCCTGAAGCGCCATTGCCTCGACCTGCTGCATCCGCGCGCATTGCCCCATAAGGAGAATCATGGAATTACTATCCCGACTGCAGCATGAAGATGGCGAAGTGCGCCGTATCGCCATCCTGGATCTGAGCGATATCGCCGAAGACGAACACGCTCCGCTGTTCGTCGCCGCCCTGCGTGATCCCGCAGCCGCCGTGCGCGAAGAGGCAGCGCGGGCGCTGGAGGGTTTCGAAAACGACGAAGCCGTTTCCGGCCTCGCCGAACTGCTGACCGATGATGAAGCCGATGTGCGCGCAGCAGCAGCGCAGAGCCTGAGCGAGCTCAAACTCACGCAATCGGCTCGCCTGCTGGCGCCTTATGCCAGCCATCACCAGCCATTTGTGCGGCACGCCGTGTTGCGCGCCTTGCGCGAGTTGCGTGCGCCTGAAAGCATCGTGCCGGCCTTGTCGGCGCTGGGAGACACGGAAGGTTCCATACGCCGTGAAGCAGTCGCCGTGCTGGGCTATCTGAAATACACCCCGGCCCTGCCCGCGCTGGCGCGGCTCGCTACGGACGACGCGGATCAGGAAGTGCGCCGTGCGGCGGCAGGTGCGCTCGGATTGGCCAGTAACGCATCCGTGCTGCCGGCGCTACTGGCGGGGCTGAATGATCCGGCGTGGCAGGTACGCGAGGAGGCTGCGACCACATTGGGCAAGCTGAAGCTGGCCGACGCTTTGGGCGAGCTGGTCGCCGCGCTACAGGACAGCTACTGGCAAGTGCGCCTGCGCGCCGCCCGCAGCCTGGGCCGCCTGCGCGACGCGGCAGCGGTACCCGCCTTACTGCCACTCCTCAGCCACGACATCGCCAACCTGCGCCGCGAAACGGCGCTGGCACTGGGCGAAATCGGCAATCGCGCCGCCCTGCCTGCGTTGGAAGCCCTGCAGCAGGACGCCGATCCGGAAGTGCGCAAGGCAGTGCGGATCGCCATCGAGCAGATTGGCCGCCAATGACGCCGAGGTCGATCAGTCATCGCCGCGCGACAGGCGCGCTGGAACTGGAATGGCCGGATGGCACTCGCCAGGCGCTGCCAGAAACGCTGCTGCGCCAGAGCTGCCGCTGCGCCGGCTGCACCGCCGAGCGCCGGCGTACGCAGCGGGTACCAGTCGTGGCAGATGGTGTTCGTTTGACAGGTATCGAGCCGGTGGGCGCCTATGCCGTACAACTCATCTTCAGCGATGGCCACCAGCGCGGCATCTATCCCTGGCCCTATTTGAAAAGTCTTTAACTGCGCAGGTGGCGTGCCAGGTCCGCCAGGCGGTACGGCTTCGTCACGAAGTCGAACTCCGCCAAACCTTGCTGCTCGCTCTTCAGAGCCGGTACCGGATAGCCGGAAGCCAGAATGATCTTGGTGGCCGGGTAGCGTGTGCGCACCTCCCGCGCTAGATCCAGGCCCGTTACGCCGTTCGGCATCATCACGTCGCTGAATACCACGTCGATGTCCGGCTCGCGCTGCATGATGCGCAAGGCTTCAGTTCCATCACGTGCGCTCAGCACGGAATAGCCCATGGTCTGGAACAATTCAGCGGCGGCTGCCAGCACAAGCTGATCGTCTTCCACAATCAGCACGCGCTCTTCACGAGGCGCATCGGCCAAGCCGTCCGCAGGCTGCACGGCGGCGTCAACGGCGGGCAGGTAAAGCCGGATCGAAGTGCCGAATCCTTCTGCGGTATCGATGGCCACGTCGCCGCCCGATTGCGCGATGAAACCATAGACCTGGCTTAACCCGAGACCGGTGCCCTTGCCGACTTCCTTGGTGGTGTAGAACGGTTCCAGTGCCCGTGCGCGCACCGCGAGCGACATGCCTGTGCCGGTGTCCCGCACCGTCACCTTCACGTAGCGCCCCGTCGGCAGGGTGCCGACTTCATTGGCGACCAGTCCGACGTTGCGCGACTCGACGATGAGCGAGCCACCGTCCGGCATGGCGTCGCGCGCGTTCACCACCAGGTTGAGCAAGGCGGCTTCAAAGCGCGCTTCATCCACCGACACATTATCCAGCTGCGGCCCCAGATCGAGTTCGAAGCGCACCAGCGGCCCAGCCGCCCGGCGCAGCACCGCTTCGAAGCCAGCGATCAGTGTATTCGGATGATGCACCGCCGGCGCCAAGGGCTGCTGGCGCGCGAACGACAGCAGCTGCTGGGTCAGCAAGGCACCACGGTCCACCGCCCGGCGCATTCCATCCAGCACGCGGCCGGTGGGTCCCGCGTGGTTTTGTGTCTTCAGAATATCGATACCACTGGATATCACCGCCAGCAGATTGTTGAAGTCATGCGCCACACCGCCGGTGAGCTGGCCGATGGCTTCCATCTTCTGCGCCTGGAACAGGGCGGCGCGGGTCTGCTCCAGAGATTCCGCGACGCGGCGCTTCTCCGTATTGTCGCGCGTGATTTTCGCGAAGCCGATCAGTTTTCGATTGTCGTCATAAATCGCATCGATCACGGCATGCGCCCAGAAGTGCGTGCCGTCCTTGCGTACTCGCCAGCCTTCGCTTTCGTAGCGGCCTTCGCGCGCCGCGGTGGCCAGTGCGCGTTCAGGAACGCCCGCTGCCTGGTCTTCCGGCGTGAAGAAGCGGCGGTAGTGGGTACCCATCACCTCATCCTGGGCAAATCCTTTAATGCGCTGCGCCCCGACGTTCCAGTTAGTAATCAAGCCTTCCGGCGACAACATGTACAGCGCATAATCCGTGACACCCTGCACCAGCAAGCGGAAACGGCGCTCGCTCTCGCGCAGCGCTTCATGCACATTCTTGCGGTCCGTGATGTCGCGGGTGATCTTGGCAAAGCCCACATGTTCGCCACGCGGCGTGTAGATAGGATCGATCACCACGCTGGCCCAAAACCGCGTGCCATCCTTGCGAATGCGCCAGCCTTCGCTTTCAAAGCGGCCTTCGCTCAGCGCCGCTTCCAGCGCTCGCGCGGGCGCGCCAACGGCCCGGTCCTCAGGCGTGTGGAATTTGGAGAAGTGTTGCCCCAGCACTTCTTCCTCAAGATAGCCCATGAAGCGCTGCGCGCCCGCGTTCCAGCTGCTGACATGGCCGTTCGTATCGAGCATGTAGATCGCGTAGTCGCTGATGCTTTCCACCAGCAACTCATAGCGGGATGGCGATCCTTCGCTGGTTGGGGGTTCTTTAATCATCGGACGATTGTAACGCCTTCCGTTTTTAGATGTGACACAATCGGGGTCATGAGGATTTGCATAAGCCTGCTGACTGCCAGCCTTATGCTGGCATGGAACGCCGTCCCGGCCCAGGAGCCTGCGGCGCCAAGCGTGGTTGTGCGCAATACGCGCGATCCTGTCGACAAATCCTATCGCAAAATGCTTAAAGGCATCGCTCGTTTCGAGCATGCCCAGGCGTTGGCGCCGGGGGCAACGCTGAGGTTCCGCCTGCTGCCGCGCACACCTACTGTTGAGATGCAGGGCATTGAACTGAAAGTCGTCGGCGATTCGACCAGCATGCCAGTAAAGATCGCGCCGGACAACAGCTTTACCCTCACGTACAACGACACCTTGCAGCGCGAAGACGCTGCCCTGATCGCCAACCGTAAGACCAGTTCCATGACCTGGCGCGCCGAAGTGCGCAGCCCCGGCGTGCCGGAAGGCATGCGGCGTCTGGGGGACCTGCGGCTGGAATGCCTGGTCGGCATGGATGCGGGTCTGGTGTCCAACAACTCGCAACTATTCGCATGGCTGGGTGAGCTGTTCACCAGCACCGACCGCGTCTGCTCCGATCCCGAGGGTAACTACTTGTTCTTCACCGAGCGTCCGGTATTCTCGGTTACTGCGACGTCAGGAGAGCGGCGGGAAGTCCTGCCCTTTCGTATGACTTACGCGGGCGGCGGACCTCCGGCTTCCGAGCTTCCGTACTGCGATTGCCAGGTCCTGCTCGACCGCAGCTATTACGCGCCGATCTGGGACCGCAACTGGCCGGACGATACCCTGCTCAGCTTTGAATACATGGACGATCCGCCCGAGCCGGGCGTCCAGCCGCCCACGCGCGAGGCGGCCCGCGCGGCGCTGGGCCAGCCGTTGAAGGAACTGCGCTTCGATAAGGGCTACCAGGTCTGGCTCTACGAATGGCAGCCCGGGCACAAGCTGCCGCCGGGGCCGGACCAGCGTCCACAAATGGCTGAGCAGGTGCTGCTGTTCGGGCCGGATGGGGCCACACGCCGCATACGCCATCGCGAGCCCGCGCAACAGCCAGTGCGTCCAGTCAACTAAGAAGAATTTAAGATTTGCTGAGCCAAGTTTTAAGAACGCGGCTTTCCACCTCTGACTACCATTCTGTTCGGGCATTTCGCCCCACGGAAAAGAAAGAGGAAATGGAAATGAGTGAATCACAAGCCCGCCGCAATAATCTGTACAGCGGCATCCACAAAGCCCTGCGCGCCTACATGAGCGACACCCTGAACCGCACCGCGCGCCTTGACGCCAACGACGCTGAAGAGCTGTCCGCCGGCCTGCGCCAGATCCGCGAGCTGCTGGCCTTCATGCGCAGCCACATGCAGCACGAGGCCAGCTTCATCCATACCGCAATGAACGCCCGCCGCGCCGGTTCGGCCCAGGTCACCGAAGGCGATCACGATCATCACGACTGGGCCATCGACAAACTGAACGCGCTGTGCGGCCACGTGGAAGAACACAGCGGCGCCAGGCGCCAGGATTACCTGGACCACCTGCACCTGCAATTGTCCGTCTTCGTCGGCGAGAACCTGGTGCACATGAATATGGAAGAAACGGAGAACAACGCCATCCTGTGGGCCCACTACACGGATGAAGAACTGGATGGCATCCACGATGCCCTGGTCAGCACCATTCCGCAGGAAGAGATGCAGCTCGCCATGCGCTGGATGATCCCCGCACTTAACCCGTCCGAACTGGCAGGCATGATGATGGGCATGCGCGCCGGGATGCCTCCGCCGGTCTTTGAAGGCATGCTCGGTTTTGCACGCTCGCTGCTCGATCAACGCTCCGCGCAAAAGCTGGACGCGGCGCTGGCTGCACCGCAAGCCCTGGCAGCCTAAATCACCTCATGCAGCACCAGGGGCTGGCGCACGCAAAGACGGAAATGGCCGCGGCCTGTTTTCTCGATCTGCACTCCCGCATCACGTTCGCACAGGCGGCGCGCCAGCAGCACCAGGCGCGCTTCCAGATTGTCGCTGACATCGGGCAGGCGGATACGTGGATCGAGGCGCAGCTCGCGGTTACTGAAACACGTGCGGCCCAGAGTCGCGTGGTCCTTCAGCAGGCACCACAGCACCGCGCCCGCTACGCCTTTGATCAGGTAATCGTCGCCAAAGAACACGGAATCGTTGCCTGCGTAATGGCGCACCAGCAGCGGCGCCGCTTCGCGCTGCGCGCGCGCTTCGTCCGGCGCTGCAAGCGGCTCAGGTTCGGCTTGCGCCGCGTTCTGCAGGATGTACATCTGCATCGCCAGCTGGCCGCTCAGCGTGACCAGCGCATCTTCATCGTCATAGCTGAAGCGCAGATCCTGCGGACTCTCCACATACAGCACACCAAGCAAATAGTCGCAACCGACGATCGGCACGGCCAGCTGGCTGCGCGATTCGGCCAGTCCGGGAAACGGGATCTCTTCCGCCAGTTCGCTGTCCGTCAGCTGCTCGCGAATGGCGCGGCTGTAGCTGTACTCCGCCGTCATATGGCTGATGCGGACCGGCGTGCGCTCGCGCGCGGCCACACCAATCACGCCCTGCCCCATGCGAATTTCGGAGCCCACACCGGATTCGGCGTAACCGTGGCTGGCCACGGTGTACAGATTGCCCGCTGCCCTATCGTGCATCAGCAGCATGGCGTGGCTGATTCCCAGCTTCTCGTCCAGGCAGGCCATGATTTCGTCGAACAGGCGATCCAGGTCGCGGCAAGCGGCCAGGCGCTCGGAGCATACGCGCAGCGCGGCCAGTGTGTTGCGCGACGCTTCCGGCGCGGGGACGGCATCCTTGTCCACCCGCAGCAGGTCGTTGACGCGGTAGACGTCCGAACCTAGCAAATGAAATACGCCGCTCATGCCGACGTGCGAGGCAATTCCCGCCAGACGCGCCTTCATGCTCTCGAACAGCGATCCCGAAGTTTCAGTACGCAGGTATTCGATCTGCAGCGAATACTGCGCGCCCGTAAAGGGATTGATGACCATCAGCCGCGCGCGAGGATTGGCAAGAATGTTCTGGCGCGTCTTGTTGAAGAACTGGTAGGACAGCGCAATGTGTTCGCGATCGATGTACTGCACTTGCGAGAGATAGGAGACGTTCGGCACGCCTTCCTTATCGGCAGTCGCCAGCACCGCGGGGATCACGCCCTCGAAGCACTCGCGGATCGTGTCGAGGCGGACCTCGCTCATGCTCCAGCCTCCAGCGGTTTGCCTGCGTTGGGGCCGGGCGTCTGTGTGAAGGCTTGCTGCGGGCGGAAGCTCAGCCCCACCAGTTCATTCGGCGGACAGGAAAGCAGCATGCGCACCATCTCTTCGCGGAAGCCGATCGCGCCCACTTCGGCCACAAAGGCATCGCAGTAGGCTGCCACCACTTGCAGGTCTTCGGTTGAAGATGCGGTCACCCGTGCATCATCGCTTTTCAATTGCATCGTGCGGTGACTGGAAGGCTGGGTGAAGGCGACTGCGATGCGTCCATTGGCAAAGATATCGCGCTGCACGCACTGGGATTTGGACTCGGGCACGAAGACAGTGACGCTGCTGCCGTCATCGCTCACCCGGCAACCGATGGCCCGCACCAGCTCCGGCACGCCGCCCGCCGAACAGGTGGCGACGCTGATCGACACGCCCGCACGCATGAAGGCGATTTGTCCGGCATCGAGGGAGGGCGAGCTCATGTCGGACGATTCTATCTGAACACGAAGCGCTTGGCGGTAATGAAATTGAAAGTCATGCCCGCCAGTGAACCGATCGCCACACCGGCCGCCGGGGTCCAGGCCGCATGCGGCAGCAGCTGCAGCGCGAGGGTGTAGGCCGCATAGTTGATCGCACCGCCGCCCAGCATGGCGACCAGATAGCGCCACCACTCGCGCCAGACGCTGTCCGTGGCGGCAAAGGTGTAGCGGCGGTTCAGCCGCCAGGTCACCCAGACGGCAAACAGGAAGGACAGCAACCGTCCCACGTAATAGCCGCAGCCCAGCGCCAGGGCGAGATACAGCGCCGCCATATCGGCGACCAGTCCGGCCACGCCATTGGCCGCAAAGCGCAGGAATTGCTGATGGGTCGACTTGCTCATGTTGATGTTCTTGAAACGCCCCCAGGGCGCCAGCCCGCGATTATAAAACAAGGGACTAGCCAACCGGCCAAACACCCTGCTATAATTGCGCGCCTTGGCCTGGTAGCTCAGTTGGTAGAGCAGAGGATTGAAAATCCTTGTGTCGGTGGTTCGATTCCGCCCCGGGCCACCAAGAACATACCTCACGAAACGCCGATCCATTGCTGATCGGCGTTTTTGCTTTGTGCGCAACATTTCCGGGTTTTCCGGTCCATTCTCGGCTACGGTCTCACGTACCGTTTTCGCCGTCGCTGCCCCCCCCTGTCCCAAGACCCTTTCAGCGGCCATATGTCGTGTTCCGCGGCCGGCCGCGACGTGCTCAATGCGCGGTCGCTAAATTGCTTGACGCACCCAAAACTCGGAAGTATTATCTATCTATCGATAGGTAAACAACTCATCGTTTGCCTTCCGACAGCCAATCAATCTACCTACCAAATCGGTAGCTCAAGGAGTGCATTTTGAAAATTTATGACCGAGCAGGATTCCCTAACCCAGCCCGTATCCGCATCGTTCTTGCCGAAAAGAACCTGGAATCTCAGGTTGAGTTCATCAGCGTCGATTTAATCGGGGCCGAACACAAGCAAAGCGCCTTCCTTGCAAAAAACCCCAATGGAGTCGTACCGGTTCTTGAGCTGGACGACGGGACCTTCATTTCCGAAGGGGTAGCTATCACCATGTATTTGGACAACCTGGACGGCAACCCGGTGCTCACCGGCACCACTGCACGACAACAGGCCCTGATACACATGATGCAAAAACGTGCCGATGACCAGCTGATCGATGCAATCGGCATCTACTTCCACCACGCCACCCCCGGGCTGGGAGAAAGTCTGCAGGCCTATAAAAGTCCTGAATGGACGCATCGAAAGCAGTGGGGTGAGCGCAGTCTGGCCAAGTTCGCCAGCGGCATGCAGTACTTCAACAGCGTACTGGCAACTCAGCCGCATGTGGCAGGCGAGCACTTCTCGATGGCCGACATTACGGTATTTGCGGCACTGATGCATGCCTCCGCCGCCGGCGTACCGATACCGCCCGAACTATCCGCGCTGGCAGCGTGGCAGGCAAGGATCGCCGAGCGTCCAAGCGTGAAAAACCGCAGCGGCCAGCAATTCGAAGCGGACGATCTGCGCCGCCTCGGCTTTTAACCAGGAGCCACCATGACTATGTCTCCGCCCCGTACCGATCGCCGCAGCATGCTGGCCAGTCTCGCTGGCGCCGTCGCCGGACTGACAGCAATCAGCGCTACCGCTGCCGCGCCTGGCAAGCCCACAGCCGGCGTCCAGGCTGGCAAGCTCACCGCAAATACCATTACCACCCGCGATGGCACCGTGTTGTATTACAAGGACTGGGGAAGCGGTCCGCCGGTGGTGTTCTGCCACGGCTACCCGCTATCGTCGGATGCCTGGGAAAACCAGATGATGTATCTGGCCCAGCACGGTTACCGCGTCATCGCGCATGACCGGCGCGGCTTCGGCCGATCCAGCCAGCCCGCCCAAGGCTATGATTACGACACCTTCGCCGACGACTTGGCGACCCTGGTCAACGCCCTCGATCTGAAAGACGCCACCTTCATTGGACACTCAATGGGCGGCGGCGAAGTGGTGCGCTACATTGCCCGCCACGGCGCACAGCGCGTCGCCAAGGTCGCGCTGGTTGCTGCCGTTACGCCGTTCCTGCTGAAAACGGACAGCAACCCCGGTGGCGTGCCGCGCGAATTTTTCGACGGCTTCCGCAACGCCGTGCAAGCCGACCGCTCACAATGGAACAAAGACGTCAGCCTGCCCTACTACAACTACAACCGCCCCGGCGCAAAGGCGTCGGACGGGGTGCGCGAGGATTACTGGCGGCAGGGCATGAACACCGGCATGCTGGCGGCCTACCATGCGATCACCGCCTTTTCCGAAACCGACTTCCGCGCCGACCTGGCGAAGATCACCGTACCGACGCTCGTGCTTCATGGCAGTGACGACCAGATCTGCCCCATCGAGTTGACCGGCGCGCCAGCGGCCAAGCTACTACGCAACGCGCGGCTCGCAGTATACGAAGGCGGTTCACACGGCCTGCTCATCACCGAGAAGGACAAGCTGAACGCCGACCTGCTGGCCTTCCTGAAATCTTGAAATTCGTGACGAGGCGGTGTGAGTATGTGTATCATGCCGCCTATCTATCGATCAGGAGAGTAGTTTGGCGAACCGATCCGACATCCGCGAGCACATCATGGCCGTCAGCCGGAAAATGGTGCAGGCACGCGGATACAACGCACTAAGCTTCCGCGATGTGGCCGAGGCGGTGGGCGTCAAGAGCGCCAGCGTGCACTATCATTTCCCCACCAAGGGCGACCTGGGGGCGGCGCTGGCGAGGCGCTATACGGAAGACGGCATGATGGCGCTGGACGCGTTATTCGCATCCGGTGCGGGGCTGGAGGACAGCTTGCAGCAATACACGGAAATCTTCCGCCAGGCACTGGTGGATGACAACCGGATGTGCTTGTGCGGCATCATGTCTGCCGAGCAGGCCGACCTGCCGCCACAAGTACGCGCGCAGGTCAACGGGTTTACCGACGCGAATGTCGAATGGCTGGGCCGCCTCTTGCTGGCGCGGCGGCCGGGAACAGACGCGGCACTGGCACAGTCGCGCGCGATGGCCATCTTCGCCGCCATCGAAGGGGCGCAGCTGGTCGCTCGTGGACGGGGCGACCCGGCTGTCTTCGATGCTATCCTCGCTTCCTACCGACAGGCGGGACTGTTCTCGTAGAGCCGAAGTTTGAAAATCCTTGTGTCGGTGGTTCGATTCCGCCCCGGGCCACCAAGAATAAAAAGTAAAAACGCCACCTTCGGGTGGCGTTTTTGTTTTTGGGCGCCCCTCCAAATATGCATATTCCTTTGCAAAAGAAGGAATTAAATTCTCCTCCGTGGTAGTGCGTGATTTATTCCTCTGAGCAACTTAATATGCTCTACTGCATTATCGGCCTTTGTGTATATTTTGAGCAGCGCATACCAAAATCACCAGCCAGAAAACAAACTAAAAAGAGACTTGACCGAAGCAGCCAAGTCGCGCAGACAGCGACGTAGCCTGAAACAAATTCACGAAGAGCTTAAGGAACTGAGATTCGGAGGGTCTTACGATCGCGTGGCGGCGTTCGCAAGAGTATGGCGGGCAGGTCAAACGGACAGGGCCAATTCAGCGAGCAAACGAACAGTCTGTGGTCGAAACATGAAGTATCAGGCTCGGCCCTGTCCGAGTTGCGAGCCAATCTCGAACAGCAAGCAAATCCGGGCGATGCGCGATTCCACGCGGTTAGCGCAGACGTTCTGTCCTTGTCGGTACGAGCAACTGATCTCGCACACACACTTTCTAAAACTAAGGGCGACTTAACGGCATGCTTTTGAATTGCATACTGCAACATGCGTTAAGCAATCAGTTGTCGTCCCTCCGGACGAGGCGGCGACTTCGTGACTTCTAATGAGATCATGGAATGAGCGCTCATTGATTCGCCACCACCCTCTCATCCAGAAAGTGCTGCACGGCTTCGAACAGCTGCATGCGGTTCTTCTCCATGAGGATGCTATGGGTGCCCTCGCCTATCTCGACATAGCGCTTGTATGGCACATTCACCAGTTTGGCGAAGTAGGCATACAGCATATAGCTCGGCAAGTCGGCATCCCACTCGGCATGGACCAGGAAGGTCGGGACGCGGATGCCGGCCGGGTCGTACAGGGCTTTGCCGGCGGCCCAGAATTCACGGGTATCCTGCACAACGCCGTTCGGTGCGCGTAGCACCGGAGGCGATTGCGCCGCACCGATTGGGTCGCTCGCAAACGTGGCGTCGGCCCAGGCCTCGAACCAGCCAGCAGGAATCAGGTCGCGCTTTTTGTCCTCCGCTACGCCGGTCAGCCAGCGCTCCCTGGTAGATTCGCGCGTGACGGAGCGATAGGCGCCAAGCTTGTTGCCGGGGTCCGCGAGCGAAGCCGTGGTGCGAATCCACTGTGGCGCGTACAGGACCAGGCGATTGACCTTATCGTTATTTTGCGTCGTATAGACGGCCATGAGTGTGGTACCCCAGGACCATCCCATCAAATTAATCTTCGATACGCCGCGGCGTTTCAGAATGAAGTCCACAGCGCTGCCGACGTCCTTCACTGCGGTTTCGGTACGTACGATTGGGAAGTTTTCTGCAGCGGGGCTGTCCATTTCCGGCGGTCGCGTCGATTTGCCGTAACCACGCAGATCGACCAGGTACACGTCGTAGCCATGCCGCGCCATGTAGTCCATCCATGACAGGCCGTTCAGCTTCAGATCGAATGTGGCCTCGGAGGGGTATGTCGCGCCGTGAACATACAGCAGGATCTTCTCGGCGGGAAATCGCTTCTCGCCCTGAGGATGCTTGTTGCGCACATAGAGGCTGATGCCGGGGTCCTGCGCCGGCACCATGAATTCTTCCATGGCCAGTTGCGGCGTATTCGCGGCGATGGCGCCTGCGCTAGCAACAAACAACAGCGTAGCGGCGGCGGCCGTCCGCATCATCGTCCTGATATCAATTCTCATGGCCCATCCCTTTCAGAACCGGCATTTTTTAAGATATCAAGACAATATTAGCTGGCTTTTGGTTTTCGTCAACCCGGCGGTAATGCCTGTTATAAGGCGCGCCGTTGGTCATAATCCATCAGCATGTTGATCACTTGCCGATTGACTCGATAGCTGCCCTCGTTTCTACTTGTGGAATCGCCAGAAAAGAGGATGGCCCATGGGATTGAGGAAGTTGATGCTTGCTGCATTCGTTGCGCTGTGCTGCACGCAAGGTCATGCGCAGACTTACAGTAATCCCATTCTTTATGCTGACTATTCGGACCCCGACGTGATCCGCGTCGGGAGCGACTACTTCATGGTCGCCTCCAGCTTCCATTTTTCGCCGGGCATTCCCATCCTGACTTCGCGCGATCTGGTGCATTGGAAGATTCTTGGCCATGTGCTGCCCAAGCTGCCCTTCCATCCGGCCTATGACATGGTGCCGCCTTACACGCTGACGGACAGTATCTCGAAGCCGGTCGGCGATGGTATGCGCTACGCGGGCGGCGTGTGGGCGCCGTCGATACGCTTCCATGACGGCCGCTTCTATGTTTACTGGGCCACGCCGAACGAAGGCATTTTCATGAGCAGCGCCGCCGACCCGGCGGGCAAATGGTCCGAGCCGGTTGCCGTGCTGGCGGGGCCAGGTTACGAAGATCCTTGCCCTTTCTGGGACGACGACGGCAGAGCCTATCTGGTGCATTCCAGGGTCGGCGCGGGGCCTGGCATCCTGCACGCCATGAGCCCTGATGGCAAAACGGTGTACGACGCGGGCAAAACCATCGTCGACGACAAAGTCAACCTGCCGGTGTTCGAAGGCCCCAAGGTCTACAAGCGCAATGGCTACTACTACATCTTCGCGCCGATTGGCGGCGTCGAGACAGGACCGCAAGCCGTGCTGCGCTCGCGGCATATCGACGGACCTTACGAATCGCGCGCCGTGCTGAAGCCCACGGCCACCATCAAAGGCCCGCACCAGGGCGGCTACATTGAAACGCCGACGGGACAAGGCTGGTTCATCCACTTCAACAGTACCGGCGCCTTTGGCCGCATTACTTATCTTGAACCGGTGGTCTGGCAAGACGACTGGCCCATCATCGGCGAAAGGAGCGACAAGGCCGAGCTCTCTGGTACGCCGGTCAGCAGCTACGCGCTGCCGCAAACCGGCGTCGCCTACCAGCTACAAGACAGCGATGAGTTCTCGGCGTCTACTCTGGGCCTGCAATGGTCATGGAATCACAATCCTGACGATGCGCGCTGGAGTCTGACGCAGCGCCCAGGCTATATGCGCATTGAGGCCAACAAGGCCCGCTATCTGGTCGGCGCGCGCAATACGCTGACGCAGATTCTGCAAGGCCCGCAGTCGGAGATCGCCACGCGCATCGAACTGGCAGGACTGGCGGAGCAGCAGCGCGCAGGGCTGACGCTGTTTGGTGTGAAAGTACCGTGGATTGGCATCGTGCGCGAGAATGGCGTCAATTACCTGAGCTATTCGAATTCCGGCGAGGAGCTGCGCGGGCCGCGAATCGATGCGCCGGCCGTGATCCTGCGTGCGGTGGTGAAGCAGGATCAGACCGTGCAATTCTCATACGCCCTGCAGGACCAGGCGCCGTTCAAAGAGTTCGGTCCTGTCACGCAGTTGGCGCGCTTCTCGTGGTGGAAAGGCAGCCGACCTGCCGTGTTCACCTACATCAAATCGGACAGCGACGAAGCCAGGTCAGCGCGCGCCCCAAACCGGATCGACCGCAACTACATCGACATCGACTGGTTCAGGGTCACGAACGCTCACTGACGCAGGACTTCAGCGTCGACGCCAGCCAGCACCTCCGGCCGCGCGTCAGCGCCGGACACGCTGAAGCGCACGCGCTGCAAGCGCAGCTGGCGAATGTGCCGCGCCCACAGGCCGTAAGCAGGCATCACCTTGGAAAACATATGCGGATCGGGATACTCGGCATGCGCTTCCGGCACCGCGGCCTGGTCCACGGCCGGTGCATTGGCAGCGGCCATGCCGAGCGACACATCGCGCAACAGCACATGCTCGATCGCCCTCTCCGGAATGCCGCTGAAGAAGGAGCCGCGCATGCCATTGTTGTCGCCCGTGATGCGGTCGTACACGATGTAGCGCAGCACGCCCGGACCGGGACGTTGCTGCTCCGGCCGCACGCGTCCGCGATCGCCCAGCCGCAGGAATAGCGGGCTTTCGGCGCGGACGATGTGCGCATCGTGCACCAGCACGCGCTCCAGCGTGCCGCCGTCCACGATCTCCCACGAGATGCCGCCGTCCGCCTTGCGCCGGTTCATGGCACGCATGGCATCGGACGGCCCGCCCACCGTCACATTCCGCACCAGCACATTGCGGAAGTCGCCCTGCGAGTCCGTACCGAACTTCAGCGCATTGCAGGTGCTGTAGAACTCACAGTTTTCGACCAGGATGTCTTCCGCCAGCCGCTGGCCAGCGCCCTTGAAGCACATGGCGTCGTCCTCGGCGTTGATAAAGCTGTTGCGCACGATGACGCGGCGGCAGCTGTCGATATCCAGGCCATCGTTATTGTGATTGGCCTGGTTATCGACGCGGATGCCGTCAACAATCAGGTCTTCGCAGTTCAGGTAGTTCTGCATCCAGCAGGGGGAATCCTTGAGATGGATGCCGCGCACCACCACCTGTCGGCAATCGATCACGCGGATCAGGAAGGGACGTCCTGGCGTTGAACCGGCCGTTTCCTCGCCGGGGAAATTGTCCTTGGTGCCGCGTCCATCGATCATGCCCTTGCCGCAGATGCCGATACGTTCACAGCCCTCGGCAAAAATGAGCGACTGATTCATGCCCATATTGCTGTCCATGACCGTCGGCCGCTTCGCCACGTGCTCCGGAAAATCGTGCAGGTCGGTACTCGCCAGCAGCCGCGCGCCTTCGGCCACTTCCAGCATCACGCCGGAACGCAGCACCAGCGTGCCGCTGACGTAATCACCCTTCGCCAGACGCACCGTGCCGCCGCCCGCCGTGGCACAGGCTTCAATCGCACGCTGGATCGACGTCGTCGTGGCAGCGGGCGCTGCGCCGGATGCCAGGCCGTGATCTTCCGGCAGGAATACGCGGTTCGGCACTTTCCATGGTTTGAGCGTTTGCGTGAGATGCGCGGCCATCTTGTCCAGATCGCGCCGCAGCTGGTCTGCCCAGTCCGGGGCCGCGGCAGCCGCCGCAGCGGCTCCTACGGTCCATGGACTGAGCAAGCCCGCTGCCAGCGCGAAGGTGAGTTGCCGTCGTTGTTGGCCAGTTTTGATCACAGTTTGACGTCCAGGCTGAAGAACAGATTGCGGCCCAGCGGGTCATAGGTCGCGGGGATGCTGTTGTTTGCGGGGAGCTGCGTGGAGCCCAGCACTGGCGGGTCCTTATCCAGCACATTGCGCACGCCGGCCACCAGGCTGATGTTCTTGGTGAAGTCGTAGCCGGCCGTCAGGTCCAGATAGGCGTAAGCGCCGATCTTCGGATTGGTCAGCGACTCCAGCGCCGGTGGCGTGCCTCCCTGGCGCTGCGGCAGAACGTAGGTATCCACGGTCACCTTGCCGAGGTAGCGCACGCGGGCCGACAGCATTGCCTTGCCCGAGTTCCAGGTGACGCGCGCAGTGCCCTTCCAGTGCGGCACCGGTTGGCCGCAGGTAGGACCAAAGCTTGCCACGCACTCGTTGGTGATGTTCGGCAGATCCTGAATTGGCGTAAAGGTCAGCTCTTTCACATAAGTCCAGTTGGTGTCGAGATTCCAGCGGCTGTCTGCGCCCATCAAGCCGAAAGCGGTGCGGAAGCCGTAGTGCGCCGCAGCGTCCAGGCCCGAAGTCTTGATGCCGCCGATATTGGCCGCCGTGGTCATCACGTACGTCGGTGCTGCGATCTGGCCGGTCACCGGGTCGCGGTTGATGGCCTTGCAGTACACGCTGTTCGCGTTCTGGATGGTGTTATAGCACAGGTTCAGCACCGACTGGATGCCGCCGCCGCCCAGCGTGGAGATCGCGTCATCCAGTGTGATGCGGTAGTAGTCCAGGCTCATTTGCAGGCCCGGCACGGTGGTGGGTGCGAACACGGCGCCGAAAGTCGTGGTGTGCGAAGTCTCAGCCTTCAGGCCCGGATTGCCGCCCACGATCTGGGTCAGGAAATTGGTCGGCTGGATGGACTGGTCGAACACCAGATTGGCCGGCACGCCGGTCGCCTGGCACAGCGCACGCACAGCTGCCGTCTGCTGCGATGCAGGCTGGCGGCTGGAACACGGGTCGGTCGCGGTTGGGCCATTGGTGCCCTGGCCGCCGTACAGCTCACCCACGTTTGGCGCGCGGATCGACTTCTGCTTCTGCGCACGAAAGGTCAGGCTTTGCACCGGTGACCATTCGGCGCCGACCGAGTTGGTCCACACCGCGCCGACCGATTCCACATCGTAGTCCGAACGGCGGAAGGCGCCGCTTACGCTCAGGCTCTTGGCGAAGGGCTTGTCCGTCAGCAGCGGGATGCGCGCTTCGCCGAACACTTCCTTCACAGTCTCCGAACCTTCGGTCTTGCGCGCCGCATTCCAGCCGGCGACGTCACCCGAAGCCAGGTAGGCATCCGGCGAGTAACGGGCGTCAGCGCGGCGGCGTTCCACGCCGGTGGAGAAGTCGACCGGACCGGCTGGCAGCTGGAACAGCGTACCGGTCAGCCCAGCGGCCAGACCCTGCTGCTCGGCGGTGATATTCGAGTTGGAGATGACCGAAACAGCAGTGGCGGCGGCCGGGCTGATGTTCTGGCCGAAGGGATTCAGCACTGGTGCAGCACCGCCCTGCGACAGCAGCGCGTTCTGGAAACCGCTCAGCGAAATCGACCCGGCCTGAAGCTGGGATTCCGTGGTGCGGCTGTTGGTGTAGTACATATCGTACTTCAGGTCACTCAGGTAATTGTCCGAGATATTCGGCAGCTGCCCCTTGACGCCCAAAGCGATACGGAAGGTTTCGTGGTCGGTCGCTGCCGCGCGCGGACCGACATCGGTCATACGCCGGTTCAGATTCAGAACCGCCAATCCATCGCCAGCAGTGGTGGACAGCGTGCTCTTGCCGTTGGTGACAGTCGAGGTGCCGCTTTCCTTCAGGTCCAGCTGGCGCAGCACTTCCTGCATCTGCGAGCTGAGATAAGGATTATTGGTGTTGACCAGGAAGTTGCCGCCTACGCCGGACGGCGCCAGTTGCACGCTGGCGCGGTTGCTGCTGAAGTGCACCTCGCTGTAGCCGGTCGCGTACTGATTGAAATCATAGTGGGCGAAGGCGTTGGCCACCCAGCGCTTCTGCGGCGTGACGACGTAGGATTGCGGACCAAGGTCGTAAGCATCGGCCGTGGTGTAGGGACGCACGGTCTTGCCGGTCTGGTCGAAGATGGCGCCCAGCGTGGTCATGCTGCCCAGGCCCGCTGCGCGCATGGCCGCATCCAGCGCGGCGTTGGAGCTGGAAGAGCCGACCACCGGCAGGTTGCCGATACGTCCCGTCGGCACGGTCGACGAACCGCTGTAGACCAGGCCAGGCTTGCCGCCCGCCGACAGACAGGTCTGGCCGGAAGGCACGGCCAACGGCGTGCCGGGACCGGTGGCCGACCACGACGCGGCGGTCACGCAGCCGTCGCCCAGCGAAGGCAAGGCATAGCCGCCCAAGTCGCCGCGCGTGGTGCCTTTGCGGTCCTGGTAGTTGACGGAGATGACGGCGTTGCCCTTGCCGCTGTCGAAGTTGCCGCCGACCGTCAAATCGACGCTGCGGGTTGGCGTGTGCGTCGGCTGATCCCAGTTGCTCTGCACATTGATTTCCGCGCCCTGGAAGTTATCGCGCAGGATGAAGTTGACCACGCCGGAAATCGCGTCCGAACCATACACGGCGGACGAACCACCGGTAACAGTCTCCACGCGCTTCACCAGCGCGGTCGGAATGGTGTTGATGTCGGTGGTGAAGTCAGGGCCGGTGATCGCAAAGCGGCGGCCGTTGACCAGTACCAGATTGCGGGTCGCGCCGAGGTTGCGCAGATTGAGCGTGGAGGTGCCGACCGGCTGGCCCGCCTGCACGGTGTTGGCTGTGGGGCTGTTCAACTGATTGCCGGTGAACTGCGACATATCGTTGAGCAGGTTCTCCAGGTTCTGGGTACCGGACACCTTCAGTTCCTGTGCATCGACCACGGTAACCGGGGTCGGCGCCAGGAAGCCGCGGCTGACCAGGCGCGAACCCGTGATCGTGACGACGTTTTCGTCAGGCTTTGCGCTGTCCGGCGCTTGCTGTGCCTGCGCCGCGCCGCCCATGCTGGCCGCGATCAGCAGCGCCGATACGGCAGGTTTGTGATTGAGTTGTGTGCGTTTCTTTCCTGTCTGCTTCTTAGATCTCATTATTTTGTCTTCCTCTATTTTTAATGCGACTTTATAAGATAGCGCTATCATTTACTCGCCGTACTGTGCGGCTTAGGCGATGTTAGAGAGCGATTGCAAACAGGGTCAATTGGCTATCGATCAGGGAGTTGATCGAAGCCCTTTTTAGTCATCAAGTTGATTGATTCGCGCTGGAATCTGTTGCAAATCAGATTTTCTTGAGCGCTTCGGCTTTGTGGGCGGCTTCAGCGCCCGTTTTGTCGCTGACGACGAGGTATTCGACGTGTCCGGGCGAGGCCGCGACTTCATGGCCTTTGATGTGGGTGGGCGAGGTCAGCTTCTTTTTGATGGTGCCGTGAACCGGGCCTTGCGAGGAATTCCACTGCACCTTGTCGCCAATTTTGAGCTCTTCCGCCATGATCTGCCTCCTATCGGAAGATTGGAGCACAGATCGTGGCGACGGATCGCACGCTTATCCGAGATAAGGCGCCGGGTTGGCGTCGAACAGCTGTTTGTGGTCGCTCATGCAGAAATAGTAGGTCTTGCCGCGATAGCGGGACGTTGGCGCGGAAGCCTTGGCCACTTCCATCTCACACACGGGGCATAGCGGGTGCTCGGCGCTTGAGCGGCGGCGCTTGGCGTAAGCAACGTTGGACTCCGGATTGAGCCAGCCCTGTCCCTGGTATTCCAATGCGTCCGCCGTGTTGGCCGCAACGGGCCGGCCGAAGTAGCGCTCCACCACACGCAGCGCGAGATCGATGCCGGAGGACAGCCCGCCGGCGCTGGCGAACTTGCCCGCTTCCACAAAGCGCGCGCCGCGCTTGAGCGCAATGTCGGGGAAAGCCATCGCGAATTGCGTGTAGGAGCCGTGGTGCGTGGTGGCGGCTTTGCCGGACAGCAGTCCCGTCTTCGCAAGCAGGAAGGCGCCGGTACAGACCGACATCGTCAGGTCCGCCTCCTGCGACGCTTCGCGTATCCAGGTCAGCACGGCTTCATCGCGCGCGCTCTGCGCCGGAATGACGATCACTTTCGGCGCAGGCGCATTGTCGAAGGAGTATTCAGGGACGATGGTCATGCCGCCGCTGGCCTTGATTGGCTTGGTGGTGGCGGCAACCGTGTAGAGATTGAAGGCCTGTTCGCGGCCCGGAATGCTGACGTTCTCGAACACTTCCCAAGGTCCGGCAAAGTCGATCATCACCGCGCCATCGGACAGCAGGAATGCAACGGGGATGGCGCCGTCAGGCGGCGGCTGAAGCGCCGGTACTCGTGCAGGTGTGGGCGCAGCCGCTGCGGCCTTACCCAGCGCAGGCAGCGCCGCGGTCAGTCCCATCGCGGTGGAAAGGCGGAAGAGGTCACGTCGGTTCATGATTGGTCCTTGAAATGTGATGGGTGTAGTGTCCCATCGCGTTTGCTGCGGCGCGACGCACCTGGCTGCAGGCTGCCGTGGATTCGCTGCAAACCATCGCCCGGCCACCGGTTTTCCCCTATGATTGCGCCATGACGATTTCAGCAAAAACCCTGCGCTACGTAGCCTATCCGTGGCTGGCCCTGGCCCTGTTCGATGCGACCCAGACCGTCGTGTCGATGAAAGCCATGGGCATGGAGCATGCGTGGGCCACGCTGTTTGCGGTGACCTTCGCATCCTGGGCGGTTTGGGCGGTATTCACGCCGATGGCACTGGTCCTGCTACAGCGCTTTCCCCTGCCGTCGCGCGCCGCAGCGCCCTGGCTCGTGCACAGCGCCGCATGTCTGCTGATCGGTGTGGCATGGGCCACCTGGGCCTCGGCGCTGGAACACACGACCAATCCCTTTGCGTATCCACACGGCGCCGATCCATTTATGCCGCTGCTGCGATCCAAATTGCTGAACAATCTGGTGGGCGACGTGATTCTGTATGGCGCGATCGTGGCCGTGGCAATCACAATCGACGCCCAGCACCGCCTGCTGCGCCAGCGCGAGGCCAGTGCGCGCCTGTCCGAATTGCTGGCGCAAGCCCAGCTCGCGGCACTCAGGCTTCAGATCGAGCCGCACTTCATCCTCAACGCCCTGAACGCCGTCACGGGTCTGATTCGTGAGAAGAAGGACCGCGATGCGATCGCGATGGTCGCCTCTCTTGGCGACTTGCTGCGCCGCGTGACCGAACGTTCCGATCGCCAGTTCGTCGCGCTGGAAGACGAAGTCGATTTCCTGCGCAAATACCTCGACATCCAGCAGATGCGCTTTGCCGAGCGCCTGCGCTGCCGCATCGACATTCCGGCGCCGTTGATGAAAGCCCAGGTGCCGGACTTCATCATGCAGCCGCTGGTGGAAAACGCCATCAAGCATGGTATCGCCAAGCGCGCGAAAGGCGGCGAGCTGCGCGTGACCGCCGAGCGCGAAGGCGGGCTGCTGACCTTAAGCGTGATGAACGACGGCCCACTGCTGCCGGAGCAGATTCGCGATGGCGTCGGCCTGTCCAACACGCGCCAGCGTCTGCAGGCGCTGTATGCGGACGCAGCGCTGACCCTGCGCAATCAGGCGTCAGGCGTGCTGGCCACGATCACCCTGCCCTATTGCGAGACTTGATGCGTGCCCTGATCATCGACGACGAACCGCTCGCGCGCAGCAATCTCGCCGTGCTGCTGGCACGCGATCCGGCAATCACCGTGGTGGGCCAATGCGGCTCGGCTGAAGACGCGCTTGCCGCACTCGCCGAGCACGCTCCCGACCTGGTCTTCCTCGATATCGAAATGCCCGAATGCGACGGCTTTGAACTGCTGGAGCGCATCGGACCGTCGCCATCGTTCGCGATTGTCTTCGTCACGGCACACAACCAGTTCGCCTTGCGCGCATTCGAAGTCGGCGCTTTGGACTATTTGCTGAAGCCTTTCGACGACCAGCGCTTCGAGCGCGTGCTGGCGCGCGTGAAGGAACGCCTGCGCGTGCCGGATGAAACGCGCCGCTTCATCATCAAGAACGGCAACACGCTGGAGGTCGTGAAGTTCGCCGACATCGACTGGATCGAAGCCAGCGACTACTACTCGACGCTGCACGCGGCGGGCCGCACGCACATGCTGCGCCGCAGCCTCGCCGATCTGGAAGCGCAGTTGACGCCATATGGCTTCTACCGTATTCACCGCTCCGCCATCGTCAATCTCGATCGCATCCGTGCGCTGGAAATCCGCGAAGACGGCGAATACGAAGTCGTCCTCGGCGACGCGCAGCGGCTGCGTATGAGCCGCCGCTATCGCAAGGCGGTGATGGAAAAACTGGCCCCGGCTTAAGAATCTGCTACTCTCTTGGGCGGTGGTACCCAACCAAAGGAGAACGACGCATGCGCATTCCCTTCGTATCTGCCCTCGCTGCCGCCCTGCTGGCAGCCGCCGCACTGCCTGCACTCGCAGCGCCCATGCCCTACCCTGCCAGCTTCAAGATCCAGGATATCAAGACCGATGGCGCCACGCTGCATGTGCGGGTGGGCGGCAATGGTCCGGCCGTGGTCCTGATTCACGGCTTCGGCGACACGGGCGATATGTGGACGCCACTGGCGGTGGCCCTGGCCAGAGACCACAAGGTGATCGTGCCGGACCTGCGCGGGCTGGGCTTGTCCTCGATGCCGGACGGCGGATACGACAAGAAGACGCAGGCGGGCGATATCCGCGCCATTCTGGACATGCTGGGCGTCGACAAAGCCGATATCGTCGGCCATGACATCGGCACCATGGTCGCCTATGCCTATGCCGCCCGCTATCCGGACAAGACGACCAGGCTGGTGGTGATGGACGCCCCCGTGCCCGGCGTACCACCATGGGAGCAAATCGTTCGCCTGCCCGTACTATGGCATTTCGATTTCGGCGGCAAGGATGCCGAGCGCCTGGTCAAGGGCCGCGAGCGCATTTATCTGGACCGCTTCTGGAACGACTTCGCCGGCGATCCTTCCAAAATCGACGAAGCCACGCGCGCGCATTATGCGAAGCTCTACGCCCGCCCCGGCACAATGCGGGCCGCCTTTGCCCAGTTCCAGTCCATCCGCAAGGACGCGGAAGACAACCTCCAATCCATCAAAACAAAACTCACCATGCCAGTGATGGCAATCGGCGGCGAAAAGTCCTTCGGCAACAATGAAGCGATCGTGATGCGCAATGCCGCCGACCATGTCACCGAAGTGGTTATTCCAGGCGCCGGCCACTGGCTGATGGAGGAAGCGCCCGCCATGACGATCGAAAAAATACAGACCTTCCTGGGAGAAAACCCAGCAAAATAAAGTTCTGACAACGATCGTTCGATCCTGTCTATGACTTAAATCAAACTTAAGCGAACAGAATTCTCTATGGAAAACAACAAAATCGGCCTAATGTCTGTACTACGGGCAGGCTAATTCACCACGCGCTGCCTGAACGACAAGATTTATTCGTGGAAGGCCGCATTATGTTGATTTCGTTCAAGTCCAAATCTTCTCCTGAAGTGTTGATGTACCAGGAGCATGCCGAGCGCATTCTCCGCCTGCTGAACAAGAGCCCGAAGCGTGGCGTGATTACGGCGGCCGAAGCGACCCAGGCGCTGTCATTGCTGGAGCAGGAAGTGCAATACACCAAGGAGCACCCGACTGAGGACGTTGAACACGACGTGCACGCCCACGAGCAGGAAGAAGGCGAAACCAAGGAGCACGCCATGCTCCAGCGTGTGAGCTTCCACGCCCGCGCCTTCCCCCTGCTGGAGATGCTGCGCTCCGCCAGCCAGGAAAACGAATACATCATCTGGGGCGTCTGACGCGCCGTGCGAACGTGGTCATGTCCGTCCGCAACCGTCCCCTCGCCCTCGCCCTCTCGCTGCTTGCCGTCGGCCCGGTCTTAGCCGACACGCCGGTGGACGAGCCGCTGGCCGCCATCGTCCGGGGCATGCATAGTTCCGAATTAAAGAGCTATCGCGTGATGCTGGCCGGTCTGGACGCCTTCGAGGAGTTCCACACGCTGGCGCCGGATGCGCCTGAAATGCGCTTCCGCCTGCGCCCCACCGAAGAAGATGCCGACATGGGCGATCTGGCCCTGCGCATCGCCGGCGAAGACACCTCGCTCGCCGTTCCGGTCGCGGCCGACAATACCTTTATCCTGCCGCCCAGCGAACTGGTGGCAGACGATAACGCCGATCTGCAGCTGAACAAACCGAAAAGCAAATTCCGCTGGCAACCGGATATCCGCAGTCTCGGCGTGCCGGAGAATATGCGCCGCCTCGGCGACCTGCGGCTCGAAGCCAAGGTCAAGATCGCGACGGCCAAGGCGGAAATGAGCTTCATGCTCAAGTCGCTGGTCAACTCCCTGCTGCGCAGCGCGGACTGGGCGATGCACGAGAAGATCCTCATCCCCACCACGACTGCCCGCCAGCTCGCCAAAGCCACCCTGCTCCATGGCGATCAGCGCATCGCGCTCGACCTGACGCCCGAAGGCCACGGCTTCCAGCCCCCGATCCGGAACAAAGCCTATCCCGACGACGCCCTGATCGAACTGGTATATGCCTGACATTCTGCTCGACCACCTGATCCTGAATGTGCGCGACGCAGCTGCCTCGGCGCGGTTTTACCAGGACATTCTCGGCTTCCGGCATGAGGGCCGCGCCGGGCCGTTCGAAATAGTGCGCGTCAATGCCGGCCTGACGCTGGATCTGATGCAGTCGGAGCCGGCGCTTCAACAGCACCTCGCCTTTGCGCTCGCGCGCGAAGACTTCGAACAGGTGCACCAGCGGCTGAAGGCGACGGGTATTGCCTTCGGCGGCAACCACTTCGAGCGCAATGGCGGCCCTCCCGGCCGCACCCTCGGCGCGCGTGGCATGGCCGACTCCATCTACTTCGACGACCCCGACCACCACAGCATCGAAATCCGCTGCTACGGCTGATCAGAGATCTTGATCACGATCTTGCCGAACGGCCCGCGCGCCAGGTGTTCATAGGCCTGCAAGGCTTCGTCAAACGAATACACATGATCGATGACAGGCTTGATGCGATGCTTGTCCAGGAAAGGATTCATGCGTTCGAAAGAGCTGCGCGGTGCGACGGCAATGCCGCGGATTGTGGTCTGGCGGAAGATGACCGGCATCAGGCTGAGTGCCGAAGTCTGCCCAGTGAGAAAACCGACTTGGGCAATCGTGCCGCCGACACGGGTTGCGAGCACCGACTGGTTCAACCCATCGCCGCCTGCGACATCGAGCGTGATGTCCACACCTTTGCCATCCGTGAGCTCCAGCACCCTGTGTTCCCAGTTCGGGTGGGAGCGGTAATTCACGCCGTCAAGGACGCCAAGCGCCCTGACGCGCTCCAGGTTCATATCGCTGCTGGACGTGGCGATCACCCGGGCACCGTGCGCCAGGGCGATTTGCGCCGCAAAAATCGAGACGCCGCCAGTCCCCTGTACCAGCACGGTCTGGCCGGGCTGCAAGTGACCGACGTCCATCAGCGAATACCAGGCCGTCAGCGCTGCAATCGGCAGGGTCGATGCCTCCACATCGCTCATTTCATCCGGGGCCTTCACTGCGCTCTGTTCGTGGATGATCATGTACTCCGCCAGACCGCCCGGCAGCGGGGAGCCCAGGCAGTACAAGGGTTCATCCGGGCCAGGCATGCCGTCAAGCCAGCGCGTATACAGCGTTGAGTTCACGCGCTCACCCACCTTGAAACGGCTTACGCCCTCGCCCACCGCGACCACAGTGCCCGCCGCGTCGGATACCGGAATCAGGGGCTTCGGCACCAGATGCGGTTCGTAGATGCCGTCGACAATTGCCTTGTCGCGGAAGTTCAGCGACACAGCGCCAACCTTGATCAGCAGCTCACCCGCGCCAGGCACCGGCGTCGGTACTTCCGCCTGCTGCAGGTTCGCCAGTCCAAAGTCCTTCAACAGCCATGCTTTCATTTGCTTCTCCAATAGAAATCGATGGAGAAAAGTCTAATTCAATCCCTTAAGTTTATTTAGTAGGTAGAATTCCACTCATTCAATCCTGACAGGATCAAATCATGGAAGACCGTTTTGCAGGCATACGCGAGTTCGTCACCACGGTGGATGAAGGCAGCCTGACTGCGGCCGCCCTGAAGCTGGACGTAACGGGATCGGCAGTGGGCAAGAGCATTTCGCGGCTGGAGGCGCGGCTCGGCGTACAGCTTTTGCATCGCACGACGCGGCGCCTCGATCTCACCTCGGAGGGCGAGACTTATCTGCAAAGCTGCCGCCGCATCCTGGAGGACCTGGAACAGACCGAATCGATTCTGGCGACCGGCCACCGGCATCCCATCGGCCGCCTGCGCGTCGACCTGCCAACTACCTTCGGGCGCCGCCACATCATGCCGGCGCTGCTGAAACTGAGCCAGCGCCACGAGCAGCTGGATTTATCGGTCACGCTGCGCGACCGTACGGTGGACATGGTGGGCGAAGGTATCGACCTCGCCGTGCGCATCGGCATGCTGGGCGACCACACTGACCTGGTGGCGCGCAAACTGGGCGAGCAACGCCTGGTCATTTGCGCCGCGCCGTCCTACCTGAAGCGGCGCGGCGCGCCAAAGAAGCGCGAAGACCTGGCAAAGCATGATTGCCTGATCGGCTGGCGCCGTGGCGGCAGCTCGAACTGGCTGCTGACCAGTGAAGATGGCCACACTGCTCCTTTTGAAGTGCCGGTGCGTCATGAGCTGACAGACGGCGATGCGCTGCTGTGTGCGACCGTCACCGGCTGCGGGCTGGCGCAGCTGCCAGGCTGGCTGGCGGAAGACGCTTTGAAATCAGGAGAATTGAAGGCCGTACTGCCCGAACTCTCCGGCGGCGCCATGCCTATCCACGTGGTTTGGCAGAAGAAATGGCATATGCAGCCCAAAGTCCGGGTCACGGTGGAAGAACTAATGAAGCTGGCCGCGTCGCAGCCAGCGGTGTTCAACGCGCGCGGCTGAACTCAGCCGTCAAGATATACTCCTCCGCGTGCAAAAGCGGTCCTTTGTACATTGCGACACATAGCCGACATACGGCTTACATACACTGGCTACATTGTTCAAAACGAAAGGTGGAGGTAAGTATGTCTGAGAATATCAATAAGCAGCGCCGCTTCCTGATGACGGGCGCTTTTGCACTGGCCGGCCTGTCTGCCCTCGAACTGGCTTTCGGCCCAACGGCCAAAGCAGCAACCCTGCCCGCATCGGCCGGCCGTTCGGCGCTGGACCAGCTGCGCCATGTGAAGACTTCCGAGCTGGATATCGCTTATGCGGAACTGGGCCCGTCGACTGGCCAGCCGGTCATCCTGCTGCATGGCTGGCCTTATGACATCCACGCCTTTGAAGACGTGGCGCCACTGCTGGCTGCCGCCGGCTACCGGGTGATCGTGCCTTACCTGCGCGGTTACGGCGCGACCCGCTTCCTGTCCAAGGACACCGTCCGCAATGGCCAGCAAGCCGCGCTGGCGATGGATATCGTCGAGATGATGGACGCCCTGAAAATCCGCAGCGCCATCCTGGGCGCCTTCGACTGGGGCGCACGTACGGCCGACATCATCGCTGCTCTGCATCCTGAACGCGTGAAAGGACTGGTGTCCGTCAGCGGTTACCTGATCGGCAGCCAGGCCGGCAACAAGAAGCCCCTGCCGCCGCAAGCCGAACTGGAATGGTGGTATCAATATTACTTCGCGACCGAGCGTGGCCGCGCGGGCTATGAAGCGAACCGTAAGGACTTTAATCGTCTGATCTGGAAGCTGGCTTCGCCGAAGTGGGCCTTTGACGACGCCACTTACGACCGCAGCGCACAGTCCTTCGACAATCCGGACCACGTCGACATCGTGATCCACAACTACCGCTGGCGCCTGGGCGCCGCACAGGGCGAATCGAAGTACGACGCGATCGAACAGCAGCTGGCGCAATTCCCGGCGATCAGCGTGCCGACCATCACGATGGAGGGCGACGCCAATGGTGCACCGCACCCAGCACCTGCCGCATATCGCCCCAAGTTCACTAGTAAATATGAACATCGCACTGCAACAGGCGGCATCGGCCACAACCTGCCGCAGGAAGCGCCACGCGAATTTGCGCAAGCGATACTGGATGTCGCTTCATTTGCTTGATTGACCTGCCCCTCCATTCGGACGATACTCTCGGCACTTCAATCCGAATGGAGGTTATCAGTGAAACACACCATCCTCGCCGCCCTGATGCTATCCGCATTTGCCGCGCACGCCGAGAATTCCCCGAAGTTCGACCCGCAGCACCTGTCGCAGGACGTCAAAGTCCTGTCGTCGGATGAATTCGAAGGCCGCGGTCCGAACACTATCGGCGAAACCAAGACCGTCACCTATCTGATCAACCAGTTCAAAGCCGCCGGCCTGCAGCCAGGTGGCGACATGGTCAAGGGCAAGCGCAACTGGACGCAGGACGTGCCGCTGGGCCGCTTCGAAATCCAGGGCCCGGTCACGCTGTCCGTGAGCGACGGCAAGCAATCGCAGACCTACACCCAGGGCGAACAGATGGCCGTGCGCGCAGCGCAGAACGGCAAGAAGCGCGTCGACTTCGACAAGGCGCCGCTGGTCTTCGTCGGCTACGGTGTGACCGCGCCTGAGCGCAAGTGGGACGACTTCAAAGGCATGGACCTGAAGGGCAAGCTGGCCGTGGTCCTGATCAACGACCCTGACTTCGAAACCGGCCAGGGCGACTTCGGCGGCAAGGCCATGACCTACTACGGCCGCTGGACCTACAAATACGAAGAGATGGCGCGCCGCGGCGCGCTGGGCACCATCATCGTGCACGAAACCGCACCAGCATCCTACGGCTGGGCGACCGTGAAGAACTCCAATACCAATGTGCAGTACGACATCGTGCGCAAGGACCCAACCCAGGCCCACGCACCAGTGGAAGCCTGGATTCAGCGTGATGCGGCAGTCGATCTGTTCAAGCGTGCCGGCCTCGATTTCGACGCGCTGAAGAAGCAGGCGCAAACCCGCGACTTCAAGCCGCAAGTGCTGACCGGCGTGACCATGTCCGGCCACTTTGCCGTGGATGCCCGTGTGATCAAATCGAAGAACGTGGTGGCGATCCGCACCGGTTCCGAGCATCCTGACCAGACCGTGATCTACAGCGCGCACTGGGACCACCTCGGCGTCGGCCTGCCTGATGCGAAGGGCGACAAGATCTACAACGGCGCCGTCGACAACGGCACCGGCACTGCCGCCCTGCTGGAACTGGCACGCGCCTACGGCAAAGCGCCGGCGCCAAAGCGCAGCGTCGTCTTCCTGGCGGTCACGGCTGAAGAGAAAGGCCTGCTGGGTTCCGAGTATTACGCAGCGAATCCGCTGTATCCGCTGGCGACCACCGTCGGCATGCTCAATATGGACGCGCTGAGCCCCTATGGCCCGGCCAGGAACTTCACCATTTCCGGCAGCGCCAAGCTGGACGTGCTGGACATGATGGTCGCCAAGGCCAAGCAGTGGAACCTGACCTACTCGCCTGATCCGCTGCCGGAAGCCGGACACTTCTTCCGTTCCGACCACTTCCCGATGGCCAAGCGCGGCGTGCCTGCGGTGTCCTTCGGCTCCGGTGAAGACTGGGTGGAAGGTGGCGTGGCGGCCGGCCGCAAAGCCGAAGAGAGCTACACGACCAACAACTACCACCAGCCGTCCGACGAATGGAGCGCACAGTGGCCATTCACCGGCATGGCGCGCGACCTGGAACTGCTGTACAGC
Source organism: Pseudoduganella sp. RAF19 (assembly GCF_052114165.1). NCBI lineage: Bacteria > Pseudomonadati > Pseudomonadota > Betaproteobacteria > Burkholderiales > Oxalobacteraceae > Pseudoduganella > Pseudoduganella sp. RAF19. Next base: position 371,591 of record NZ_JBFREF010000006.1, on the reverse strand, counting down.
GTTGGCCGCGACATGGCGGATTCGAACGCCTGGCCGAACTGGTCGCAGGACTCCGAGTTCCGCACCGTGCGCGACCAGACTGCGGACAAGCGCAAGTAAGTCTCACCGCGACACGTGGCGCGCAGCCTCAGGGCAGGCGCGCCACCATGTCCACCTCCATGCTCGCACCGCCTGGCAGTTTCGCTGCCTGGATGGTGGTGCGGGCGGGCGGGTTTACTCTCCCCGAAGCGTGCCGCATAGGCCTCATTCATCTTGGCGAATTCGTCGAGGTTGGTCATGTAGACGGTCACCTTCACCACATCCTTCAGCGAACATCCAGCGCCAGCAAGGATCGCTTCCAGATTATCGAAGATGCGGTTGGTCTGTACGGTGATATCGCCTTCAACCGGCTTATTGGTGGCGGGATCGCGCGCCAGCGTACCGGCGGTATAAAGGAAGCCATTCACCACCACGCCCTGCGAATAAGGGCCAACTGCTTTCGGCGCACCAGTCACGGCCACCGGACGCATTTCCGCCCGGTTCATATTGGCGCAGCCAGTCAGGGTCAGAGCGATCAAACCAAACAAGAATGGAACAGGCAGGCGGGTACGCATGGCAGATCCTTTCAAGACAGGTGGATGAACTCTTCAATCTAGCAGCTGAGTCCAGATCGTCAAGCTCATCCCGCCCTTGTGGCATGCCTGCTACTTGCTGCGCGTGTAAGCCAGCTCCATCCACTTCACGTTCTTGCCGTCCGGACCCGGGCCCCACATTTCCAGCGTGTGGTGGTCGTTGTCCGCGATGGTCAGGTTCATGGTGAACGGCACCACCTTGCCGGTAGTGGGGTCGGACATATTGCCCTTGTACTTGATGGACTTGCCAGACAAAGTGCCCCAGGACAGCGACATGCTGGTGCTCATCGAATCGATCCAGCTGCCGAAATACTTCTTCGTCACATTGTCAAAGCCCTGCGTGCCCTGGCCGGTGAAGGGCTGGCCCATGAACGTTCCCTTGTAGTCCTCTTGCAGGTAGCGGTTCCCCATGATCCATTTGCGCTCGGAGGTGGCCGTGCTTTCCTCGGGCGGTTTGGAAGGGTCCATCCACGATTTGGTTTTTACGCTGAAGTTGCCTGCCAGCGGTTCCAGTTTCTTGTGGCCTTCGCCGGGCTGGGAGGCTTTCTCCATCGCTTCCATGGCGGCTTTTTCATCCATGGGCGCTGCTTCCTTCTTTTTGTCGGCAGCAGGAGCGGCAGCAGCGAGGGTGAGGCTTGTGACGACAACCAGGTACTGCGCGACGTTACGGAGCTTCATGAGGTTCTCCTATCAAGCAGGGTTGTGGAAGGGTCATTGTCCGCGTGGACGCCGCGCAGTGTCAATGGCATAGTGGCTTTATGAGCTTCCTCCTGAAATGCGCTGTATCCTGTGCCACACTGGCCGCGCTGCCGGCCCGCGCGGCCGACGATGCGGACCTGCTGGCCGCACTGGTCAACGGCTATCGCGCCGCGCCCACCGCCTGCCAGGGACGCACGCCCGCGCCGGTGCCGCCGCTGGCGCCAACGCCCGCCTTGTCGCAAGTCGAACTGCGGCCCTACTCGATCCTGCTCGCGGCGCTGGGCGAACAGGGCTATGAGGCCGAGGTGGCGGATGCGATCCAGGTGTCCGGCCCTACCGATGCGCGCGCCGCGTTTGAGGCGCTGCAGGAAAAGCATTGCAGCATCATGCTCAGCACGCAGTATGCGGCCATCGGCACTTCGCGCCACGGCAACGCATGGACGGTGGTGCTGGCCCAGCCGACACCGAATCCCCAGCTGACACTGCCGCCCTGGCCCGACGCCGGCCAGCAGATCCTTGCCGCCACCAATGCGCTGCGCGCGCAGCCACAGGACTGCGGCGGCGTAAGCCTCGGTCCGGCGCCGCCGCTGGTGTGGAGCGATCGCCTGGCGGAAGCGGCCCTGCACCACAGCGAAGATATGGCCGAGCGGCGCTACTTCAGCCACACCGGCAAGAACGGCAGTCTGCCCGGCGACCGCGCGCACGACGCCGGCTACAGCTGGCACAGGATCGGCGAGAACATCTCGCTGGGACAAGTCAGCGCGGAAGACGCCGTCGCCGGCTGGCTCTCCAGTCCCGGCCACTGCGCCAACCTGATGAATCCGGGCTTTACGGAAATGGGCGCCGCCTACGCCATCCGCGGCGGCAGGCGTCCCGCCGCTTACTGGACGCAGGATTTCGGCACGCGCTGAGGCGCTGTGCAGCCCGGCGATTGGCTGCCGCTGTGCGGGACCGCAGCGGTCATCGGTTTGCAGCAAGGAGCCAACGCCGGGTACGGAGGCAGCATAGCCTGTCATGATGACAGCGAGTGTCTTGACTTCATCCATGGCCGTACTAGGCTGATTTGACCGGCTATCCGCGGCGCCGCTGCGCTGGCCGGCCAAAAGGAGGGACGTCATGGATATTCAAGAGAGCAAAGAACTGGTGATGAAAGGCTACAAGCTTTTCCAGGCCGGTGACATCCGTAGCCTGCTGGACATGTATCACGATGATGCCGAGTGGACCGGCCCCGAGTCGGAATATTTAGCCTACTCCGGCAACTATCACGGAAAACAGGGCATCGCCCAGTTTTTCACCAACCTGAACGCCGCCGTGCAAGCCCTGCACATGGAACCGAAACAAATCATCGCGGAAGGCGACACTGTGGTCGTCATTGGCGACTCCACCTGGCTGGCCCGCAACACCGGGCGCCAGTACGACAATCCTTTCGTTCACGTTTTCAATATACGTGATGGCAAAGTGGCACGATTCACCAGCTATTGGGACACCGGCCCCGCCGAGCGCGCCCAGCGTACCGAACTGGGCGCTGGCCAGCCGGGCTTGTCCACGCCCCTTCACCATTAACGGTCTGCCGCCGCCCCTCGCGGGCGGTGTTTCTTTCCGTTTTCCCTTGATTGTGACAATTTGTGCATTTTTGCACGCGTGAAACTCTCTATACTGGCGAGCCATAACAACAGCAGGCAAGCAAGGGATGGATGCTTTCACTCTGGTCGTTGCATCTGGGCTGGCTGCGGCCATCATGGCCATGGCCATGTTTTTCCTGTACCGCGGCAACCCGCGCGATCTCTGCCTGCGCGATTGGTCGTATGCCGGACTGTTTTTCCTCGGTTCGAACGTCCTGGGTGGGATTGCCGCTACCTGGCAGCTGAGCCACTTCCTGATTCCTGCGGTCGCCAACTCCTTCTACATCGCCGGCCATTTCGCCATTGCGGCCGGGTTGCGCCGGCATCTGGGACGGGCGCCGCGCTATGACGTGCTGGCCCTGATCGCGCTGACGTCCGTGCTGCTGCACTTCCTGCCCTTCACGCAAGCGTCGGTGATCAATCGGCTGCTGCTGTTCACGCCGGTGATTGTTTTCATCAACTGCCACGTGGTGGCCCTGCTGTGGCGCTTGCCGAGCGGTCCGGAGCGCTCCGCCTATGTGCCGCTGATGGTGATTGAGATCGGCTTCATGATCCAGCTCTCGCTGCGCACGCTGTACATGGTGCTGAGCCGCGATACGCCGCTGACCTTCCTCGGCAGCCAGATCCTGCAGACTTCCGGCTCGCTGTGCGTGCTGATCTTCCTGTCCGTCGCGGGCATGTGCTGCGCCGTCATCGTCATCCGCCATCAGGAACTGGCGTTGCGCAAAGCCTCGCTGACCGACAGCCTGACGGGCTGGCTGAACCGCCGTGCCCTGCACGACGTGGCCGAGCGCGAATTCGCGCGCTTCCGCCGGGTGCATCACCGGGCCGCCTTCATCGTCTTCGATATCGACCACTTCAAATCGGTCAACGACCGCCATGGCCATGCCGTGGGCGACACGGCCCTGCGCCACGTCACCGCGCTGGCGGCTCACGCCCTGCGCGGCTACGACGCCATGTTCCGCCTCGGCGGCGAAGAATTCGCGGTGCTCCTCACCAGCAATGGTCCCAGCGAAGTGCGCCAGGTGGCCGAGCGCATGCGCGCGCTGATCGAAGCCACCCCGCTGCAGGCCGAGGCCGATACCGTCGCCATGACCATCAGCCTCGGCATCGCGTCCTGGGTCCCCACCGACGCCAGCTGGGAAGAAGCCCTGCGCCGCGCCGACAGCGCCCTCTACCAATCCAAGAAAGACGGCCGCAACCGCGTCAGCGTCCACGGCGACACCTCGGTAGCGGAAGCGGCTTGACTTAGCTCTGCCCTGTGCTAAGTTGAGATGTTATCGACATGACATCACCTTGCGCAAGGAGGCATCATGTACCGGAAAACCTTGCTGGCCGCGGCCCTGATGGCGCTTGGCGCGGCCGACGCGGAACGCGCGCCTTTCGATCCTCTGTTCTCCTCCCCAGGCCTGTGCGCGCCAACCCAGGCGGGGCGGCCGCTCTTGCTGGACAAGCTGCTGCTGGCCCAGGCTGAAACGGCGCCGTTCAAGCCCACCCAGCAGCCACGCGCGGCGGCGGCGCCCGCCAAGCCGCCGCTGTATCCCAGCCTCGGCAATCTGCACATGAAGATCACGACCGCCAACGCGGCCGCGCAAGCCTATTTCGATCAGGGCATGCGCCTGACCTTCGCCTTCAACCATGCCGAAGCGGCGCGCGCTTTCCGCACTGCCCAGCAGCTCGATCCGCAATGCGCCATGTGCTACTGGGGCGAGGCGCTGGTGCTGGGACCGAACATTAACGCGCCCATGTTCCCGGACGCCGTCGCACCCGCCGCCGCTGCCGCCGCCAAAGCCGAATCGCTGGCTGCCAAAACCAGTGCGTCCGAGCAGGCGCTGATTCACGCTGTCGCCAAACGCTATCAGGCCGAACCGCCCGCCGACCGCAGTCCGCTGGACCAGGCGTACGCTGCCGCGATGGCGGACGCGGCGCGCGCCTTCCCCAATGACGACAATATCCAGGTGCTGTTTGCCGAAAGCCTGATGGATCTGGCGCCATGGGATTACTGGCAGGCCGCAGGCGCCCAGCCCAAAGGCCGCACGCCGGAAATGGTGGACGCCCTGGAGCGCGTGCTTGAGCGTAATCCCAACCACCCCGGAGCCATCCACTACTACATCCACGCAATGGAAGCGTCCACCCATCCGGACAAGGCGCTGCCCTACGCCCGCATGCTGGCCAAGCAGATTCCCGGCGCCGGCCATATCGTGCACATGCCTTCGCACATTTACTACCGCGTGGGCCTGTACCGCGAGGCGCTGCAATCGAATCTGGATGCGATCGCCATCGACGAAAAATACTTCAGCAAGGCGGACAGCGACCCCGTCTACAAAGGCGCCTACTACCCGCACAACATCCACTTCGCCATGGTGTCGGCCCTGATGGGCGGGGACGGCAAGGCGGCGCTGGAAGCCGCCGATAAACTCGACAAGGCGCTGCCTGCGGACCTGGTCAAAGCCTTCGCCGTGATGCAGCCGGTGAAAGCGGCGCCTTACTTCTCGCACGTGCAGTTCAGCAGTCCCGACACGCTGCTGGCCCTGCCCGATCCGGGTCCTGACTTCGTGCTGGTGAAAGCCATGTGGCACTATGCCCGCGCCACCGCCTACGCGCGCAAGGGCGCCGTAGCCGATGCGCAGAAAGAGGCGGATGCCTTGGCCGCACTGGAAAAGAACGCCGACTTCAAACCCATCCTGGATTGGGGCGTGCCGGCGCCGGACATCGTGCACACCGCGCGCGCCATTGCGATGGGCCGCGTCGCCGAAGCCAGGGGCGATATGGACGGCGCCATCAAAGCCTATGAGGAAGCCGTCGCCGCGCAGGATTCTCTGCCCTACACTGAGCCGCCCTACTGGTATTACCCGGTGCGTCAATCGCTGGGGGCGGCCCTGCTGCGTGCCGGCAGGCTGGATGCTGCGGAGCAGGCCTTCCGTGCCTCATTTGCAAAAACGCCCAGCAATGGCTGGGCGTTGCGTGGCCTGATCGAGGTCTATCGTCAGCGCGGCGACACTGCCGCGCTGGCCGCTGCCCGTAAGCGTTTCGAAACCACCTGGCTAGGCCGCAAGGACGGGCCCGACCTGGCCAGGTTATAGGGCTTATTTGCCGAAGCGGCGGCGCATGGTGTACACCATGCCCAGCAGGCCGAAGCCCATCAGCGGCAGGCTATCCGGCTCGGGCACGTCGCAAGCCGGCTGGCCCGGCGAGCCGCAGCTGATCACCGTACCGGCCCCGCCACCCAGCACCACAGCGCCGGGGAAAGTGCCGCCCGCATCATTGAAGATCGGGCCGGTGATCAGGGTTTGCAAACCACCGAAGTTGCCGGAGAACCAGGCGTGCCAGGGCGTAGCATTGCTGGCGTCGGCATTGGTCAGGCCCGGGAAGGCAGCGTTACCGGCTGCGGTCAGCGTCAGCTGGCTGGTGTCGGTTGACGGACCACCGTTATCGCCCTGCACAATCAGACCGGGCAGCAGGGAAGTCAGCCAGCCGTAGCCGATGGCAGAGTTGGCCTGCTCCTGCGTGAACAGGCCACCGCCTGCCGCCAGATAGCTGTTCAGCGCAGCACCCTGGGCATTGACCAGCGCCAGCTGGGCGTCGCTGATGCCGCCAATGATATTGCTTTCCACGGTCGGCATGTAGATGATGCCGGCATTGCCGATGTTGACCGCGCCCGTGCCATCGAAGAAGCCGCTGATATCGCTCAGCGAAGTCAGGTTGGCAAACGTCCAGGAGCCGGTCAGCGCGGAGTTCTGGGTGGACGAATCAAAGGCAGCGCCGGCCTGCGAGCCGTTGCAGCCCAGGCAGACGATGGAGTTCCTGCCGTTGCTGACCTGGCCTGCGATGTTCTCGAATGCCTTTTGCATGAACAGCCAGCCGGTCATATTGGTCGTGCCGGTGGCGAAACCGTGGTCATCAGCATCGGTACCGGCAATGATCACAGGGCCTGCGGTGGCGGCCGAAGCCGTCAGGCTCAGCAGCAAAATTCCCAGCAGCTTGGACAAATTTTTCATTGTTGAATTTCTTCCTTGGTTTGGTTTTGATCAGGACACCGGCCCCAAAGAGCAAATTCAATGCCAACGTTAAAATTTTTACATCATTTCTTTAATTATCAAAAGCTTATCGTTTACTTTTAAATAAGTACCTGCCCTCAACTGTCAAAATTTTCGACAAAAAAAAGCCTCCGGGCCTTGCGGCACCGGAGGGTGGGGAAAACCGCTGGGAGGAGCGGTATCTTGGATTGGGATCAAACGGGCGCATTGTAAGCAATAGAATGCCCTTCAATTCTCTCGAATTGTTGCAAGTCAGCAATTAAATGGAAGGCCGGGCCACCACGACGGGGCCCGGCTGGGTCGGAAAGGCGCTAATTACCGCCAAAAGTGAGTAAAACAGGCTTCACCGGCAAGCCGGCAAGGGCGCTGGCTTGCGGTATGTAGAGCACATCGCCGCGCACTTCACCGTCCATCCGCTGGTTCAGGCTGAGCTTGAGGCTGCGGTCCACGGCCACAAAACTGTCGGCAGTGGCGCCCACCACCCGGACTTTGTCCTGGTCACCGATCTGGGCGTACATGGCATGCCCGCGCGAGGTGAGGTACAGGACACGCCCATCGGACAGGTCGTACGCGCCCTGGTAGCTGTCGAAATTGGTGAGGACCATGCCGAGTGCATGATCTGGCAGGTCGATGCTCCACGGTGCCGGCACGCGGACGGTGCTGTCCCGGGATTCCGTTGACTGGGCGCCGGCCGCGAGCGGCAGCACGCACAGTAACGCAGTGAGGAGGGTCGCTTTCATGGTCTTCTCCCAGTGATGGAGGAGCAAAACCACTATACGCCGGCGCCTGAGCACCGGCGTATCGATAGCAAAATGCAATGGCGCCGCCGGCGGGCAGCGCCTTCACCGATCAGCTCAGCGGAACGGTGAGCGCCTTGCGGATGGTCACGCAGCGGGCGTCTTCCTGATGCGTCACAAGCAGTGCGCGGCGCGTACCGGCGGACAGCTCCTTATCCTGCTCGGCTGCCGCCGCCAGGCGTGCCACGCTGTCGGCCGTGCAGCTGGCCGGGATCATGCGCGTAGCGTAAGTGCGCATGAAGACCGGACCGGCAGCCTTGTCCAGCACGGGCAGCTGGGCCAGGCGTTCCGCCGCGGTCTGCTCGGCGAGCCTGGTCTGCGAAGCCGGGTACATGGATTCCATCGCCGTGCGGAGGCGCGAGAACGGCAGCTTGCTTTGCGTGTCGCCGATCTTGGCGATCCACTCTTCCTTCACCTTCGCATCAGGACGCGCCACGGTCGCCGCCAGTGCTGCAGCTTCACCGGTATCGGACTTGTCCTTCGCCTGTTCCGCCGCCAGCAGCGCATCGCCGCCCTTGTAGCCCACGGCATTCAGGTGCTCGATGATGGTCCAGCGCAGATCCTGGCTCACGTTCAGGCCATTCACTTTGACCGAGCCATCCAGCAGGCCCGCCAGACGCTTCTGCGCTTCCGGCGTGGTGGCGAAGGCCACGTACTGGCCGATCCAGCGGCGCTGGAAGTCACCCTCGCTCGACTGCGCGCCTTTCCAGGTCATCTGCTCCAGTGCGGCGGCAGTCTTGCGGCTGTAGGCGGCGTCCGGATTCATCTTGTCCAGATATGCCTTGGCTTGCGTGGTCTTGGTCAGCACATCGCCCAGCACCACGTAGTCCTTTTCGGCCGGTGCGTTGTTCAGCACTGCCTGCACGAACTCGTTCAGCGGCAGCTCGCCGTCACGCACGCCATCCCACAGCGACTGCCACAGCATGGCGCGCAGCAGCGGGTCTTCCACCTTGCTCAGGCTCTTGCGCGCGCTGGCGAAGGAATGCTTATCCAGCTTGGCTTTCGCGAAGCCCCAGTCCTGATAGTTCGGGTAGACCAGATCCGGGCAAGCGGCGCCTTTCAGTTCTGGCACTTCGGTGTTCGCGCCCTTGTAGGTCACGGCCACCACTTTGCCGACCTTCATCTGCTTGTCCATCAGCGCAACCTGCACGCGCTGCTCGCGCAGCACCGGGTATTGCGCGCTGGCGGTCTGCTGCAGATTGAAGCTGTTGATCTTGCCGCCCGCGCAGCTGTAATTTGCGGTGATGGTATTCACGCCCGGCTGATACAACCAGTCTTTGGTCCATTGCGACAGGTCGCGGCCTGCCGCATCACCCAGACTGCCGATGAAGTCATCCAGTTTGGCGTTCTTGTACTGGTACTTCACCAGGTAGTTGTGCACACCCTTGCGGAACGTTTCTTCACCCAGCAGATGGCGCAGCTGTTTCAGCGTGGACGCGCCCTTCGAGTAGGTGATGGCGTCGATATTGTCGAATGCATTGGCGGTGGACGGTACCGGCACTTCGATCGGGTGCGTGGTCACCTGCTCGTCCGACACATAGGCGCGCGCCTTGCCTTGCGTGTAGAAATACTGCCAGCCGTTCTTGAACTCCGTCGCTTCGGCAGTCGCCAGGGTGCCCATGAAGGAGGCGAAGCTCTCGTTCAGCCACAGGCCATTCCACCACTGCATGGTGACCAGGTCACCGAACCACTGGTGCGCCATCTCGTGCATGATGACGCTGGCCAGATCGTGGCGCTGGGAGGCGGTCATCTTATCCTTGTGCATGAAGCCGCGTTCCGCAAACGTCACGGCGCCCGCGTTTTCCATGGCGCCATACAGGAAGTCTGGCACCAGCAGCTGGTCATACTTCTCGTACTGGTAAGGAATGCCGAAGTAGTCGTCGAACCAGGCCAGGCCCTGCTTGGTGTACTTGAACCATTCTTCCGGCTGGATCTGCGGCGCGACGGACTGGCGCGCGAACAGGCGCATCGGATATTTGCCGCTCTTGTCTTCCCATACCTTGTACGGGCCGGCGTGCATGGAGAAGTTGTACGGGCTCAGAATCTTCGATACCGGGAAGGTCCAGTGCTTGCTGGCGCCGGCATCTTCCACTTTCGTTTCGCGCGTGGTGGATGCGACAGTCCAATCGGCAGGCGCGGTCACGTTGACCTGGTAAGTCGCCTTCAGGTCCGGCTGATCGAACACGGCGAACATCTGATGCGCAGCGGCTGGCTCGAAATGCGAATAAGTGTAGACACGGCCATCGACCGGGTCGACCATGCGGTGCAGGCCTTCGCCATTGGTGCTGTGCAGACACTCATATTCCACGCTCACCGTATTGCGGCCTGCGGTGAGGTCGGCGGCCGCCAGGGTGATGAACCACTTGTTGTACTGCGGCTGGACTTCCTTGCCGTTGACGGTCAGCTTCCTGATGGTGGCCTTGTCCAGGTCCAGGGTCAGCGGCTGATCCTTGTCTTTCAGATCAAATTGCACCGTGGTCGTGCCGCTAAAGCTTTCCTTGCCGGTCAGCGTGAAGTTCAGCACATAAGCCACGTTCGATACGCGCGCGGAGCGCGCAGCAGCATCGGCTTGCGACAGATAGGGATTCTCGGCGCGTGGAGCGTCTGCAGCGAAGACGGTGGAGGTGGCGGCAGCGCCGGCGAAAAATACGGAGGCAACGGCCAAAGCAGCCGCGCGAGGAACAAATCTTGACACTTTGTCTCCCTTGTAGTGAGTGTGGGTGTGCCCAGCCTCGTGGATTGGGCGCGCAAGAGAATACCACGGGCGGGCGTGATAAGATCGATTCATGAAAATCGTTTTCGAGACTCCCAACCAGCCCGAGGTCGTGGCCCTGATCGCCGACCTCGACGCCTACCAGCTCACGCTCTATCCGCCCGAATCCGTGTACGCGCTCGACATGGCATCCCTGACCCAGTCCAATGTGCTGTTCGCCGTTGCCCGCTCGCCGGAAGGCGCGGCCGTCGGCTGCGGCGCGATCGTGGTGACGCCGGAATTCGGCGAAGTGAAACGCATGTACGTGTCGCCTGCCGCGCGCGGACAAGGCGTGGCGCGCAAGCTGCTTGGCGCCCTCGAAGGCGAAGCGCAGCAGCGCGGCGTGACGCAGTTCATGCTTGAAACGGGACCTTACCAGCACGAGGCGCTGGCCCTGTATGAACGGGTCGGCTATGCCCGCCGCGGACCTTATGGCGGCTACCCGGACGATCCGCTCAGCGTGTTCATGGAGAAGCGCGTCGCATGAGTGCCGATTCGCTGACCGCCCTGCGCGACGCCACGCGCGCCTTTGCTGCCGCGCGCGATTGGGAGCAGTACCACACGCCCAAGAACCTGGCGATGGCGATGTCCGTTGAAGCGGCGGAAGTGGTCGAACACTTCCAGTGGCTGAAGACGGGTGTGCCGTCCGAGCTGGATGCGGCCACGCGCGAAGGCGTGGGCCAGGAATTGGCCGACGTGCTGCTCTATCTCGTGCAGCTGGCCGATAAACTCGACGTCGACCTGTATCAGGCCGCCGTCGAGAAGATGAAACTCAACGCGCTCAAATACCCAGCGCCTTGAGAATTTCGCGGCCGACGATCGCCCACGACGGTGAATCGGCCGATACCTCGTCATAGTGCCCACCACCCGGCAGCACCAGCACTTCCGCCGCATCACCCGCCGCCCGCGCACGCGCCGCGTAACGCTCGCCGGTGGACAGCGGTGAAATCTCATCGAACTCGCCGTGAATCAGCACGCTGCGCACGCCGCAGGGCAGCATCTCGGCGGGTGAGGTATCCAGAAATACATCCGGACGTTCCGTCGTTGGTTCACCCGCCAGCTGTGATGTAACGCGCTCGCAGCTGGTACAGATCAGGCCCGCTTCATTGCGCAGGTCTGCCAGGCCGCCAAGACTGACCACCGCAGGAATCGGCAGCGGATTGCTCACCCACGCGGCGCTCCAGGCCGGCAGCTTATGGCGCGACACGGCCCATTGCGCCAGATGTCCGCCCGCCGAATGGCCTACTGCGGCGATGCGCGCCAGATCGAGCGATCCCGCCGCCGCGTGCTCGCGCAGCAGGTCCACCGCCGTGGCGACGTCCTGATACATGCCCGGATAGCCGCCGCCCGCCTCATCGTAGCGGCGATACTCCACATTCCACACCGCCACACCGGCGCGAGTCAGTGCGCCGGCCATATTGCGCATCTGGCGGATGCCGCCGAAATCCACCGTCCAGCAGCCGCCATGCAGCAGCACCACGACCGGATGCGGTCCCGGACCTTGCGGCAGATACAGCTCAACAAACTGCGACGGCGCGGCGCCATAGGCAATATGCTTGTCCGGCGCGCGTCCGTCCAGCGCCAGGTAATCCTGCAGGGTCATGGGTGCAGCAGCCATCAGCTCTCTCGACAAAAAACGGGTCAGGGCGCAGCATACCGCGCCCTGACCCGCCTGTCATGCTGCGCCGCTCAGAAGCGGAAGCTGGCGCGCGCGTAGTAGTAGCCGCCGTTGATGCCGAATGGCGAGAAGGATGGATAGATCGTGACGGCCGTGTTGTCCAGATTGGCGCGATACACCGCCAGCAGCTCGGCGTTGACCTTGTCCGGATACTTGTTGAACAGATTATTGCTGCCCACCGTCAGCGTCCAGGCCTTATTCAGCTTGTAGCTGACTTCCAGATCCGTGATCGCCGTGTTGCCGATCTCGGTTTTGTACCAGACCGCGCCATCCGGACTGCCGAATTCATGCGATTTGCCATACAGGGATTCACGCAGATTGACCGTCCACGGGCCGCGCTTCCACAGCGCCCCCAGATTGATGCGCGTCTTTGGCGCCGCCGTTTCGAGATCGGAGATCGCCTGCTTGTCCAGCAGCGACTGCGGCTGCAGCTGGGCCGGCGCCTGGTTGATCTTGGTCACACGGGTCTGGTTCCAGTTGGCGGCCACAGACCAGTCCACACGGCCATAGTCGGCATAATTGCTGTTCAGGGTCGTCACGAACTCCACACCACGCGTACGCGTGTTGACGGCATTCGAGAAGATGTTGATACCCGTCTGCACCACGGTCGGATCGAGCACATTGCCGTTCGCCTTGATCGCCGCCACCACGGCCGGCGAGTTGTCCGACCCGCCGGAGCCATACAGCGCGCCTGAACCGACAATACGGTCGCGAATCTTGATCTGGTAAGCGTCGAGCGTCACCGCCAGATTGCTGGCCGGGTTCAGCACCAGGCCCAGACTCAGGTTGGTGGATGCTTCCGGCTTCAGGCCGTCCACGCCCACCAGCCTCGCACCCGGCGAGTTCGGCGCCAGCTGCACGAAGGCGCTGCGCGGCGACACATTGGTGGCCGAGTAGTATTCCTCCGCCAGCGTCGGCGCGCGGAAGCCGTTGGAATACGTGCCACGCAACGCGAACATCGGATTGAAGTCATAGCGGCTGGTGAGCTTGCCCACCTTGGCGTTACCGAAATCGCTGAAGTGCTCATACCGGCCCGCCAGGTCGACCGTCCATTCGGCCAGTGGCTTGACGATGAAGTTGACATAGGCCGCCTCGTTGTTGCGTGAGTGTGTTCCTGCATCGGTCAACGAGAAGCCCGGATAGGATTGCGAACCTTCCTTGTAGCGCGATGCCTCGTCACCGGACTTAATTTCGTACTCGTCGCGGCGATGTTCCAGGCCCAGAGCGAACGTCAGCGGCGAGGCCATGCCAACTTCGAAGTCGCGGCTCACGTCCAGGTTATTGGTCCACTGACTGGCGATGAACTGGCCCGCCTTGAACACCGTCGGGGTGTAGCCGGTATCCTGGTAAAGCGAGACGTTGCCGGAGTCCTCGACACCAATGCGTGACTTGTCTCGGCCATAGGTGCTACTGAAGTCCCAGTTCCACACATCGATCTTGCCCTTGGCGCCCGCAGTGAACGCGAAATCTTCCTCGCGCATGGTTTCCTTGGGACTAAAGCCGAGCGGATAGACGGCCGGCAAGCGGTTCGGCATGCGGTAGTTCTCGAAGGCGCGCGCGTTCTTGCGGCCGGCGGTGGCGAAAGCATACAGCTCAATGCCATTACCGAGGTCATAGCCCGCATTGGCGGCAAAGGTGTACAGGTGATACTGCGCATCGCCGGATATGTGGTTCAGCTGCGGATAGCCGGGCACCTGCAGCAGCGGCATGGATTTGATGTTGGCAGGATCGGTCACACGCGGATCGACGCCACCGCGGTCGGTGAAGTCATGGTACTTACCCTCCGCCGTGATGCTGAGAAAGCCCTGCTCGCCCAGCTTGAAGCCGGCGTTCGCCGTGGCGTCGGGCGTCTTGCCGCCGCCATCGGAGTAGCCGCCGCCGCTGATGCTGCCGCTCACGCCCTGGTTGTTCGACTTCAGGATGATGTTGATCACACCGGCAATCGCGTCCGTACCGTACTGCGCCGCCGCGCCGTCGGTCAGCACTTCGATGTGGTCGATCATCGCCACTGGAATGAAGTTCAGGTCCGCCGCAGCGCTGCCCTGGTATGGACCGCCCAGCACGGCCAGGTTGGAGGTGCCGTGGCGGCGCTTGCCGTTGACCAGCACCAGCGCGTTATTCGGGCTCAGGCCGCGCAGACGGGCCGACAGCGTCAGGTTGGCGGTGTCTCCGCCGAAAGCCTGGGCGGTGAAGGAGGGCAGGTTTTGCGCCAGTGCCTGAATCAGGTCCGGCTGGCCGGTACGCTGCAAGGTACCGGAATCCAGAACCTGGATAGGCGATGCACTGTTTTCCACTTTGAGGCCATTGGCGCGCGTGCCGGTCACGATCACGGCGCCGGCCATGGCCGGGCTGGCGGCAGCGGCACCGCCGACTGCATCGGCTTGCGCCTCCGGAGCATCGGCAGGATCGGCGAAGCTCACGCCGGCGTATAGCAGCATCACCGCTGCAGCACAGGTTTTCAGTTTGCCCTTCTTATGCATCGCGTGTTCCTTTTTGGTGAGGATTGAGTGGTGACGCTATTTTTTTGCCGCTACGACTTCGATCTCGACCAGCCAGCCGGGCGAGTTCAGCGCAGCGACCTGCATGACGGCACGTGCCGGGAGGTTGGGTTGCGCGCCGCCGAAGAACTGTGTGTAGGACTCCATGAAGCCCTTCACATCCGCGCGTCCCTGCTTGGCCGGATCGCCGACGAGGAAGACCTGCATCTTCACCACGTCGCCCATCCCCAGGCCCATGCCCTTCAGGATCTCCTCAATCTTCTTCAGTACGCCCAGTGTCTGGGTCTTGGTATCGCCGTAGGCCGCAAGCGAATCGGCCGGGGCATTCTTGTCGATCACCGGCGGCACCTGGCCGCTGATGAAATGGATAGTGGCGTTTGGCGGCAAAGTCACTGCCTGCGCGATCGGAAAATCGGAACCGGGAATCTTGTGGCGGATGATGTCCTGTGCCGACGCCATGCCGGAAGCCAGGGACAGCAGGCCGGCGCCAATGATCAGTTTTGCTTGCATGGTTTTCCTTAGTGTTTGTTGGACATCTGGCCGGCGGCAAACTTCTCCACCTTTAATGTGTCGCGCAGGGCGGCGACTTCCTGCTCCGGCAGCGCGTCCGCCTGATTGCCCCAGGCACTGCGCACATAGCTCAGCACCTCGGCGATGTCCGCGTCGGACAGCGTCGGGCTGAAGTCAGGCATGCCGCCGCGCCCCTTCAGCAGCACGGCCGCCACTTCGGCCGGCGGCCCCTGCACGAACTTGTTGCCCGCCAATGCAGGGAAAGCGCCGGGAATGCCTTTGCCGCTGGCCTGGTGGCAGGCCGCACAGTTCTTCGTGAACAGCGCCTTGCCGTCGGCCCTGGCGCCGCCGTGCACGATCAGCAGCGCCGCAATGAGAATGGTCCTTAATGTCATGCGCTTGCCCTTTCATGAATGCGTTGCAGCTGCTGCCATGCCGATTCGATGGCGCCGGCCTGCCAGCCGCCCAGGTAGCTCAGGTGCTCGCCGGCCAGCATCACCCTGCCCTCGCCTTCCAGCAGCAGCGGATAGACCGTCTTGCGCTTTTCTTCATTCCAGTCAGCCCAGCCGCCAAGGTTGTATTGCACGCGGTGCCACGCCACGGAGAAGGCGTTTTCGAAGGAGGAACGGTAGGCCGGGAAGATTTGTTCGCCGGCTTTGACGGCAAATTCGGCCCGCTCGGCCGGCGACAGCGCACTCACTTCGATGGCCGAGGTCTGGTAGTTGTAGTAGCCCAGCAGAACGCCCTTCTTCTTCTGCCAGTTCGAAGAAGGCAGCGAGATCGTGTTGATGCCCGCCATATCGGTCAGCACATGGCCGCCGTAGATCTGGTCGTCCTCTTCCCAGAAGCGGCGCTTCATCTGCAGGCCGATCTTGCCGACCGGCGCATAGGCGACGGTGGCAATGGCCTGCTTGAACTTGTCGGAGAAGTCCGTCTCCACATGGCGCAGCACGGAAAGCGGCAAGGTGCACAGGCAATAGTCGGCCGTGACGCTGCGCAGCTTGCCGCTGGCGGTGTCCTTGTAGGTCACCTTCACGTCGCGCTCACCATGGGTGATCGATTGCACTTCGGCCTTGTACTGGATGTGTCGGCCGACACGCTTTTCGAATGCTTTGGCAATCTGGTCCATGCCACCCACCGGCTGGAACATGGTGTTCTGCATCGGGAAGTCCTGCACCGCGCTGTAAACATTGCCGATGCGGGACTGCAGCAGCTCCTCGAAGCCCAGAGGGTCCGATGCAGTACCGGGATTCAACCCGGCACCGGGATTGACTGCGTAGCCGCGGCCGCTGCGGCCCTTGTAACGCAGGTCCACCTGGTCCAGCTGCCCCTCGTGCGCCAGGTAGTCGAGCAGCGCGCGCTTGTCGTCCGCGCTCAGCTCCTGATCCAGCATATTCCCCTTGACCGCCTTGGCCAGCAGCTCCGCCACATGGCCGCGCATGTCGGCCTTGACCTGGGCCGGACGCAAACGCCGGTTGGCCAGCGGGCCGCCATTCTGCAAGTACACATAAGAATGGTCGTTGTCGTTGACCATCACTTCCAGCGGAACTTCGAACAGGCGGGTGTAGTACAGCGTGGACTGGTGATGCAGCGGAATGCGCCACGGTCCGTGGTTGATGTAATGGCCTTCGTCGAACCTGCACTCCTGCTTCTCGCCGCCGAGCTCCGTCAGCGCGAAGCCTTTACGCGCAGTCTGGCAGCGGCCACCGGCAAATTCGCGCGCCTCCAGTATCTGCACGGAGTAGCCCAGCTTGCCCAGTTCGTAGGCTGCCGTCATGCCGGCCAGGCCTGCGCCCAGAATTACGACGCGCTTGCCTTTTCCGCTGCCGGCCAGCACGGGTGGCGTATTCACCCGCGAAGCAATTCCGATGCCCCAGGCATTCATCGTGTTCAGCAAGAGCCCTGTACCACCCACTGCTGCTGCGCGGTACAGGAACTGCCGCCTTGTTATCGAGCGTTCTTCCATCTGTCACCTCGTCTGCTATGAATGACAGTGGTAAAGCAATCGGTATGCCAAAACGGCTTGCGAAATGACTCTATTCCGGCCCTAAAATAAACTCATTAAACAAAAAGCGCGCCTTATAGGATAAGGCGCGCTTCAATACGATCTACGACATTACTTTGTTTTGTGTAAGCTCTTTTTCAGGCGCTTGCCTCCTGCAAGGCTGGGCGCACCATCGCGATGCGTTCGATTGGACGGCATGCATGGAATTGCAGCGGCGCGGCGGCATCAACCAGATACACCATGCCATCCGCCGACGGGTCGACCGCCACGCGCACCGGCCAGCGTCCACGCGTGCGTGCGCGCTCGAACCAGTGCTCGTTCTCGGCACGCACGCAGCTGAAGTAATTGCCCGCCACGCAGATGCCTTCGGCCGTTACCCACGCTTCGCTGACCGGCAACAGGCAGCAACGCACCAGATCCTCCGGGAACTGCTTGAGGGAGGAGCCGCGGCGGCGCACGCCCCAGTCCCACAGCTGCAATGGTGCGTGCCCGCTGGCGCCCTGCTGATGGTTATAGGCCAGCAGCACGTCCATGGCAATGCGGCGGAATTCCTGCAGCGTGATGATGCCGTCCAGCGTGCCCGCCTTGCCGTCGGCCGCCGCGCCAAAGCAGGCCCGCAGCGCCGCCATCCAGGGACGGGCCGGCGCCTCGAAATCGGCCACACAGCGGATATGGAAATTCGCCAGCAGCGCATCACCGTCTGCACGCAGCATCAGCTCCGGCGGCAGCAGCAAGCGTTCCGGTAAATGGCAGCTCGGCCACTCCTGCGGCGCCAGCAGACGGCCCAGGCGCCGCGCGAAACGCGTCTTCTCTGCAGCGCAGCTGGCTAGCGCTATCATGGCCTGTCCCCAGCTGGGTGCTTCAAAGCTGGCATACATGCCGGCCACCATGCCGCTGAATACATCCGTGATCACATACAGGACAGGCGTTCCGGCCAGCAGCTGCCGGTCCTGCGCGTGCAGCAGCTGCATGCCGAAGGGCAGAATGTCCAGGCGGTAGTCGCTGGCCGGTTGGCCGGTACGCCCTACCGCAGTCGTATCCGGCAGGGGTGCCGGCATCGGCTGCGCAGCGGTCAGATGGTCCTGATCCAGCCAGTAGTTGAACTGGCCAAAGCTCGGAACCGGTTCCGCCGAGGTCACGCGGCGTATCCGGCGCGAATACGGGTCCTGCACACGCTCGCAGAAAAAGTCCCGCGCCATCTCGTCATACGCACCGCGGCGTGAGAACTGCAGGTTGCGGGCCGCGTAGCGTGCAGAAGCCAGCCGAAAAACGGCGCGCATCGCATCGTCCACATTGACGCCTACCTGGCCGCCATCCTTGCGTGGACGTCCCCGTTTGACGCCTGGCGACGCCGTGCGCCGCTTGCCGCGGCCGCCGGAGTTGGCGTAGTCCGGCAACAGGGCATTGGGCGTTTGGCCACGCTGCCAGTAACGGCGCAGATAGCGGTAGATGGTGGGGTGCGACACGCCATGCTGCCGGGTCGCCGCCTGCACCAGCTGGCCGCGCCGGCCAGGCTCGTAGATGTCGGGCTCCTGTGTGATCAGGTCGGAGATCACATTCCAGGCACGTTCGCGCAACTCGACATGCTTGGGCGGCAGTGCCTCGGTGTTCGTCACCACCAGGTAAGGATCGGATTCCAGACGCCGTATGCGGCCCTTGCCGATTTCGCCTTCCAGCACGGACAGGCGATGCAATTCGACTTCCGCTGCTTCGGAAGCCACGTCGAACACGTAGGCGAAACTGCGTGCCACATCGATCCACAGAATCCGGACGATGCGGCGCCTCGGTTCACTAAATTCAAGGAGATCGTTTCGCAATAACATTCGCCACCTTTCAAAAAAAGGATAACCAGGCAATGTTTATGCAATTTCCAGGCCATGAATGAAATGGCGCTGTAAGGCGGGTTTGGCGTCAGCGGCGGCTTACTTGTGGTGCAAATTCAACACAAACTGCACCGCCACTGTGCGCGATACGTAGTATTACTTAGCCTTTTTCACCGGCTTCTTGGGCGGCGTGTGCTTGCCCGATTCGGGCGGCATTTCATCGGCGAGGCTGATCTTCAGCTGCTGCCCACCGACCCAGACCTTTTTCAGATGACGGAAAATCTCGTCCGGCATCCCGTCCGGCATTTCGAGGAAGGTGTGATCGCCCATGATCTCGATGCGGCCGATGTAGCGCGCTTCCAGACCGCTTTCGTTGGCGATGGCGCCCACCAGGTTGGCCGGCGTGGCCGAGTGCTGGCTGCCCACTTCCACGCGGTAGGCGCGCATCGGCACGCCGGGGCCTTCCGCCTTGTCCTTCTTTTTCTTCTTCGGCTTTTCGTCGAAGGCCATATCCTCGTCATCCGCGCGCGCCGCCAGTTCAGGCTCCGGGCGCTTGCGTGGCGAAGGTGCCGCCGGAGCAGGCGCTGCGGCCGGCGCCGTCTCGCCGTCGCGGTGGATGCGCAGGGTCTGGCCTGCCACACGCAGACCGGCGATCACGTCCAGTGTGCCGGCTGGCAAGTCGTCCGGCATATCCAGCACAGTGTAGTCGTCGAAGATCTCGATGCGGCCGATGTATTTGGAATCGACGCCGCCTTCGTTGGCGATGGCGCCCACGATATTGCCGGGGCGGACGCCGTGGCGGTAGCCCACTTCCACGCGATAGGTCTGCATGCCTGGTTCAGCTTCGCGCGGCATGCGCTCCTTCTTCGCGCGAGGTTCACGTGGTTCGCGCGGTTCGCGCTGAGGGCGGTCGTCGCGCTCGGCGCGTTCCGGACGCGGCGCGCCGTCGTCGTGCCAGCCGCGTTCCAGCGATTTATCCAGCAGCAGCGGCTTGCCACCGCGTCCCATCATGGCCAGCGCCGCCGCGATTTCAGTGGCCGGCACATTGTGCTCGTTCTCGTAGTCTTCGATCAGGGACTGGAAATGCTCCAGGCCACCGGCCGCCAGCGTTTCCGTGATCTCGTCCTTGAAGCGCTGGACACGTACATCGTTCACCGCCTGCAGGGTCGGCAGCTGCATCGGCGTGACCGGCTGGCGCGTGGTGCGCTCGATCAGCTTGAGCAGGTTGCGCTCGCGCGGCGTGATGAACAGGATCGCCTCGCCGCTGCGGCCGGCGCGGCCGGTGCGGCCGATGCGGTGGGTGTAGCTTTCCGGGTCGTAGGGTACGTCGTAGTTGACCACGTGACTGATGCGCTCCACGTCCAGGCCGCGCGCGGCGACGTCGGTGGCGACCAGGATATCGATCTTGCCGTCCTTGAGCTGGCCGATCATGCGCTCACGCGCGGCCTGCTGCATATCGCCGTTGATGGCGCCGGCCGAGAAGCCGCGCGCCTGCAGGCGTTCCGCCAGTTCTTCCGTTCCCAGCTTGGTGCGGGAGAAGATGATCATGCCGTCGAACGGTTCCGCTTCCAGAATGCGGGTCAGCGCATCCAGCTTGTGCATGCCGCTCACCAGCCAGTAGCGCTGGCGGATATTGGTGTTGGTGGTGGTCTTCGCCGCCACCATCACTTCGGCCGGGTTGTGCAGATAAGTGGTGGCGATGCGCTTGATCGCCGGCGGCATGGTGGCCGAGAACAGCGCGGTCTGGCGCGATTCCGGCACTTCCTGCAGGATGCGCTCGACGTCGTCGATAAAGCCCATGCGCAGCATTTCATCCGCTTCGTCCAGCACGATGGTCTTCAGGCCGGACAGGTCGAGCGAGCCTTTATCCAGGTGATCGATCACGCGGCCCGGCGTACCCACCACCACGTGCACGCCGCGGCGCAAGGCGCTCAGCTGCGGGCCGTAGCTCTGGCCACCGTAAATCGGCAGCACATGGAATTTGGGGATGTGGTTGGCGTAGCGCTGGAAAGCTTCCGCCACCTGGATCGCCAGTTCGCGCGTCGGCGCCAGCACCAGGGCTTGCGGCGTGGCTTGTTTGATATCGATCTGGCTCAGGATCGGCAACGCGAAAGCCGCGGTCTTGCCAGTACCCGTCTGCGCGGTGCCCAGCACATCGCGGCCCTCCAGCAGGTGCGGAATGGTCGAGGCCTGGATCGGCGACGGGGCTTCATAGCCAACCTCCTTCAGCGCTTTCAGGATGGGGGCGCTCAGTTGGAGATCGGTAAACAGGACTGGTGTGTCAGACATGGCGGCACTCGCTTGTTGGTTATTGTTCGAATCGCCTAATGCGACAGAAAGGGCGTAGTTTACTCTTTCTGCGCAGTTTCTGCGTGGAAACACCAGCAAAGCGGCGGATCAATGACCCGCCCCACGCAAAACGCAATTACGTGAGCACGGGACGCATCGTAGGGCGGATCATCGATCCGCCATGCCTGCGTGCCTGCGGCGCCAGCCTGAACGTCCCCACCGCGCGCGCCAGCAGGCCCGCCTGCTCCTGCAAGCCCTGCATCGCGTGCGACGACTCCTCCGCCAGCGCCGCATTGCGCTGCGTGACCACGCCCAGTTCCGCCACAGCGCTGTTCACCTGCTCAATGCCCAGCCGCTGCTCGCGCGCCGCGCCGCTGATCGAATGCAGCAGCGCCGACACCTCGCTCACGCCCGCAATGGTCGACTCGATGCTCACGCCCGCGCGCTGCACCCGCGCTGCGCCCTCGCCCACCTTGCGGATCGAATCCTCAATCAGCAGGCGAATCTCCCTGGCCGATCCGGCGCTGCGCTGGGCCAGCTGGCGCACTTCGGAGGCCACCACGGCAAAGCTGCGGCCATGGGTTCCCGCCCGCGCCGCCTCCACCGATGCGTTCAGGGCCAGCAAATTGGTCTGGAAGGCGATGCTGTCGATGACCTGCACGATCTCGTTCATGCGCCCCGCCGCTTCCGTGATGCGCGCCATGGTTTGCGCAATTTCAGCGACGGCAGTGCCGCTATCGCGCGCCTGGCTGGCGGTGCTTGCCGCGACAACGCTGGCGTCCTGTGCATGATCGGCGTTCTGGCGCACGGACTCCGTCAACTGCCCCATCGCCGCTGCCGTTTCCTCCAGTGCTGCCGCCTGCTGCGCCGTGCGTGCAGCCAGTTCGTGATTGCCTTCGGCCAGTTCGGTGGCGGCGCCCGCCACCGCGTCGGCGCCGTAACGCACCTCGCCCACCGCATGCCGCAGGCGCTCATTCATGCCGCGCAGGGCCGCCAGCAGGTGGCCGGTTTCGTCGCCGCTATGGCCTTCGATGGTGGTACTCAGATCTCCCTGCGCCACACGCTCGGCCACGCTCACGGCGGCGCCCAGCGGCGCTGCGATCACTGCACCAATGCGCCAGGCCAGCAAGCCGCCCAGCAGCAGGCTGGCGCCCAGCGTGGCGAAGATCAGGATGCGGGCGTGAAGGTAAGCCTGCTCCGCGCTGTGGCGCGCGGCCGCGGCGCCGGCCATGTCCAGCTGCACCAGGCGGCTGATTTCATCGGCCGCGGCAAAATTATGCGTGCGCGATTCGCCCCGCACGGCGCGGCGTGCACCGTCCAGGTCGCCGCTGCGCGAGATGGCCGCCACCCGGTGCGCGGCAGTTTCATAGCTGTCCAGCTCCTGCTGGAACCTGCGCCAGCTATCGCGCACTTCCTCGCTGGCCAGCAGCTCCTGGTAACGCGCCATCAAGCCGCGCACCATGTCCATCTGGCGCGCCATCTGGTTTTCGTAGTCGTCGTAATCGGCTGGCGCATTCGACAGCGCGTGTTGCAGCTCGAATGTCCGGTAACGCAGCAGCGCCGCCTTGATTTCCAGGATGGTGCGCGTGGCGGGCGACCATTTATTGGTCAGCTCATCGCTGGCGTGGTCCAGGGTGCGCAATTCGAACAGGGAAAACAGGCCGAGGGAGGCGGTCAACACCAGCGTTCCCAGTGAGGCCACGGCCAGCTTGTGGGCGATTTTGAGGTTGCGGAACCATTGCATATCAGCTCTCCCGATGGATTTTCCGACAGCGTAGGGCGATCCGCGGCCAGCCGCCATCGCACCTCGGTATAGGAACCTATACATTGGTTTAAGTTGGGGCTTGCCGATGCACCACTGGTTCTTAACTGAACTATACTGACTGGATGTTGCGCCTCACTCCCCATCCACTGCTGCGTCCCGCCATCGTGCTGCTGGCGGCGACGATCTTTTCGATCGACGCTTTCACGCCGCTGGATATTGCCATTGCAGTGCTGTACGTGGTGGTGGTGCTGGCGTCGGTGCGCGCCTGGCCGCATCGTCTGTCGACGGTGACCGCGCTGTGCTTCGTCCTGACGCTGGTGGCTTACGTGATTTCCAACTGGGGCACGCTGGCGGACGACTCGGCCGGACGCTGCGCCATGAGCCTGGCCGCCATCGCCATCACCGGCTATCTCGCGCGCAGCAACCACCGCGCCAACGAGCGCCTGTGGCAGCAGGAAGAATCGCTGCGCGAATCGCGCGCCCAGCTGGCGCATGCGGCACGCGTCTCCACGCTGGGCGAACTGGCGGCCTCTATCGCCCACGAGGTCAATCAGCCACTGGCCGCGATTTCCGCCAACGGCTCGGCAGCGCTGCGCTGGCTGAACCGCCCGCAGCCGGAACTGGAAGAAGTGCGCACCGCCATCGGCCGCATCCAGTCCGACACCGCCCGCGCCTCCGAAGTGATCACGCGTATCCGTGCGCTGGCGCGGCGCAGCGATCCGGAACAACTGCCATTGGACCTGAACGAAGTGGCGGAAGAAAGCGCAACCCTGGTGCGGCGCGAACTGGCATCGCATGGCGTGATGCTGCGCCTTGCCTTGGGCGACGATTTGCCGCCGGTGCTGGGCGACCGCGTGCAGCTGCAACAGGTGATCATCAATCTGCTGATGAACGGCATGCAGGCCATGGACGGCCAGGGTGGCGGCCAGCTGGAGCTGAGCACCGGGGTGAATGCCGACGGCGCAGTGCAGCTCTCGGTCGCCGACACCGGCCCCGGCATCGCGTCCGAAAACCTGAGCCGCCTGTTCGAGCCCTTTTTCAGCACCAAGCCCGATGGCATGGGCATGGGCCTCGCCATTTGCCGCTCCATCATCGACAGCCACGGCGGCCGCATTGCCGCTTCCTCCAACGGCAGCCGCGGCGCGCTGATGCAATGCACGCTGCCGGCACTGGGAGGCGCCGCATGAGCGAAATGGTGTACATCGTCGATGACGACGACGGCCTGCGTGAAGGCTTGCTCAGTCTGATGCGTTCGGCCGGCATGACGGCGGCGGCCTTCGATTCCGTCGCCGCCTTCCTGCAGCACAAACGCACCGATTGCCCCAGTTGCCTGGTGCTGGACGTGCGCCTGCGCGGCGTGAACGGTCTGGATTTTCATGCCGACCTGCTGCGCCAGGGCGAAACCCTGCCGGTAATTTTCATGACGGGGCATGGCGACATTCCCATGTCCGTACGCGCCATGAAGGCTGGCGCGGTGGACTTCCTGGCCAAACCTTTCCGCGAGCAGGATCTGCTGGACGCCGTCGCCGCAGCACTGGACGGCGACCGCCGCCGCCGCGCCGACCATGATGCAGGCGCCGAACTGCGCAACCGCTACGAGTCCCTCACCCCGCGCGAACGTGAAATCATGGGCCTCGCAGCACGCGGCCTGATGAACAAGCAGATCGCAGGCGAAGTCGGCACCAGCGAGATCACCGTCAAGATCCATCGCGGCAATGCGATGAAGAAGATGCGCGCCAAGACCTTCGCGGACCTGGTCCGCATGGCGGAAGCCCTCGGTCTTAACTAAACTATACCCACGTATGATTTCGCGCCGGAGAGCGGCGCGCTACAGTGCTCCCATATCAGCAGCATTCGGGAGTTCCCTGTGTCAGTAGTAGCCATCATCGACGACGACCAATCCGTGCGCACCGCCATCAGCAGCCTGCTGCGGTCCATCGGGCTTGAGGTCAGCCTGTACGCATCCGCAGAAGAATTTCTGGCATCGGACGGTGCGCTTCTCAGCGACTGCATCGTCAGCGATGTGCAAATGGGCGGCATGAGTGGCATCGAGCTGCTGGAATTGCTGCGTAACCGCCAGTGCGCCCTTCCCTTTATCGTGATTACGGCCTTTCCGCAGGACTTTCTGCGCAAGCGCGCCAGCCAGGCCGGCGCCACCTGCTTCATGACCAAGCCTTTCGACAGCGCCGCTCTGCTGCGCTGCGTGGAAGACGCCCTGTCCGGACAACACTAAGAAAGGATCGCGCCATGAGCCTTCCACCTCCCGCCGGCCGCAGCTACCGCCTGGCTATTTACACCCTGCTGCTGCTCGTGATTGCCGGTGGCGCGGTGGCCTCGCTGCTGATCGAGCGCTACGCCAGCCTGCATTCGATGGCCCACGTGTTTAACGTTATGGCGCTGGGCACGGCGTCCTTCATGATTTACCACGTCTGGTCGCGCTTCCGTTCCGAAGACGAATTGCTGCATCTGGCGAACCACGATCCGCTGACCGGGCTCGCCCACCGCCGCTATTTCGAACAGCGCCTGCAATCGCTGCCGCCTGCGCCGCATACGGTGGTGCTGGGCACCATCGACCGCTTCTCGCGTGTGATCGGCAGCTTCGGCCACGCTTTCGGCGACGCGATGATGAAGTCCATGGCGCAGCGCATCCGCGAAGCTGCCGAGCAGCATGGCGGCCAAGCCTTCCGGCTCGATGGCGCCAACATCGCCGTGCTCTATCCCATGGACCAGCAGGCGCCCGCTTTCGGCGCCGCGCTGGCCGCTTTGCAGGAATACATGCGCAGCCCTTTCAGCTGCCAGAATCACGAGGTGTACTCCACCCTGAGCCTGGGTGCAGCCACCTTCCCTACCGATGGCGCCGATCCGGCTACGCTGCTGCGTAATGCCGATGCGGCGCTACAAACGGCGCGGCGCGGCGGCGGCGATCTGCTTGTGCCTTACTCCGTCGAGCTGAATACGCAGGCCGATCAGCGTCTGGACATTGAGTCCGATTTGCGCCATGCGCTCGAACGTGGCGAGCTGGAATTGCACTATCAGCCGCAGCAATCTCTGCGCGATGGGGCGCTGGCCGGCTTCGAGGCCCTGCTGCGCTGGCGCCGCCGCGGCGAGCTGGTGTCGCCTGCCGTCTTCATCCCGCTGGCCGAAGAGTCAGGCCTGATCATTGCCATCGGCGACTGGGTGCTGGAGCAGGCCTGCCGCCAGGCCAGCGAATGGAGCGCGCACTATGGCCGCGCGCTGACCATTGCCGTGAATATTTCGCCGCGCCAGTTCACGCATCCGTCCTTCCTGCCGAAGATCACGGACCTGCTGGCGACCACGCATATCGATCCCGCCTGCATTGAGCTGGAGATTACTGAAGGCGTGGTGATGGAAAACACGGAGCAGGCCATTACGGTACTCGGCCAGTTACGCGCACTGGGCCTGAAACTGTCGATCGATGATTTCGGCACCGGCTATTCCAGCCTGGCTTATCTCAAGCGCTTCCCGATTCATAAACTGAAAATCGATCAAAGCTTTGTGCGCCAGCTGGCGCCCGGCACCGGAGATGCCGCCATCGTGCAGGCGGTGATCGGCCTGGGGCGCAATCTGGGCATCAGCGTGATTGCGGAAGGTGTGGAGAACGCCGGCCAGCGCGCGCTGCTGCATCTGTGGGGCTGCGATGAAATCCAGGGCTACCATTACGGACGCCCGATGCCGCCACGCGAGGCTCAGCGCTATTTGCGCAGCAGTGATAGCATGGTGCTCGCCGCCTGAATCCAGGCCCAGGAGTTCACCATGTCCCGTCCATTCGCCACACTGTCTGCTTGCCTCGCGCTGGCGACATCCATCGTCCACGCAGCACCAGTCTATGGCCCGGAGCTGGAAGGCTTCCAGTATCCCTATCCGCAGCAGCATTTCCATTTCCGGTCGCAGGGCCAGGACCTGCAAATGGCGTATATGGACGTGGCGCCAACCGGGCAGCCCAACGGCCGTACGGCAGTGCTCATGCACGGCAAGAACTTCTGTGGCGCGACCTGGGACACGAGCATCGCCGCGCTCAGTGCCGCAGGCTACCGGGTCGTGGCGCCGGACCAGATAGGCTTCTGCGCCTCCACCAAGCCTGCGCACTATCAATACAGCTTCCAGCAGCTGGCCGACAACACCTCGGCCCTGCTCAGGCAGCTGAAAGTCGACAAAGCCGTGGTCGTGGGACATTCGACCGGCGGCATGCTGGCGGCGCGCTACGCGCTGATGTGTCCGCAAGCCGTGTCGCACCTGGTGCTGGTCAATCCTATCGGACTGGAAGACTGGAAGGCGCTGGGCGTGCCTGGCCGCACCGTGGACCAGTGGTACGAGCGCGAACTGAAACTGAGCGCCGACAGCGTGCGCGCTTACGAGAAAGCCACCTATTACGTCGGCCGCTGGAAACCCGAATATGAGCGCTGGGTGGAAATGCTGGCGGGCCTGAACGCCGGTCCCGGCCACGCGCAGGTAGCGTGGAATTCCGCCCTGATCTACGACATGATCTGGACCCAGCCCGTCTGGTACGAACTGCCGCAGCTGCAAATGCCGACGACACTGATGATTGGCGACGCCGACACCACGGCCATCGGCAGCGATATCGCGCCGCCTGAAGTGAAAGCCCGTATCGGGCGCTACGCCGTGCTGGGTAAGGAAAATGCGAAGCGCATCCCGAAAGCACACCTGATCGAATTCCACGGCATGGGCCACGCGCCGCAAATGGAAGATCCGGCGGCCTTCAACCGGGCTCTGGTCGAAGAACTGGCACGTTGAGGACGCAGCGTTTAACCGTGCGGCTTGACATCTTCCTTCAGCGCGGCCATGGCCAGCTTCTCGACCAGACCCGGTGCAATCAGCTTCATCCAGCGTCCCAGCTTGCCTTTGGCCGTCATCACCACTTCGCGGCGGCGTGACTGCATGCCTTCGATGATCAGCGCCGCGCATTCCGCGACCGGCATGGCCTTGTCTTCTTTCAGGCTGCTGCTTCCCAGCTCGCCGCCCTGAGCGTTGTAGCCGCGATAACGGATGCGCGTGTCGACCACGCCGGGATAGGCCGTCGTCACGCTGACGCCATGCGGCTTCAGCTCCGCGCGCAGACTTTCGAAGAAGCCGGACATGGCAAATTTGGTCGCGCCATAAGCACTGCGTCCCGGCACGCCAATCAGCCCGGCCAGCGAGGACACGGCCACCAGCCGTCCGCGCGACGCTTTCAGCCAGGACAGCGCAGCGTGGGTGCACCACACGCTTCCCCACAGGTTCACCCGCATCAGTTCTTCGTACCAGCGCAGGTCTTCGACCTCTTCGAACAAGGCATGCGCGGAACGGCCAGCGTTGTTGATCAACGCGTCGATGCGGCCGAAGCGTTCGGCGGCTGTGGCAATCAGCCGGCGGCATTGCGCTTCGTCGGACACGTCGGTCTGCACCACCAGCGTTTGCGCGCCGAGCGCCGAGCAGGCGTCGGCTACCGATTGCAGCTGATCGGCCTTGCGTGCTGCCAGCACCAGCGCGGCTTCCTTGCCGCGGCTGCGCGCCAGCTGGCGCGCCATCTCCGCACCGATGCCGTCGGATGCGCCGGTAATGACGATAACCTCCATGTGTCCCCCTGTGTTTATTTATGTTCCGATTATGCGTTAAGATGGCCCACATGAACACTCAAGCTACCCTCCTCGCCGCCAGCCTCGCTCTGGCCTGCGCCGCTGCCTCCGCGCAGCAGGCTCCCGTTGTTCGTGAAGCGCCTCTGCGCGCCCACTTGTCCTTCCTCGCCGACGATCTGCTCGAAGGCCGCGGCACCGGCCAGCGTGGCGGTGATCTCGCCGTGCGCTACCTGGAAACGCAGGCCGCAGCCATTGGCCTGACGCCGCTGGCCGATGGCACTTACCGCCAGTCGGTCAAGTTCCAGGGCACCAAGCTGATGCCGGGCAGCTCGGTGGCCTTCACCGTTGGCGGCAGCAAGCTGCTGCCGCAGAACGGCAAGGACATCGTCTTCGGCACCGGCAGCGGCCGCGCCGACGTCAACTTCGACGCGCCACTGGTCTTCGTCGGCTACGGCGTCACCGCGCCGGAAGAACGCTGGGACGATTACAAGGGCGAGGACGTGAAGGGCAAGATCCTGGTCATGATGGTGAACGATCCGCAGCCAACCGCCGAGGAGCCGAACCGTTTCGCCGGCAAGGCCTATACCTATTACGGCCGCTGGATGTACAAGTATGAGGAAGCGATGCGCAAAGGCGCGGCCGGCGCACTGCTGATCCACACCACGCCATCCGCCTCCTACGACTGGAACGTGCCCGCCACCAGCTTCGCCCACGAGCGCTTCCACCTGCCGGGCGGCGGCAACCAGATCGAAGGCTGGATCAGCGAAGACCAGGCGCGCCGCCTGTTCAGCGCTGCCGGCTTCGATCTCGACAAGCTGCGCGCCGATGCCGAAAAGCGTGACTTCCATCCGGTCGACCTGAAGACCAGCGCCCACGTGGAAATGCGTTCCTCGATCCGCCAGGTCGAGCAGTTCAATGTGGTCGGCGTGGTGCCGGGCACCGATCCCAAGCTGAAAGACCAGGCCGTGGTGTATTCCGCGCACTGGGACCACCTCGGCATCGACGAAGGCGCCAAGGATGGCGGCGACCATATCTACAATGGCGCCATCGACAACGGCTCCGGCGCGGCGGCCCTGCTGGCCATGGCAACGGAGGCAGTGAAGAAGCCGGCCAAGCGCTCGCAGGTTTTCCTGTGGCCCGCAGCCGAAGAACAGGGTATGCACGGTGCGGCGACTTATGTGCAGCATCCGGTGTTCCCGCTGAACCGCACGCTGGCTGACCTCAACCTGGACAGCATGAACTTCGCCGGCCGCACCAGGGATATCGGTGTAGCGGGCGCCGAGCGCAGCTCGCTGTATGAATCCTCGGCCAAGGTGGCGAAGCAGATGGGCCTCAGGATTGCGCCGGCCATTCCGGACCTGTCGGGCGCTTACTTCCGCGCCGACCACTTCCAGTTCGCCAAGGCGGGCGTGCCGGCGTTTAACGTGGGCTCGGCCGTGTTCTCGGGCGACGGCCATTTCGAGTTCGAGCGCAAGCAGGATGAATCGGCGGCCAGCATCGTGGCCTTCAAGAAGGACTACCACACGGTACGCGATGAGTACCATGCGAGCTGGGACTTGTCCGGCATGGTGCAGCAGGCGCAGTTCACGCTGAACCTGGGCTATGAAATCGCCAACGGCAAGGACATGCCGGCCTGGAAGAAGGGTGATCCTTTCGGCCAGGTCAAGCGGTAACGAGGGCGGCGGGTCGAATGACCCGCCCTACGCGGCGCGGCATTCCGGAACGCACAGGACAACCCGTCGTTTCCCTATCCGCAGCACCGTAGGGTGGATCATCGATCCGCCGTTTCACGCTGCCAGGCGCGCCTCGTTTTCTTCCAGCACGGTGATGAAGGCGCTGGCGGGAACGGGACGGCTGAAGAAGTAGCCCTGCATTTGCTGGCAGCCATGCTGGCGCAGGAAGGCGATCTGCTCTTCCGTCTCCACCCCTTCCGAAATCACTTCCAGATCCAGGTTCTCCGCCAGCGCGATGATGGTGGTGACGATGGCCGCATCGTCCGGATCGACCGTCAGATCGCGCACGAAAGTCTGGTCGATCTTCAGCACGTCGATCTCGAAGCGCTTCAGGTGCGCCAGGGACGAATAGCCGGTGCCGAAGTCGTCGATGGCCAGCTTGACGCCCAGCTTCTTCAGCTGGTGCATCACGGAGATGGCATGCTCCACATCGTTCATCACCGTGCTCTCGGTCAGCTCCAGCTCCAGGCAGTGCGGCGACAATCCCGTCTCGGCCAGCACGGCTGCCACCGACTGCACGAAGTCCGGCTCCGCCACCTGGCGCGCCGACACGTTCACGGCCATGCGCAGATTCTCGCGTCCTTCGCACTGCCACTGGCGCAGCTGCTCACAGGCGGTGCGCAGCACCCAGCTGCCGACCGGCAGGATCAGGCCTGTTTCCTCGGCCAATGGAATGAAGCGGTTCGGCGCCACCATGCCCATCTCCGGATGGCGCCAGCGAATCAGCGCTTCCATGCCGACGATGCGGCCGCTCTCCGTATCCACCTGCGGCTGATAATGCAGCTCGAACTCGCGCCGTTCCAAGGCAGTACGCAGGGCGGACTCGATGCGCAGGCGCTCGCCCAGCTGCTCGTTCATGGCGGCCGTGTAGAACTGGTAATTATTGCCGCCCATTTCCTTGGCGCGGTACATAGCGATGTCGGCACGTTCCGCCAGCACGTGCGGATCGTCGCTATCGGCCGGATACACGGCGATACCGGCGCTGCAGCTCAGGAACAGCTCCACGCCGTCCAGCACCAGTGGCTCGGCCAGCTTGTCGAGCACGCGCTGCAGCTGATCGGCGCGCGGTGCGTGCGCGCCATGCTCCGCCAGCAGCAGCAAGGCGAATTCGTCGCCGCCCAGACGCGCCACCGTGTCCAGCGGACGCACGGCTGCACGCAGGCGCGCCGCCACCACTTGCAGCAAGCGGTCGCCGCCCTTGTGACCGAGGCGGCTATTGGTAAACTTGAAGCGGTCCAGGTCGATCGACACCAGCCACAACTCGTGGCCCTTGCGTGCCGCGTGCTGAATGGTTTGCAGCAGGCGGTCGTGCAGCAGCACACGGTTCGGCAAGCCGGTCAGAGCGTCGTGCGTGGCCTGGTGATGCAGCTCGCTTTCGTATGCCTTCATCGCCGTGATGTCGTGCTGGATCGAGACGAAGTGCGTGACCCGGCCCTCCTCATCGCGCACCGGCGACAAGGTCACATCGTTCCAGAACATGGTGCCGTCCTTGCGATAGCAGCGCATCACGGCGTGGCCGTCGCGGTGCTCCTGGATTGCATTGCGGATTTCGGACACGCCATGCTGGTCGAGGTCCGTGCCATACAGCAGGCGCGGGCTCTTGCCCATGATGTCCGCCGCGCTGTAGCCCGTGGTACGCTCGAAGGCGGGATTCACGTACACCGTCGGATTGCCTTCGCGCGCCTCCGTCACCACAATGGCGCTGGTGCTCGATTCGATGGCGCGTTCGCGCAGCAGCAAGGTCTGATTGACCTGCTTCAGCTGCGCCGTGCGCTCTTCCACATTGCGCTGAATCACGCGGTTGCGCGAAGCCAGGGTGCTGACCCAGGCCGTACCAAGCAGCGTCGTGGTAATGCCCAGCACCAGCGTGAACAGCGATGCCAGATGGTCGGTCGCCAGCACGGACGAATCGGCCCGCGCTTCCAGCAGCCAGCTCTTGCCCGCCACTTCGATCGGCATTTGCAGCGTCTGGATGCGCGATGGATACAGCCAGCGTGGCAGTTCCGGCATATTGCCCTGCACCGGCTGGCGCGACTGGTAGACCAGCGTGTCCGGCGCAGCGGTGGCACTGGCGTAGGCCTTCAGTTCGTAATGCTGGAGTGCGCCGTTGCCGCTCTTCTCCAGAATCTTCTCGATCATTTCGCCGGGCAGCACGGCCAGCGTGGTTTCGCCAATCACGGCGGCCCGGCGCGCCGCGGCATCGGTCAGCGGCGCACCGAACTGGTAGACCGGCATGGAAATCACCACGCCCATGCGCGCACGGGCGCGCTGCGCCAGCGGCACCAGCGCGCCTGCCGATGGCTGGCCGGTGGTATAGGCGCGTTCGCGCGCCGGCTCGTCGCGCGGCGGATACAAGGTATCGAGGCCCAGCGCCGCCTCGTTCTCGGACATGGGTTCGATATATTCGATGGCGCGGTAGCGCGGACGCCGGCCCGCAGGCTGGAGTTGTCCATTCTGCATTTCACGGATCACAGCGCCGGGGCGGACTTCGCTCAAATCCGCCTCGAACGCGGCGCGCTCGGCGTCCGAAACAAAACGCACGAAAGACGCGCCGAGGACATAAGGCCGCTGGGCCAGCAGAGGGGTAACAAATGAATGGAATTCCTGGCGGCTGACCTGGGCGCGGCTGGCGAACATCAGATTGATCGCTTCCAGGCCGGTGATGGCGTTGCCGAAGCCTTCGCGCAGCGCAGAGACGCGGCCGTGCACCTGCTGCTCGAAAGTCAGTTGCAGCCGGTCCTGCTCCAGATGGCTGACACCGGCAAAGAAGGCTGCCGTCAATCCAAATCCGCACAGCAGCGCCAGCGCCGCTGCTTTCGAGCGGAACAGCCTGCCCGGCTGTTGCCCGGACGCGGGAGTTGTGGATTCGCTAATGGGGTCAACCATGTCAAAAAACCATCGAAAGTGCAAGGTTAGCACGCGTATACGGCATTTTCGCACGCTGCCAACCTAAATGCCATAAGGAAACTTTCATTCGCCAGCCAAGTGTCGCGCGCGCCGCTACACTTCCCCCGGCGGTATATTGAACGCCCACCTACAAGGAGGCGAACATGGAAAAAACATGGGTCGTCGTGGCCGACAGCAGCCACGCCCGCATCTTCCGGGTGCGCGATGCGCAGCACTCCCTCGAAGAAGTGGAAGACATGGCCAATCCACTCGGCCGTGCCGACAACCGCCAGATCGAATCCGACGCCAATTCGCAGTTCTACAGCCCGAACGGCCAGCACCCGACCTACTCCCCATCCGAAGATGCGGTCGAGCATGAGGTGCATCAGTTCGCGCGCCAGCTGGCACGCCGCCTGGACACGGCCGCCGCGCAGAATCAATACGATCATCTCTGCCTGATCGCTGCGCCAAAATTCCTCGGCCTGCTGCGCGATAGCCTGAACCATTCCACGCGCAAGCTGGTGATTGCCGAGTCGAACAAGAACTTTGCATCCTTCCCGCGCCCCGAGATTGAAGCGTGCGTTCGCGGCCTTGCCCTGCGTCCGGGCGGAGCATAGAATCGGCGGATCGATGATCCGCACAACGGAGCGTTTTTATGGACACTTATCCTCAGTGGATTGATGTGGAGGGCGATGACGGCACCTTCGCCGCCTATCTGGCATTGCCGCGCAGCGGACACGGCCCAGGCATTCTGCTGATCCAGGAAATCTTTGGCGTCAACGCCCACATCCGCAGCGTGGCGGACCAGTACGCCGCCGACGGCTTCGTGGTGCTGGCGCCCGATATGTTCTGGCGCGCCGAGCCGCGCGTGGAACTGGGCTATGACGAACAGGACTGGGCCAAGGCCGCCGCCCTCAAGCAGCAAACCGATACCGGCAAGGCCCAGGCCGACATTGCCGCAGCCGTAAAGGCCCTGCGCGCCTTGCCCGGCGTGGAAGGCAAGGTATGTTCCGTCGGCTATTGCTGGGGCGGGCAAATGTCCTATCTGGCTGCGGCCAATGGCCACGTGGACGCGGCCGTGGCGTACTACGGCGGCGGCATCCAGAACCAGCTCGACCGCGCGGACGATATCAAGGTGCCGCTGCTGATGCACTTCGGCGGCAAGGATCAGCATATTTCGATGGACGCCGTGCGCAGCGTCGCAGAACGCTTCGGCATTCGCGAAGAAGTGGAGATCCATGTCTATCCGAACGCGGAACATGGCTTCAACTGCTCGCATCGCAGCACCTACAACCAGCGCGCGGCAGCGGAAGCGCACGGTCATACGCTCATCTTCCTGAGCGAAAACGAGTAGCGCCTTTGTGCGCTGCCGCACAGAAGCGCCCTGCACCGCCCTTTAAGCTCGTCAGCTGGATAAACACGAGGAGGCGGGCATGGCGGGTTCTAAACACTTGAAGCTGACGGCATGCGCCGCAGCAGTAGCGTTGGCGGCAACGCTGGCGGCGTGCGGTGGCGGAGGCGGCGGCGGCAGCCCGACGCAATCGCCCACCACCCCCACCACGCCAACGACACCAACCACTCCTACCACGCCAACGCCGACTTTCGCGCTGGCCTTGAAAGAAGTGGCATCCGGCCTGAGCGAGCCGCTGCTGCTGACGGCGCCGGCAGGCGATACGCGCCAGTTCATCGTTGAACGTCCCGGCCGCATTCGCGTCGTCGATAGCAGCGGATTGAAAGCCACGCCCTTCCTGGATATTTCAGGCTTGATCAGCACCACCGGCGAAGGCGGCCTGCTCTCCGTGGCCTTCCATCCGAACTATGCGGTCACCGGCCGCTTCTACGTCTATTACACGGACAAATTCGGCAACATCGCCATCGACTCCGCCAAAGTCTCCGCCAGCGATCCGAATGTGGCCGACAAGGATTCGCTGAACCGCATCATTACCATCCCGCACCCGACTTACACCAATCACTACGGCGGTAACCTGGCCTTCGGTCCGGATGGCTATCTGTATGCCGGCACGGGCGATGGCGGGAGCGCGGGCGACCCGAGCGGCAATGCGCAAAACCTGGATTCCCTGCTGGGCAAGATCCTGCGCCTGAATGTGGATACCGCCGTGGCGCCGCTGTACAACGTCCCTGCGGACAATCCCTTCGTCAACCAGGACAACAAGCGCGGCGAGATCTGGGCCTATGGTTTGCGCAATCCCTGGCGCTTCGCCTTCGACACGGTGGACAAGCAGCTCTACATCGCCGATGTGGGCCAGGACGCACGCGAAGAGGTCGATATCGTGCCCGCCAACACGGCGGCCGCGAACTATGGCTGGAACAAGATGGAAGGCACCAGCTGCTACAACGCGGCGACTTGCGACAAAACCGGCATCACGCTGCCGAAGTTCGAATACGAGCACGGCGCCAATAATGCCAACGGCTGTTCGATCACAGGCGGCTTCGTCTATCGCGGCAAGGATCTGCCTGAACTGGCGGGACGCTATCTCTACTCCGATTACTGCAAGGGCTTCCTGAAGAGCATCGTGTACAGCAATGGCGCGGTGAGCGAGCAAAAGGACTGGTCCGTGCAAAACATCGGCAATGTGCCGTCCTTCGGCCAGGATGCACAGGGCGAGCTGTACATGATGAGCGGAGACGGCAAGGTGTACAAAATCGTGCGGCAGCAGTAGGCGCTAAAATGGGAGCTTTCCGTATTCTTTGCTAGCCATGGCCAGACTGAAGCTTGAGTTCCCAGAAGACCAATTCTGCTTTTCCACCCAGCTGACGGTGCGCGTGACCGATATCAACGGCGCCAACCACCTGGGCAACGATTCGATGATCTCCATGATCTCGGAAGCGCGGGCGCGCTTCCTCTACGAATTCGGCGTGCGTGAAACGGGGCCGGACGGCACGGGCATTATCGTGACCGACCTGGCCACCACTTACCGCGCCGAAGCGCATGCGCGCGACCAGCTGCTGTTCGAGGTGGGGGTGATGGACTTCAACAAGTACGGCGGCGATGTGATCTTCCGCATCACGCGCCCACAGGATGGCAAGCTGATTGCGATGGCCAAGTCCGGCTTCGTCTTCTTTAACTACAAGCACAGCCAGGTCGTGCCGATGGCCGATGACTTCCGCGGCAAGTTCCCGCGGGTGAACTGGATCGACTGATCACACACGGCGGATCAATGATCCGCCCTACTGATTTTCGGCGCCGGGAATGCGTGGTGGTACCAGTCGTCGATCATCTGTTTTTCGTAGCGCAGGTAATCGCTGTTGTCGTAGCGGTTGATGCGCTGCTGGTACATCATGTTCGTGATGCGCTCATCGCCTGAACGGATCACCTGTCCATCGCGCTCCAGCGTGTATTGAAGCTTCATCATCGGCCAGTCGGCGCCACCGCGCAGGATGCGGATGTCGTCGATGCGGCGGCGCGATGGCTCCACCCAGCCTGCCAGGTCGATGTCCGTGACCGTAATATTCAGCGTTTCGTCCGCCGGCAAATCCTTGCCCAGCTTGGCGAAATGCGCGCTCAGGTCTTTCAGCACCTGCTCGCGGTCTTTCTCCCATTTCGGCACATCCTGGAACTTGTCCGGATCTTCATACTTGACCGTCACGCCGGCCGAAGCGGCGCCAGCGCTGGCCAGCAGCATGGCAGCGAGAATGAGGTTTCGCATGATGAGCTCCTTTCATGTGCAGACGAATCATCCCACATCAAAATATACACTTTCCCTGTGGCGCCGCGTTGGCTGATACGTTTTCTTACGAAATATACTAGTCGGAAATGACATGTTAATTTGTCATGTGGTTGTAACAAGCTTTGCCTATGATGCGGGCTCCTATCAAACCAACCACAGGAAGACAAATGTCCGACTCCCTCGATCTGACCCGCCGCCGCGTTCTCAAATTCTTCGGCGGTGCACCTCTGCTGCCGCTGGCAGGAGGCAGCGCGACTGCCGCTCTGCTGTCCGCTTGCGGTGGTGGCGGCGACGATGCGCCAGCCACGCCAGCGCCAGCACCGGTAACCCTGGCTTCCGTGACCTTCTCGGCCATGCCGGCCGTGAGCCTGGCCGACGCCGCCAAGATGGCAACCACCACGGTTGCCTCGTCCCTGGTCGCCAGCTTCAGCGACGGCACCAAGCAGACCTACGCGCTGAAGTACGAAACCTTCTTCATCACCGGCACCATGGTCCCGAACGGCAGCGGCGGCACCATCCTGGCCGGCGGCTACTACGACATCAAGAACAACCCGATCCTCGACGCCACCGATGCGAACAAACGCCAGTTCTTCTCCGACTGCCCGGACGGCACCTCGCTGCTGAAACTGGCCAGCCCGACTGTTACCGGCATCAAGGGCAATACCGTGTTCGCCGTGGTGCAGTTCGAATACACCACCCGCAACGTGAAGGGCGATTCCATGTACGGCATGCTGCCGTCGCCAATCGCCATCCTGACCCTGGACCAGGACAAGACCACCGGCGCGCTGACCCTGGTGAAGTACCACAACGTGGACACCAGCGGCGTCAACGGCCTGTGGATCACCTGCGGCGCCAGCCGTTCGCCGTGGAATACCCATCTGTCCTCGGAAGAGTACGAGCCGGATGCCACCGCCATCGCGACCAACACCCAGTTCCAGAACTTCAGCCAGAACCTGTTCGGCGACGCCACCAAGGCCAACCCTTACCACTACGGCCACCTGCCGGAAATCACCGTCAATCCGGACGGCACCGGCTCCATCAAGAAGCACTACTGCATGGGCCGTATCTCGCACGAGCTGGTGCAAGTGATGCCGGACGAGCGTACCGCGCTGATGGGCGACGACGCCACCAACGGCGGCCTGTTCATGTTCGTGGCCGACAAGGCGCAGGACCTGTCCGCCGGCACCCTGTACGTGGCCAAGTGGGCGCAGAAGACTGCCGACAACGGCGGTTCCGCTGACCTGTCCTGGATCAAGCTGGGCAAGGCCACCAGCGCCGAGATCAAGGCGCTGGCCGACACCCTGAAGGCTTCCGACATCCTGAGCGTGAAGACGGCCGATCCAAGCGACGCAGCCTTCACCAAGATCCCGTTCAGCGGCAAGACCAACTGGATCAAGATCAACACCGGTATGGAGAAGGCCGCCGCCTTCCTGGAAACCCACCGCTACGCCGCACTGAAAGGCGGCAGCATGGGCTTCACCAAGATGGAAGGCACCACGGTCAACGCCAAGGACAAGATCGCCTACAGCGCCATGAGCTACATCCAGCCGGCCATGACCAACGGTTCCGGCGGCATTTCGGTGAAAGGCCCGAACGCAGGCGTGGTGTACGCACTGAACCTGAAGTCCGGCCAGAAGGATGACACCGGCGCAGCGATCGACAGCGAATGGGTACCGGTCGACATGGCCGCCGTGCCGGCCCTGGTGGGTGAAGACCTGGCGACCCCGGATGCACTGGGCAACCTGGCCAACCCGGACAAGATCGCCAACCCGGACAACATCAAGTTCTCCGAGAAGCTGCGCACCCTGTTCATCGGCGAAGACTCCGGCCTGCACGTCAATAACTTCCTGTGGGCGTACAACGTCGACAGCAAGACCCTGTCGCGTCTGCTGTCCAACCCGGCAGGAGCCGAGTCGACCGGCCTGCACGCGGTCGACGACATCAACGGCTTCGCCTACATCATGAGCAACTTCCAGCACCCAGGCGACTGGGAACTG
Source organism: Pseudoduganella sp. RAF19 (assembly GCF_052114165.1). Taxonomy (NCBI): domain Bacteria; kingdom Pseudomonadati; phylum Pseudomonadota; class Betaproteobacteria; order Burkholderiales; family Oxalobacteraceae; genus Pseudoduganella; species Pseudoduganella sp. RAF19. Next base: position 332,606 of record NZ_JBFREF010000006.1, on the reverse strand, counting down.
ACCAAGGACGCTTCCGGCAATGTGACCGGTGGCCTGCATTCCAAGGTCGTGTCCACCCTGGACCCGCTGGTGCGCGCCAACTACCGCGACCGCTTCGGCGCAGCGGTGGGCTACATGACCGCCCTGCCTAAGGTCGGCTAAAACCAGCGGCGTGAACCTGGTGCCTGCCACGATGTGGCAGGCACCTGTTCCTGCTTCTGGTTGTAAGATAGCCGCCTGGTTATCTCAACAAGGGGCGGCGATGGCTTCATCCGGCAACTGGTTTTTCTGGGCGGCGCTGTCCGCCATTTTCGCGGCACTCACGGCGATCTTCGCCAAGATCGGCATCCAGGGCGTGAACTCCGACTTTGCCACGCTGATCCGCACCAGCATCGTCATCATCGTTCTGGCGGCCTTTGTCTGGTTCACTGGCAAGTGGGGCAACCCGCTGGCCTTATCCGGCAAGACCTGGCTCTTCCTGACGCTTTCCGCGCTCGCCACCGGCGCCTCCTGGGTTTGCTACTTCCGCGCCCTGCAGATCGGCGACGCCTCCAAGGTCGCACCCGTCGATAAATTCAGCCTGGTGCTGGTCGCCATCTTCGCCGTCACCTTCCTCGGCGAACGCCCTTCCCTGCAAAGCTGGCTCGGCATTGCGCTGGTCGCGGCCGGCGTGCTCGTTCTTGCCGTGGGCCGCTGAAATGAAACCCCTCGTCATCACTGCGTTACTGGCAATTGCACTGCCGCTGGGCGCTTCAACGTTATCCGTCTCGCCCATCTACGAGCAGTTGCTGCTTCACGCGATGCCAAAGGGATTCGTCATTCAATTCGAAGAGGATCGCAAAGGACAATACATCCGCGAAGCCGTGCTATCGGGCGAATCGGTTGAACACTGGACGCAGATGGTGACGGTGACCGCCGCCCGGGGATTGGCCGTCAACGCCGCCGTCACGCCACAGCTGATCCTGGGCCGCATTGCGCAGGGCTTCGAAAAGGCTTGTCCCACCACCTTCAGTGTGCAAGGACTGGGCCGAGTACAAGTCACCGGCGCCCAGGACGGCCTTGGCGCAGTGATCAGCTGCGGCAGCTACGGCTCAGCCAACACGCCGCATAGCGAAACCGCCGTGATCCTCTCGATCAAGGGCGTCAGTGACTTCTACACAATCCAGTGGGCTGAACGCGGCCCGCCATCGGCCACGCCACTGCCCATCGATAAGGCAAGTTGGATCGAGCGCCTCGCAAATCTTGCACCGGTCAAGCTCTGTCCAATTGTCCCCGGTGAGGCACCGCCGTATCCCAGTTGCGTGGGTGACTGAGCGAGTTTGCGTGCGGCCCCGCACAGGCAAGCCAGTCAGCGAGCGCCACACTGGTGCATCGCCAATGCCGGGAGCGCGTGATGCCGGAAGGTCCGTCGATAGTCATCTTGAAGGAACTGGCCCAGCCGTTTGAGGGCCGCACGATTGCCGAGGCCAGCGGCAACAGCAAGGCCGTGCCGTATGAAGACTTGCCGGGTCAACCCATCCTTTCCGTGCGCAGCTGGGGCAAGCATTTCCTGATCGAGCTGCCCCTTTTCAGTCTGCGTATTCACTTTCTGATGTTCGGCTCCTACCGCATCGATGAAAGCAAGGACAGCCCGCCGCGGCTCTCGCTGAAATTTATCGAGGGCGGGGAGATGAATTTCTACACCTGCTCGATTAAAGTAGTTGAAGAAGAACTGGATGAGGCTTACGACTGGCGCACAGATGTGATGTCCGATGAATGGTCGCCCAAGCTCGCGCTGAAGAAATTAAGGGATGTCCCGGACAAGCTGGTTTGCGATGCGCTACTCGACCAAAATATTTTCTCGGGAGTTGGCAATATTATCAAAAACGAAGTATTGTTTCGGCTGCACATTCACCCTCTCTCTACGGTAACAGGACTGCCGGTTACAAAACAAAGAGAATTGGTGAAGCAGGCGCGCCAATACAGCTTTGAGTTCCTTGAATGGAAAAAGGCATTTGTACTCAAACAGCATTGGCTGGTGCATACCAAGAGAATATGTCCTAGGTGCAATATTCCCTTGCATAAGGCGCACTTGGGCGTGACAAATCGTCGCACATTCTGGTGCGAACGCTGCCAGAAACGTTACGGAAGTTCGTAGGTGTTGTAAAGAATCCGGGTAAATAGTATTGCCTGTTGTTAATAGCAGCACAGTCGTTCTACAATCGTTCAGATGTTCCATCCGTGAGACGGGACGTCGCCCAGGACTTTGTGTCATTTTGCGGAATTCGCCCATATGTCTTTTTTGTCTTCAGCATCGCCCAAGTTAGCGCCGTGGAAAATCCTGCTGGTCGATGACGAACCCGATATTCACGACATTACCAAGCTGACGCTGAGCCGCTTCCGCCTCGAAGGCCGCGGCCTCTCCTTCCTCCATGCGTACAGCGGCGCTGAAGCCAAGGAAGTGCTGGCGCGCGAAACCGACATCGCCCTCGTCTTCCTGGACGTGGTGATGGAAAAGGAAGACTCCGGCCTGGAAGTGGCGCGCTGGATGCGCCAGGATCTGGACAATCAATTCACCCGCATCGTGCTGCGCACCGGCCAGCCCGGCCAGGCGCCGGAAGAGCGCGTGATTGTCGACTACGACATCAACGACTATAAAGAGAAGACGGAGCTGGACCGCACCAAGCTGTTCACCACCACCTTCGCCGCCCTGCGCGCCTACCGCGACATCATGAAGGTCGAGGAAGCGCGCCGCGCCCAGGCCCACTACCGCGAAGGCCTGGAGCGTGTGATCGCCGCCTCGGCCCACATCTTCCAGCAGCGTAATCTGAAGGACTTCGCCAACGGCCTGCTGCAGCAAGTGGTCGCGCTGCTGCGCCTCGAAAACAGCATGCTGCTGCGCCTGCGCGGCGCCACCGCCATCTCGGGCGAAAACGAATATGAGATCCTGGCCCAGATTGGACAGGATGAGGGGAGCCTGCTCACCCCGGACCTGATGTCGCAGCTGAAGGATGCGGAGCGCAACAAGATCTCGCGCATGCTGGGCGATACCTACGTCGGCTACTTCCCCAACAATAGCGGCAAAGCTTCGCTGCTGGTGCTGAAGGGCGTCGAAGAGATTTCGGAAATCGACGCCAAGCTGCTGGAAATCTTCTGCAGCGGCGTGGCCATCGCCTTCGACAATATCCTGCTGAATCAGGAGATCACCGATACGCAGGCGGAACTGATCATGCGCCTCGGCGATGTGGTCGAATCCCGCTCCAACGAAGCGGGCAACCACGTGCGCCGCATGGCCGAGTTCTGCCATCTGCTGGCGCGCGCTGCCGGCATGCCGGACGATGAAACCGCCGTGCTCAAGCACGCCGCGCCAATGCACGATATCGGCAAGATCGCGACGCCAGACTCCGTACTGCTCAAACCGGGCAAGCTGGATGCGGCGGAATGGGAAATCATGAAGCAGCACCCGGCGGTAGGCCTGTCGATCCTGGACGGCTCGCAGCGCCCGATTCTGAAAGCGGCCGCGGTCATCGCCCACCAGCACCACGAAAAATTCGACGGCAGCGGCTATCCGCAAGGCCTGAAGGGCGAGAATATCCACGAATACGCCCGCATCGTCGCCGTGGCCGACGTGTTCGACGCCCTGATGCATAAGCGCTGCTACAAGGATGCCTGGCCGGTCGGCGAAGTGGTGACGCACATGCGCGAGGTAGCGGGCAAACACCTGGACCCCAAATACGTCGAACTCCTGATCAACAACATCGACAAAGCGCTCGCCATCAACGAACGCTTCCCCGACTAGTTTTACGGAATGATGGAGAGCAGCGCTGGCGCGCCGAACTCCATCAGCCTGGCATTGGAACTGGTGAAATAGCGATTCCAGAAGTCCTGCAGCGCAGCCATGGTTTTGGCATCGCGGTACTGGATGCCAGGCTTACCTTTGCCGTTCGGCGCAGCAATAACGCCGGCCCCCATCACATAGACCGAAGCACCGCCGAAATTACCAAGCATCTTTTCGGCTTCCGCTTTCTTCATTTCCGCCACCGGATCGATGCGGCGCACTCCGTTGTTCTGATAAAAGCTGGAGACGCTGGAGTTCTCCAGCATATCCGACACTAACAGCAAGGTCCGCTGGGAGCCTTGACCTTCCGCCACGATGTGCGACAGGGCTTGCAGGCTGCCTTCGATGTCCGAACGCGATAGATCAAAAGAAGAGGCCTGCAACACTTTGGCAATTGCAGCCCGCGCGAGCTTCTGCGCATAATCGGCCTGGCCTTTCATGCAGGCGTCGAAGTTCTTCAGCTTTGGCACGCTGACGCTGTCGCGCTCCGTCGCCGACACAGGCGCTTCCAGTGCCCCGGACGCCACCACCTCAAGATACTTCCCCTGCGAGAAGGCCGAGAAGCGTATTACGGCAAACTCAGTGCCGGCTTGCAGTTGGGGGCGCACTTGCTCCCATAAGGCACGCTGCAAGTTATCGTCCAGCACCACCGTTTCATCCAGCACGATGAAGAAGGAACGCGCCGGGGCAGCCGGTCTTGTTTCCATCTTATTGGCTGCGTAGCAGCTGGGAATCTGGTTTTGCGGCGTGGCTGCCCAGGCCGCCCCGGTTGGGGCGAGCGCCATAGCCGCCGCGGCAAGAATGGTCCGATGCATTGGCGGCCTCACAGGATATCGTCCAGTTCCTGCGCCTGCTTCGCCGCGCGTTGCGCGTCTTCAGTGCGCTGGCGTCGTTCCTTGCGCGCCTTCAGCAACGGGGTCACCTGCGCACGCAGTTCCGCATCAAGTCCCATCAGATAGCCCTTCGCCGATTCCTTGTCGTCGCCAAATTGCTCGACGCGTTCCAGCACTTGTTCTGCCGTAGGCTGCGTAGTTGCCGCAGCAGCGCTCTGGCGCTGGCGCACCCCGGCTTGCTCCAGGTGCGTCGCATGGCGCTCGGTCAGGAATTGCTCGAACGTGTGCTTCAGGCTCAGGTCGACATTATCGCCTTGCTCAATCAGGCGCTGCTGCAACGTGCTCAGTTTAGCTTCCGCATTCGAGAGAATGGGGCTGAAGTAACGGCTGTAATCGTCATACGTCGAGAAGCCGAGTGTGCTCTTGTAAGCGTCCTTACTGTTCTTGCCCGCAAAACCCCATTTGTAACCGGCGATAATGCCGACGATCTGGGTCACCACAAAGATAAAGGCCAGCATCACGAAAGCGGACAGGCCTTCCACTTTGGTGGAGGAGTTGATGTCTTCTTTCGCCTTGGTGTCCGCGGCCGCCTGCGGCGCAGTGATTTCAGCCGGCAGCGCGCCGTTAGCAAACGGATTGCCTTCCGCGCTCGCCTGGGCGGTCGGCACCGACTGCAGTGTTTCACGTCCCTGGTCACTCTCCAGATGCTTGACTCGCATCACGGTGGACATGACAGCGATCACGATAATCGCAGCGGCCGCGATACCGACCAGCGCATAGGAACTGTCGTTGCCCACGCGGTTCACGCATTGCGTGTAATGCGGCAGGCTGTCGTCCTGGCGCTGATCGTCTTTCAGCGAGATATTTACGGTACGCAGTTTGCCTTTCTTGCCGTCGTCGATCCATTCCTTTTTGCAGCGGCGGATCAAGTTGGTACGGAACAACTGATGGCCTGCGTTATGCGTCAGGAAGCCCATTACCACGCACAACACGAAGACGATACCTCCCATCAGCAGCAGGCGCGTGTTCTCACTGCCCTCCATCGCCATCCAGGAACCAAGCAGGTACGAGAAGCCCATGCCTTCCGCAATAATCAGCAAACCAAGCACCAGGAACAGCCAGCCCGGCGTCGGCGACCGGCCAGTGTCGCCGGCCTTGGACATATAGTCGATGCGCTTATTGAATTCCGCTTCGCTGGTCAGATGCATGAACTGGGCGTAATCGTTACACAGCGTGCGCTCAGAATTGGTCCAGCTATTATCCTTGGCGAAGCGCGAAGAATCATTTGCCAGGCGCGCCGTCTTGCCGACGAAGGGCAAGGCATACCAGAAATTGAGCCACCACAGGTCGATGCGGAACTTGAACGAGAAATAGATCGCAATCAGCAAGACCAGGCAAAGCAGACTCTGGACAGTTGCCAGGTTTTGATTCAGGTATTCGGACATTGATAACTTTCTTTTTTATTTGGCGAGTTTGGGATTGAATTCGGCCACCATGCTTTTGCCAGCAGCGACGTAGTAAAGGCTGGAGGCAGTCGACTGTGCGCGCTCACGCGGGAACAGCACGTCCATGCATTTCACGGGCCCACTGCCGAACACCCGATACAGCAAACCGTTTTCGCCCTGATAGGTGTTCACTTCAACGGTATCGCGGTAGTCCGCGCGGGCGTCCGACCCGGCGCGCAGGCTGGCCGCCTTGTACACCAGGAGCGTGGGTTTGTTGGCTGGCGCGGCGCCATCCCGCAGCACGGCGACTCCGGTCAAGCCGACCAGATTGCCATTTACCTTGTCGGTCCAGGAAGTGCCGTACAGGCCGGGCATGTATTCACTGACGTGGTATTCCTTATTGCCCAACAGTGATTTCACCGCGTTGGCGACACGGGGCCTGTCCTCCGTGCAGCTACGCGCTGCGGGCATATCATCCGCATTGGCGGAGGAGATCAGACTGAATCCATTGCCGCTGCGTGTCACGATGCGGCCGATATTGACCGCCACAGGATTGCCGCTGACGGGGCGACCGCCGAAATCGAATTCGGGCGCGGCTTCCGGCACCTTATTCGGCTGCGCAACACCAGATGCCTGTGCTGCCGTCACGGGACGGGGCTGCACCGGCGTACGAGCCGGCGAAGCAGAGCGCCCCGGCTTGGCCTTGCCCGCGTCGGCAAGCACCGCTGCCGGCGTTACGCCAGCCGGCGCGGTAGCAAGCGCGGGCAGAGCTGACGCTGGTGCGGCGCGGTGTGCATTGCGATAGAACTGCACATTGGTGGTGCGCGACGCCAGATATTTCTGAAACTCGAGTTCATCGCTCAGGTCAACGATTTCCACCCGGCGGTTATGAGCACGTCCGTCTTCCGTGCGGTTATCGGCAATCGGCTGAGTCTCGCCGGCACCTTGAAAGTAGATTTGCGATGCCGGCAAACCTGCCTCCGCAAACAGCCGGGCAACATTACGGGCCCGGCTCTCCGACAAGTCAGCATTCAATTGCGAGCTGCCGGTATCGTCCGTATTGCCGATCACGAGCACTCGGCGCTGGCGCAAACCCTGCACGGCTTGTGCTTCTTCCGCGCTGGCCTGAGGGCCGACCGCATCGTTGCGGAACGGTTTCGAATACTGGGCAGCAAATTCGCGGAAATAACTATCGGCCTTCTGGCTCAATTGGTCCGAACCGCTCTCGAACTGGCTGCTGTACGCCGCATTGCCGATGCTCTCTCCGCCGGAATCCGAGGCGCTTTCGGGAGTGCGATCCTGGATAGCCATCGACATGCCGACGCGGCCATCCGACTTTCCCTGATTGCTTGGGTCGGAAGTGATGTCCGTAATCGATACGGCAAGGTCGTTCCTGCGCGCGATTTTGGAAAGCTCGCACTTGCGGCGGTCCATCTCTGAACCAATGTAATTGCCCAATGCCAAGCCGCCCAGCGCACCGGCGACCGTGGCCAGCTTGCGCCCTTTTCCTTTACCAACCTGATTGCCCAGCAGTCCCCCCAGCACTGCGCCGATCAGCGCACCGGCAACCTGGCCGGTATTCTGGGCACAAGGGTCGTCGCCCGAGGCGCCCGCGTTGGCTGATTCCTGTGCGTAGGCGGCTTGCGTCGACAGCGTACCGATCAACACGGCGAGAACCGTGCGCTTCAAAGCGAGTCTTTGCATAATGACAGTAGGTATTTCCCAAATAGTAATACTTGGCAATATTACATATAAGTTACCATACGTCAATATTAGTAGTAAAACAAAACCGGCTCCGGGCCGGTTTTATTTTCACTCTGATGCGGTCGCTTCTTCCTTAGGCTGCCTTACGCTGATCGCGCGGAAAGCGCAGGTGGTAGTGCAGGCCCATGCCGGGTGAGCTGACCACTTTCACCGTGCCGCCCAAGGGTCCCGTCACCAGGTTGTAGAGGATGTGCGCACCAAGGCCGCTGCCGCCGGAGCCGCGCTTTGTGGTGAAGAAGGGATCGAACAACTGGCTCAGCGTCGACTGGTCCATGCCGACTCCGTCATCGCTGTAATCGAACACCACGTGATCGCCATCGAGCTTGCCGCTGATGCGAATCGTGCCTTGCTGGCCTTCGCCGAAGCCGTGCACCAGCGAATTCACCACCATATTCGTCACGATCTGGGAAACGGCGCCCGGGAAGCTCTCCATCGCGATATCGGACGGACAGTCCACATTCACTTCAATCGGCTTGCCCTTCAACTTGGGCTGCAGCGACAGCAATACTTCATCCAGATATTTGCGCAGGTTGAAGTGGCGGATGTTATCGGAAGACTGGTCCACCGCCACCTGCTTGAAGCTGCGCACCAACGCCGCTGCGCGCTGGGTGTTGGTGGTCATGATCTTCAGCGACTGGTCTATCGTATCGAAGAAGGAATTCAGGCCATCTTCATCCAGCACGCCTTCCGACAAATCCTTGCGCGTCAGGCGCAGTTCCTCGACCAGGTGCGAAGTCGCCGTCACGCAAATGCCGAGCGGTGTATTGATCTCGTGCGCCACGCCGGCTACCAGGCGGCCCAGTGACGCAAGCTTCTCCTGGCGCACCAGTTCAGACTGTGCTTCCTGCAGTTGATGCAGGGCCGAGGCCAGCGCCTCGTTCTGTTCTTCCAGTTCAGTCTTGGCGCGGCGGATCGCCCGGTCAGCGGCAGTGCGCGCGATGGCAGCAGCGGTGTGATTAGCCACGAAGGCCAATACATCGAGATCGGACTGGGTATAGATCACAGAACTGTCGTAGCTTTGCGCGATGATCACGCCGTAGGCCTTTTCGCCCACCAGCATTGGCGCGCCGATCCAGCTGGCGATGCCCAGGTCACCGAGCGGCTCGTGGATCTGGCCACTGGACAGCAAGGCGCCGAAACTCTCCGCGTCCAGCAATTGCGGCGCGCGGTGGCGCAGCACGTAGGAGCTCATACCCTTGCCGAATTCAAAGCGCTTGAGCGGCGCTTCCGTATCTTTCTCGTCGACGAAATAAGGGATGCTGATCTCGCCCGATTTCGGGTGGTACAGCGCAATCAGGAAGTTGCGCGCGACGATCAGCTCACTGATGATTTCATGCAGGCGCGCATACAGCACACCCGCATCGGATTCGGTGGAGGCGGACGCCGACAGACTGGCGATCTCGTACAGCGCGCGCTGCATGGCCTCGGCCTTGCTGCGCTCCGCCACTTCACGTTCCAGCTCCAGCGTGCGCTCGTGCACGGCACGCTCCAGGCGGTCCATGCTTTGCAGGCCCTGCAAGGCGCTCGACACATGGTTGGCAATCTGGGCGAACAGCGCCTGGTCTTCGTCACTGTAGGTATGCTGCTTGTCGTAACTCTGGATCACCATGGCGCCGAGGATCTCGTGATTCTGATCCAGCAGCGGACAGCCCATCCAGTGCTCGGCCACGGTGCCCACGCCGAAGTCCTCCTCGCCGCGCGCCAACTGGTCGGCGGCGGTCATGACGAGGCGCTTGCGGTTCAGGATCACCCAGGCAGTCGGGGATTCATCGGGCGATGCCAGCTGCACCAGCTGGTCGCGGTAGGGATGGTCGTCCACCTCGTCGACGAAGTAGACAAAGCGGACCGCATTGCCTTCCGCCTCACGGTCGCACAGCGCCACGTAGAAGTTCGCGGCGTACATGATGCGGCCAAGAGCAGCGTGCACGGATTGCAGGAAGACGGCGATATCGGTGCAGCTGCTTGAGAGCTGGCCGATTTCCAGCAGAATCGCCTGGACGGCTTCCAGGCGGCTAAGACGGCTTTCCATATTTTCCCTAGTTTTCATGCGTCCGGGAAATATAGCAGGCTGCCTCTCCCGAGGCCAGCCCGGAAGCGCAAATGCAACAGCTCAGGGCTTCGCGAAACCGCCTTCGATCCAGGCCGAGGCGCTGGACGTGGTCAGTTTGAAATCGGGGCGCACGCGCACGCTGGCGACTTCTTCGCCGAAAGCATCCACGGCACTCAGGGTGGCGGTGGGATTGTCCTCATCCGGATCGATATCCAGCTTCACGGTCAGCTCGCCCACACGCAGAGACTTGTGCAGCTGGGCGTGCAGCTGCTGCTCGTGGCGGCGCAGCACTTCGCTTGCCGTTTTGACCAGGGTATTGAAGGCGTTGATATCCAGCGGCTTGGGATTCTTTTTATCGCGCCCCATGGTCCAGGGGCCGACCAGGGCCGGTTCCGGCTCGCCGTCCTGGAACATGGCGACGGCCCAGCCATCGTCGTCTTCATTCTTGATCACCCGCGCGGTCCAGCCATTGCCCTGCCAGACGCGGTCTTCCTGGATCAGCGCTACTTCATCGTCAAAATTTTCCATGGCCCGCATAATAAAGCAATTGGGGTCAGGCGCGAAATGCGACATGAACCCGCTTGCAAGGCGAGCTCATGTCGCATTTGGCGCCTGACCCCAGAATTACATCAATGACATCGCGGGTTGGCGCGGCGGGATTACCGGGGGGCCCAGCGGCGTGATGCGCGGGTCGATGGCCGGTTCCGGCGAGTAGTATTTGAACGGATTAATGATTATGGGCGGAATGGTAGGTGGTGCCGATGGTGGGCCCTTGGGGCCTCCTCCTGATGTACTCAGAGGTAGCGGTTGACCTCCGATCGTTTCTTGCCATGCCATATTGCCCTCCATGCGCGAGATCGGATATTCAGTATAGGAAAGACTCCTTCAATTTCAAGCCACTTGCTCTTCCATTCCATTCGTCCTTGAAAAACGGCATTTCATCGCATGCCGATGGTTCCGCATTCGTCCCAGTCCTAAAGTGGAGCCATACCAAACAACACTTGGGGAATATGATGAAAAAGCTGCTCGCCTTCACCGCCATCGTCATTCTGGCTATGGTTGCCTGGGTTTCGATAGTTGGCACTCCGGATACGCTCGTCACCATTGGCGATGAGGACTTCGATGGTCCACTGGGCGCCTTCCTCGGCCTCTTGTTCGCGGGCGGCGGCATGATCATCGCAGGCGTCGCCATGACCTTCGCTGCCGTGATCGTCGGCGCCGTGTTTGCCGGTCTGGGCATCATGATGGTATTCGGTATGGCCCTGCTGGCCGTGATCCTGGCGGCGATCATCGCTCCCTTCACTCTGCCGCTGCTGATCCCGGTCGGGATTGTGTGGTGGATCGTTCGCCGCAATAAGCGCAAGGCACTGATGCTGGAGCATGCGGCCTAATCACGCGGCGGATCAATGATCCGCCCTACACCATTACCCTGTTCCTTCCGCTGCGTTTCGCGCTGTACAAAGCCTTGTCGGCGCGAACCAGCGCAGCATCTCCGCTCGCATCATCCGGCGCCAGCGCCGCAATCCCGACACTCACCGTCACCGAAAAACTGTGCCCCTCCAGCAGCAGCGGGGTATCGGCGATGCGCTGGCGCAGGCGCTCGGCGAAAGCATGCGCCGCATCGAGATCGGCGCCCGGCAGCAAGGCCGCAAACTCTTCGCCGCCGACCCGGCCCAGCACGTCGATCTTGCGCTGGCTGTCGCGCATCAAGGCGGAGAGATGGCGCAGCACCGCGTCGCCTACGGGATGGCCGTATTCGTCATTGACATCCTTGAAGTGGTCGATGTCCAGCATCAGCACGGCGGCGCGTCCGCCCACATCGCGCTGCAGGCGGTTATGTTCAGCGTCCAGGCGCGACATGAATTCGCGCCGGTTGGGCAGTCCGGTCAGGAAGTCGGTGGTGGCCAGCACCAGCAACTCTTCATTGGCCCGCTTGCGCTCCGTGATATCGACCGTCGACACAATCACGAAATCCAGGCTGTGTTCATGTCCGGGCATCACCAGCAAAGTCAGTTCGTTCTGGCGCGATACCCCGTCCAGCCGCAGATAGCTGCTCTCGCACACAAACAGGTGCGCGCCTTTCGACAGCGCCCCCAGCGTGCGCGCGAAGCAGGCCATGGAATTGCAGATCTGCGCCAGCGTGAGACTGGACACATCCTTCTTGCCCGCCACTGCCCCTACCTGCGCCAGCGCTGCGGCATTGACGTCGGTGATGCGCACCAGCGCTGCCAGGCGTTCCAGCTGGCTGGGATTGTTGTGCAGCCAGGTCTGCACGTCTTCCACGCCCGACGTCTCCAGTTCGATCAGGGCCTGGCGCACCGCCGACCAGTCCTGCTCCCACAGCGCCACAGGCGCATTGTCATACAGGCTGCGGAAGCGCGCCTCGCCCGCGCGCAGGGCTTGCGCCGCCTGGGTGCGTTCGATGGCGATGCCTGCCAGCTGGGCCGCCTGTTCTATCTGCGCGATGTGCGCCACGCTTGGGCTGTGCGGTTCACGATGGTAGATGGCGAAGGTGCCGAGCACCGCACCGGCGGCATTGCGGATAGGCTCCGTCCAGCACGAGCCAAGGCCCGCACGCAGAGCCAGTTCGCGATACGGCGCCCACAGCGGATCGGTCCGGATATCCTGCACGATCACGCGGTTGTTGGTCTGCACGGCCTTGCCGCAGGAGCCGTTGCCGTAGCCGATCGGCTGGCCGTGGATCGCCGCATTGAAGAAAGCCGGCAGGCTTGGCCCCGCCGCCACCAGCAGATGTTTGGCTTCCGCATCCAGCAGCATCACGCTGCACATCATATCGGGATTGCCCGCCTCGACGTTTTGCACCACGCCTTCCAGCACCGTTTCCAGCGAAGCGCCGCCGCCCAGCGATTCCAGCAACTGGCGCCGCGTGGCTTCGCGCCGCTCGATCTGCGTACCTTCCGTCACATCCCGGAACGACCATAGCCGCGCTGGCTCGCCCGCCAGGCGCAAGGGCCGCGTGGTCTGTTCAATGGTGCGGCCATCCTTCAGCCGTAGCTGCAGGCGGCAGTCGTCTTCGCGGCGCGTCTGGCCGCAGCTCACGAACTCGCTGGCATCGATCAGATGCGACGCAATATGCGCCAGCAAAATCGCACCATCATTGCGCCAGTCCAGCTGCTCCGGCACATTCCATAGCTGGCGGAAGCGCCGGTTCGAATTCAGCACACCGCCGCGGTAGTTATCGACCAGGATGCCGTCCACCGTCGAATCGAGCGTGCTGCGCAACATGGTCTGGCTGGTCTGCGCCTCCTCCGCCATCGCCAGCAGATTGTTCTGGTTTTCCTTCAGCTCCGCAGCCATGCGGCTGCTGCGCGCCAGCGCTTGCCCGATGTGACGGCGACTCTCGGCCAAGGCGTAGGCCAGCGCGGCCAGCAGCACGCTGAACACGATACCGCCAATGCCGATCAGATGCGACTTCTCCGTCAGCGCGCTGACCGCCGTGACGGGCGCGAAAATCTGCAGCGTCCAGCGATGGCCGGCGATGCCCAGCTTCTGTATGGCCTGGCGGCGCCCCGCACCAGCCGGCAGCGGCTCGCTGTCGTACATGCGCGTGGCATCGTTCATCTCCTCGCCATCATAAATTTCCACATCCAGATCGCGGCCACGCGCCCCCAGCGTATCGGCCATCACATCCCCCATGCGGAACGGCGCATACACCCAGCCCACAATCGCGGCACGACGCTGCGCCAGCGCCAGGTGCGGCTGGCCATTCCGATACAGCGGCAGAACGATCAGAAAGCCCGCCTGCACCGGGTCGGTGGTTTCCTGCCTGAGCGTGATCTTGCCGGTCATGGCAGGAAGGCCGGAATCGCGCGCCTGTTCCAGTGCGGCGCGGCGCACCGGTTCGGACAAACTGTCGTAGCCAAAGGCCAGCAGATTGGCTCCCGCCAGCGGTTCGATATAGGTTACGGGCGCGTATTGGTTGCGCTGGCCGGGCGGATGAATGGCGTAATCCGGGAAACCCTCATGCCGCACCTGGGCCTCATGCGCTTCGCGCTGCGCCCCGCCTACCAGCCGGATATAGCCCACGCCCTGCATGCCGTCGAAATGGCCGCCCAGCTCCTGGCGTTCCAGATAGGTGTGAAATTCCTCGCGCTCAACGAAGGTGGAGCTGGCGAACAGCCCTTGCGCTCCGTACAGGATCTGGATGTAGCCCTGCATGCGCGCCGCGATGGCGTTGACCAGCTCACGTACCCGGAAATCAAACTGCGCCTGGGCATCGCGCTCCGCAGCATCGCGCGCGCCCTGCCACAGCACGAAGGTGATCGTCAGGCACAGGCCGAGCACCAGCCCGGCCAACAGCCGCGGGCTGAGCAAGTAGCTGGTTGTACGTTTCGGCATACAACCATAGTAGGAAAGATTTTATGGATTTGCGGAAATATCAACCGTGGCGGGCGACATATTGCTGATAGCCCCGGGCGCGCAGCTCACAGGCCGGGCATACGCCACAGCCATAGCCCCAGTCGTGTAAATCGCCGCGCTCGCCTTTGTAACAAGTGTGGGTGTCGGCCCGGATCAAGTCGACCAGGCCTTGACCGCCCATCGATTCGGCCAGCTCCCAGGTTTGGGACTTGTCCAGCCACATCAGCGGCGTTTCCAGCTTGACGCGGGTATCCATGCCCAGATTCAGCGCCACCTGCAGGGCTTTCATGGTGTCGTCGCGGCAGTCCGGATACCCCGAGAAATCGGTTTCGCACATGCCGCCCACCAGCACGTTCAGGCCACGGCGATACGCCAGGGTGGCGGCCACGGTCATGAACATCAGGTTACGGCCGGGAACGAAGGTATTCGGCAAACCATTGGCCTGCATGGTGATTTCGATGTCTTCCGTCATCGCGGTCTGCGACAGCTGGGAAATCAGGCCCAGGTCGATCATATGGTCTTCGCCGAGGCGGCTATTCCATTCCGGCTTCACGCTGCGCATCTTCGTCAGCAGCGTCGGGCGCACGGTCAGCTCGATGGCATGGCGCTGGCCATAATCGAAGCCAATGGTTTCCACACGCGGGTAGCGCTCCAGCGCCCAGGCCAGGCAGGTGGTGGAGTCCTGGCCACCGCTAAACAGGACCAGGGCGGCGTCGGTTTTCTGCATGGGGTTCTTTCTTTTCTGGAAATCTTAGTGAGTACGCCATCTTTACGGTTGATCCGGTAACATTCGGTATCGCTCAACCGACGGCAAGAAGAAGAATTTTGGCACAACTCGGCTTAAAAGTAATGCGGACCCTGGCGCTGCTGGCCATGGTTCTGCTGCTTCCCCGGCTCGCACTGGCCGAGGGACTGGACTATCGCGTCCAGATCAGCGCGCCGGGCAAGCTGGATAAGCTGCTGGAGGATAACCTCGATCTGGAACGCTTCCGCGGCAATCCGCGCGTGGACCGCGACCAGCTGCAGCGCCTGGTGCGCGCTGCGCCGGAGCAGATCAAGACCCTCGTGGCGACCGAGGGCTATTACTCGCCCTTGATCAATGTAACGATGACGGACGCCGCCGAGCCGGTGGTCCACGTCGACGTGCAGCCGGGTGAGCCGACACTGGTCGGCGATGTGGAGATTGTGCTGGAAGGTTTCGAGTCCACCGCCAAAGTGCCCTTCGACAAGGAGGTGCTGAAAGCCGGCTGGCTGCTGCCGAAGGGCGCCGTATTCCAGCAGGAGGCATGGGAGACGGCCAAGCGCTCCATTCTGCGTTCCGTGGTGCAGACGCGCTATCCGCGCGCGCAGTTGACGGAGAGCCAGGCTGTGGTCGACCCCGAAGAACGCCGCGCGCTGCTGCACATCAAGCTGGAAAGCGGACCGGAAATGCGCTTCGGCGAATTGCGCATTGAGGGTTTGCACCGCTATCCGGAATCTGCTGTGCGCAATCTGAATCAGATCAAGCCGGGCGATTATTACAGCGAGGCGGAACTGCAGTCCTTCCAGTCGCGCCTGCAGGACACGGGTTACTTCGCCAATGTGGAAGTCAGCGCGGATTTGTCCTCCATCCTCGGCGAGCAGATGGAAGCGGCGGAAACCAAGAACGCCGGCCTGCCGCAGCCCGACACCATGGCGCCCCTGCCCCTGCTGGTGCGAGTGGTCGAGAACAAGCGCAAGAACGCCAGCGTGGGTCTGGGTTATTCGACCAACACGGGTTATCGCGTATCCGGCACTTATGACGATCTGTCCGTGTTTGGCCTGAAGCTGAAAAGCGCGTTGACGCTGGAACAGAAAAAGCAGACGGCGCGCGGCGACTTCTATTTCCCCACCACGGCAAGCGGCTATACCGACAGCATCGGCGCGGCCCTGGAGCGCAAGGATATCGAGGGCGAGATCACGCGCACCGCCTCCATTGCAGGCAAGCGCGCCTGGGGCACGCCGCTGCTGGAGCGCAGCATCTCGCTGGAGTATCTGGCCGAAAGCAAGACGGTGGCCGATGTCATGACCAGCCATTCGCAATCGCTGCCGCTGACCTATGCGGTCACCTGGCGCAAGCTGGATAACCTGGTCTTTCCGACCAAGGGCTATGTGCTGAATGCGACAATCGGCGGCGCGCTGCTGCCTTTGCTGACGGACGAAAAATTCATCCGCACCACGGCGCGCGGCATCACCTATGTCCCGTTGAGCAGCAAGAGTACGGCGATCTTCCGCGCGGAACTGGGCGCCCTGGGCTCCGTTACCAAAGTGGGCGTGCCGGCGACTTATCTGTTCCGCGCCGGTGGCGATAACTCGGTGCGCGGTTACGCTTATCAGGAGCTGGGCGTGAAGGAAGGCGATGCCACCGTTGGCGGGCGCTATCTTCTGACAGCCAGCGCCGAGTACCAATACTGGTTCCGTCCGACCTGGGGCGCGGCGGTGTTCTATGACGCCGGCAATGCTGCGGATTCTTTGGGCGGCATCCATCCGAAATCAGGTTACGGCATCGGCGCGCGCTACAAGAGCCCGGTGGGTCCGATCAACGTCGACGTCGCATACGGTCACGCCGTGCGCAAGGCACGCCTGCACTTCTCGCTGGGGTTCACGTTCTGATGGATACGCACGACACACCGCCAGCTCCACCATCGCCGCCACCGCGTCCACCGCGGCGCTGGCTGCGCCGTACGCTGATCGGTAGCGGCGTGGTGGTGGCTGTGCTGGCGTGTGGCGTGTGGCTGCTGGGACGCGAGTCCACACTGCAGCAGATCGTCGCCCAGATCGCGCGCGCCAGCGGCGGCAATATCACGGTGACCGGCGCCACCGGTTCGCTGTATGGGCGCATGCATATTGTGCGCATTGTCTATCGCAGCCCGGAAAGCGTGCTCACGATCGACAATGTCGACATCAACTGGTCGCCGCTGCAGTATTTTTCCGAAGGCCTGGCGATTAGCGAGCTGCATGCGTCCAGCGCGGTCATGCGGAGCATCGGGCCTTCCAAGCCAGCGCAAATGCCTGAGTCGCTGGCGCCGCCGTTCCGCCTTCACGTGGCCGACGCGCGGCTCGAACGGCTCTCGCTGATCAGCGCCGATGGCAGCCGCAATGACGTCAGCGCGATCAAAATGCAGTTGTACGGCGACAGCCAGCGCTGGCAACTGAAGGACGCCAGCGCCGTCACCAAAATCGGCCGTCTCGACGCGTCCGCTGAAGTCGCCAGCCAGCGCCCGTTCAAGCTCACCGGCACCGCCAGCCTGACGCAAATCCTGACACCGCCCGCCGCAGCACGCACGCCGCCACACGCAGCCGGTTCGGCGGCTACCCAGGCACAGGCAGCGCGGCCCGGCACTGCGCCGGCCAAGCTGGTCGCTACGCTGAGCGGTGACCTTGCCATTCTGACCGCCAAGCTGACGGGCACTTCGCCTAACGCCAATGTCGATGGCGTGCTGGTGCTGGCGCCTTTCAACCCGGTCATCCTGCGCTCCGCATCGCTGCGCGCGCGCGGCGTAGACCCGTCGCGCTTTGATCCGGCGTATCCGCAGGCGAGCCTGGACATGGCTTTGGATGCGAACATCACGGCCGGACAAAAGCTGTCCGGCGGCCTCGCGATCACCAACAGCGGCAAACCCGGTCCATTGGACCAGCAGCTGCTGCCGCTGAAAATCGTCAGCGCGAAGCTGGGCGGCACGCTGACCGTATCGACCATCGACGAAGCGCTGATCGATTTCGGCGCGGCAGGCAAATTCAGCGGGGGCGGCAATATCAAGCGAACGGCCATCGACGGCGGCATCGACACCGCCACCTTCCGCCTGCACACCGACAAGCTTGATCTGAACGCCCTGCACACCAGCGCCAACAAAACGGCCATTGCCGGCGATATTGCCGTCGAAAGCAAAGGCAAGGTTCACACCTTGAATGCAGCGCTGTCTGAAAAGGCCTTACGCCTCGATGCACACGCCACGCTGCAAGACCTGCTGCTGACCGTCACACAAGCGCGCCTGCAGGCGAAGCAAGGCAGCGTCGCGCTGACGGGACAGGCCAGCCTGAAGGAAGACAAAGCCTTCAAGGCGAACGCCGTGGTCAGCCACTTCGATCCGTCCGCACTGGGCGCGTATCCGGCGGCGGATTTGAATGTTGATGCGGAGGCCTCGGGCAGGATTGTGCCGGACTGGCATGCGGCGGCGGCTTTCACGATCAAGCCGAGCAAGATCATGAACCAGACCCTGTCCGGCACCGGCAAGCTGCAGGCGGACGCCAGGCATCTCAGCGGCATCGACGCGCAACTTGCGCTCGGCCCGAACACGGCCACACTGCGCGGCGCATTCGGCCAGCCCGGCGAGCAACTGGCCTGGAACGTAGACGGACGCCAGCTATCCGCGCTCGACAACCGCCTGCAAGGCGCACTCACCGCATCCGGCACCGCGACCGGCGGCTACGCAGCGCCGCGCACCAGCTTCGCCGTTGAATCACACGGACTGGCTTACGCGCCCGCGACAACGGCGCCGCCCCGCAAAGCCTCCGCACCGGCGACAACACGCGCATCCGCCGAGCCGGCCGCCAGCGCTCAGCGCGGAGCGCAATCGGCGCCGGCTGCGGCTGCGGCTGCGGCTGCGGCTGGCGACAAGGATAGCTTGTGGCAGGCCGTTGCGGCTTCGGACACGGATGGCGCGGCGACCAGCGGCCGTGCGGCGCGGCAGGCTGCGATGCGTGCCGCTGTGAAGGCGTCTGCCGAAGCGAAGGCCGCCAAGGCTGCCGCCGTGCGCGAGGCCATCGTGGCGCCGGTCACGCCGCCAGCGCGCGACACGACCGCGCCGGTGCGCAATGCTGAAGGTGTGATCAAAGCCAGCGGCGAGCTGTGGCTGTCCGGCACCGGCGCGCAGCGTGCGCCGGAGTTCAAGCTTGCCGGCAGCATGTCCAAACTGAACCCCGCCGCGTTTGGCGCGCCAAGTGCGGGCATCGTGAATGCGGACTTCAGCGGCAGCGGCAAGTTGTCCGCGAACTGGCAGGTGAACGCCGACCTGCGTCTGCAACCGTCCACGCTCGGCACTGCACCGCTGAGCGGACACGCGACGCTGAGCGCCACGCGCGGACGTGTCGATAACGCCGACGTCGACCTGCACCTCGGCCTCAACGTCCTGCAAGCCAAAGGCGGCTTCGGCGGCGCCAAGGACCGTCTCGACTGGAAGCTGGACGCGCCCGACCTGTCCAGTCTTGGCCACGACTTCGCAGGCGTGATGCGCGGCACAGGCTACGTGACCGGCGGCACGGACAAGCTCACGCTCGGCATGAGCATGGACGCCAACTCGCTGCGCCTGCCCAGCCAGCAGCGCCTGGCCGCGCTAAAAGCCAGCGCCACCATTGGCCTCGCCACAGGCACCGCCCCACGCGTGGCGGAGCGACGCCCCGCCGCCCACCCTGTCAGCACCCAGGCAACCAGCAGATCCACCGACGCACTGGCCGCGCGGCCCGCCGAAGTGTCGCAGGCCGACGACAACGCACCAGCCCTCTTCATCGGCCCCAACGACCCACTGGTCGTCGACATCAGCCTGCAAGGCTACTCCGCGCCGGGCGGTACGGTCATTGACCGCGCGCGGCTGCAAACCAGCGGCACCGGCGGCGCACATACACTGCAACTCGGCGCCACCAGCACCGACTTTGACTTCGTCACCAAGCTGCACGGCAGCTTCGCCAGGGACAGCTGGACCGGCGCTATCGACACCCTGCAAAATCGCGGCCGCTTCGCGTTCACCCTGCAGTCGCCGGCATCGCTGCGTATAGCCGCTGCTGAAGGCCATGGCCTGGCGGGTCTGGCCAGGCCCGAACAGATCGCGCTGGGCGGCGCCACGATTGCCCTGCCCGAAGGCGGTATCCGCATCGAATCGCTGGAAAAGAACGGTCCCAAATGGCGCAGCCGCGGACTGGCCAGCGGCGTGAACGCCAGCTACCTCGCACAGCTGTCCGACGCCTGGCGCAACAGCGTTGCCAGCACGATGACGCTGGGCGCCGACTGGTCCATCGAGCTCGCGGCGCCGATTGCAAAAGGCGCGGCGCCGGCGGTCGACGGCTACGTGCACGTGCTGCGCGAAAAAGGCGACATCACCGTCACCGGTGGCAGCAAGCCCATTCCACTCGGCCTGCGCACGCTCGACGCGCGCCTGACTGTGCGCGGCGACGCACTGCGCGCGGACGCGGATCTGAACGGCGCCCGCACCGGTACGGCAAAACTGAACGCCACAGCGCAATTACAGAACGGCCGCATTCCCAGCGACAGCCCGCTTACCATCAGCGGCAACGTGGATATGCCGTCCATTGCCTGGTTGTCGCCTATCCCCGGTATCGACGGCCTGGAACTGGACGGCGCACTGAAGGCCAGCTTCAGCGGCCACGGCACCATTACGAATCCCGCGCTGGACGGAGAAGTCAGCGGCAGCCAGCTGGTGGTGAACTGGCCCGACCAGGGCATCCGCCTGCGCAATGGCGTGTTGCAGGCGCGCGTGGCGGGCGACCAGTTGCTGCTGCAGCGCCTGCGCTTCGAAGGCCAGCAGGGCAATATGCAGGCCGAAGGCTGGGCGCGGCTCGCCAACGGCGAAGCCACCATGGACCTGAAACTCAATGCGGACAAGCTGGAAGTCCTGTCGCGCCCCGACCGCACCCTGGTGGTCAGTGGCAGCAGCACGCTGGTACGCGACGCCAGGCATTTCCAGCTCGATGGCAAATTCCGTGCAGATCGGGCCAAGATCGAACTGCCTTCGCTGGATTCGCCGACGATCAGCGACGACGTCATCATCCTCGGCAAGGACAAGCCAAGCGTGAAAGCCGCCGCGCAATCCATGCCGCTGAATATGGATGTCGAAGCCGACTTGGGCGATGACTTCTACCTGCGCGGCAAAGGCCTCGATGCCCAGCTGGCGGGCTCCCTGCGCGTACGCATGACCGAGCGCCGCACGCCGCGTGTGAACGGCAGCATCCGCGTTGTCAGCGGCACTTATGCAGCGTATGGACAGAAGCTGGCCATCGACCGCGGCGTGATCAACTTCACCGGCGCTTACGATAATCCGGGCCTGAATATTCTGGCCGTGCGCAAACGCCCCGAAGGCGAAGAGCTGAGCGAAACCAATGTGGAAGCAGGCGTGGAAGTGCGCGGTACGGCGCTGGCGCCGGTGGCGAAGCTAGTGTCCACGCCTTCGGTGCCGGACAGCGAAAAACTGTCATGGCTGGTGCTGGGTCACGGCACGGCCGATGTGGCAGGCAACGAGATGGCTCTGCTGGGCACCGCCGCCAGCGCGCTGTTCGGCGGCAAAGGCGGCGGCAGCCTGGCGAACAAGGTCGGACTGGACGAACTGGGCGTGTCCCAGGCCAAGGGGCTGGAAAGCACGGTGGTGACGGTCGGGAAAAAACTGTCCTCCCGCGCCTACCTGAGCTTTGAACAAGGCGCCAGCACGGCGACCAGCCTGGTCAAGCTGCGCTACAAACTCAACTCACGCATCACACTGCAAGTCCAGACCGGCACCAATAACGCGCTGGACGTGCTGTACAACTGGGCGTTCGACTAATCCAGTTCAGGCTTGTGATCCGGTACCGGGTCGTCCTGCTGGACGGGGCTGTGCGGATTGTGCGGATGGACGGGCTGCGGCTCCGGCTGCGGCTCGTCGACAGGCACCGGCAGGTCCGGTGCGCGGTGGGCGTGAACGGGTGGTTTGTCCATGGCTAAAGCTCCCTGCAAGAACTGGGCATGAGCGCCTATTTTACGCCGCAATGTACAATCCTTCTTTTTCCGCACGAACCTGTTTATGGAACTGACTGTCACCACCGTAGTCCTGCTCATCCTGATCCCCATGCTGGTGTGGCGCACCTATTCGCGCCTGCGCATGGTGTTTGCGCGCCAGCAGTCGGTGATGTGGAAGCACTACGCCGGGGCGATTTTCTTCCCCATCGTACTGGCCTCCTCCGCCAGCTCCATGACGCATAACGTGCTGTCGGTATCGTTGCTGGGCACCGCTGCCCTGTGCGGCGGCTGGCTGGCCGTGTTCAGCCTGAAAAAGACCCGCTTCGAAATCAATGAACGCGGCTTCTTCTTTACACCTCACCTGCGCACCGGCATGGTCATCTGCATGCTGTTCCTGGCCCGCGTGCTGCAGATCGCGGTCGAGTTCTACCTGAACCGCCAGTCCCAGTTCCCCAAAGTGATCTCGCACGACGAAGTCATGCAGCATCCTCTCACCGTCATCACCTTCGGCCTCTTCGCCGGCTACTTCGCCATCTACTCTATCGGCATGCTCCGCTGGCGCATGAACCACAAGGCGCTGCCCGGCCAGGAATAATGTCTTCATTGCAAGATTAAATTTTCGCGATGTCATACTGTTGTAACTTCACATCTGTAGTGATGCTTTTTTAGTAAATCTGAGGTAAATTGGGAAAAAATAATTCCAATAGGAAACTTCCCATGGCTATCTACGATAAAACCGTCAAGGGACGGGAGGAGATTGCTTCACGTTGCCATCATCTGGCGCCCCGGATGAGGTCGCTGCTGGTGATGATTGATGGGCGTCATGCCATCGACGAGTTGCTGCCGAAAGTGTCGGGGCTGGGCTTGAGCGAGGCCAATGTGCAGACCCTGCTGGATGAGGGCTTCATCGAGCCTGCCCAGCCGAAGTTCGATCCGCCGGCCGAAGACCCGCCGCCGCCCGATCCTGCCACGCTGGCCGAGCAATTCCGCGCGGCCTACGAGTTCTACACACGCACCATCAAGCCGACCCTCGGCATGCGTGGCCTGAGCTTGCAGCTGAAGGTGGAAAAGGCGTCGAACATCGACGAGCTGCGCGAACTGCGCATTCCTTTCTTCGAAATGACCGTTCGCGCCAAGGGACGCCCGCATGCGCTGCAGCTGCGCCGCGAGCTGGATGACATCCTGAGCTGACTACATCAAGTTTTGCAAGGCCGCGTCCATGGCTGGATAGCGGAAGCCAAATCCCGTTGCGAGCAGGCGCGCTGGCGCCACGTTCTGACCTTCCAGCAGCAGGTCCGCCTGCTCGCCCAGCATGAGACGAACCGGCCATGCCGGTGTCGGCATGAAACAAGGACGATGCGCGATGCGCGCCGCCGTGCAGGCAAATTCCTGTTGCGTCGGGCAGTGCGGCGCCGTGAAGTTCCAGGCGCCGCCGGCATCCGGCTGTTCCCACACATGGGCCATGGCGCGGATCAGATCGTGCAGATGAATCCACGAGGCACGCTGACGGCCAGTGCCCATCGGGCCACCGAGGCCCAAACGAATCGGCAGCAGCATCATCGGCAGCGCGCCACCGCCATGTCCGAACACCACGCCAAAGCGCGTACGCGCCACGGCCACACCGTAAGCACTGGCGCGCTGGGCGGCTTCCTCCCATTCCTGGCAAAGCTGGGACATGAAGATGTTTTGCGGCGCGGCGTTTTCGTCCAGCGCCCGCGCGTCGTCTTGCGGCTGGATGCCGTAATAGCCGATCGCGGACGCACTGATCATCAGGCGCGGTTTGTTTTCGGCAGCGGCGATCCAGTCCACCACTTTGTCCGTCAGCGCGACACGGCTGCGGCGCAGCGTGGCCTTGCGCTTCTCCGTCCAGCGCCAGCCGAGGATGCGTGCGCCGGCCAGATTGATCACGACGTCGATACGTTCACTGGGTGGCAGCTCCTGCATGCTGCTGACGGCGCGTACGGCGCCATTGAAGTCCGCGGCAGCCTTACGCGCATCGCGCGTCAGCACGATCACGCGATGGCCGCTGGCGACCAGTGCCGGCACCAGGGCATGGCCGACGAAGCCGGTGGCCCCGGTAATCAGCACGGTCTGCGGCGGGCCGGTGAAGCGCACCGCCGCCGCATCGGCAGCCGGCGTATTGCGTGCGACGATGCCGTCGCGGATGCCGGAGGCCATCACGCCGACGCCGCATAGCGCAAGGAAGACGCTCAATATGCCAAGCGGCGCATAGGTGAAGCCGGTGTCTGCACGCAGCCATTCCGGCGCGGCCAGCGCCAGCAGGCAAATGAAGGCGCCTCCGTTAATGGCCAGGACCGTGTGCGTGACACGCTCGGTGGCCGGCAGCATTCGGGTCTGATCTTCGATGACGAAATCCCACAGCGTCAAGCCGATTTCGACTACGAACAGCGCCAGCAGCGCCCAGGTCCACGCGCCCTGCCAGATCCAGGCGGAGAGGCCAATGAACAGCAGGCCGTATATCAGTGCGCGCACGGAATGAATCGCCAGCTCGCGGCGGGCCGTGGCACGCTGCGGCAGCGCTTCGGTCAGTTCATGGTGGTAGATAGTGTCGAATGCACCCAGGCAGCCCTGGAATGCCATCAGCTGCAGGGCAAGCGTGCGAGTGCTCATGCTGCCTCCTTCTCGGCCGCGTGGCGCTCCTGGAAGACACCCACCTGCGTGAACATCAGGCCAAACAGCGCGTGGCGGATTTCGATGCGAATATTGAAGCGGTTCGGCGCTTCATTGTGATGCCAGAGATAGGTTTTGCCGGGAGTGAGCAGGCCGGGCAGCGGTATGCGCCAGCCTAGCACTTTGCCGATGCGTGAGGCACTCAGTTCACTCAGCGCGCCGTAGTACAGCAGCGGCTTGCCCGGCTCCGGGTTCTTAGTGAAGCGGGTCTGGATGTCGGGATGCAGCTTGCTCCATTCAGCGCCGAGGATCTTGCGGAACAGCTCTCCCTCGCCTACCGCGCCATGCTCGGACGCAACGCGCGAATCGATGCGGTACAGCCGCAGCAAAGGTGGCAGCAGCAGCGCCAGTGTGATCACGTCGATCCATAGGTTTGGCCAGACGCTGGCGCGCAGTGAGATCAGCATGTCTTGCGGCGCCCATAGCAGCAGGCTGGCGATCAGCCACAGCCAGGCCGACGGCTCACGGCGCGTGTCGCCGAAGCAGGTCAGGGCCAGCATCAGCACGCCGACGCATTGGATGGTCGGACCGAACAGCGCGATCCACCAGGCTTGCTGGGCGTGGCTGACGGCCGGCGAAAAGCCTTTCGCGATGAGGGTGTGATAAGCGTCCAGCATGGGCGCGCCGGCCAGCAGCGGAAGTGCCAGCCCAACGGCAATGTGGAGGACAGCAGCTGCGTAAAGCCAGCGCATCAGCCATTTACGTTCCATGATGAGCGTCTCCAAAGTAAATGCGGCAAGCGTTGCCTTCGCAGGCCGTGGCGCGCGCCGTCGGGCGCAGGCGAAGCAGGCGTGAGATGCGCAGGCGGTTGCGGGCCAGCCAGCGGTAGCCGGCACTGAGCGCGGGACGCAGCAGTGTAATCCGCAGTGGCCACACCAGCCATGCACGGCCGACCAGCGCGTGCGCGGCAAGGATGCTGTCCGTACCACGCAGCAGCGTGCCGTCGGCGCGCAGGGCGTGCATTTCGGCGTTCAGCGCGGTCATGGTGACGCCAAGCGGCGCGGGATCGAAGCCGGGAGCGGCGATGTCGACGAAGGCCAATGCAAGTTGGCGGTCGGCGCGCCGCAGACTGTGCATGGCGCGCAGGCAAAGAGGGCAATTGCCGTCGTAGAACAGGGTGAGGTGCGTACTCATGTTTTCTTTAATTTCTGTTGTTACAGAAATTAAAGACCAAAAAGAAGGGATTGTCAACCAACCCCTTCTTTTTTACGCCTTGCTGAACCAGGAATCGAAGTTAATTGTTCCCAGATGCGCGCCGCTGCCGGGCATCAGCGTGTCGTCGCGCAGTTCGGCGCCGAAGTAGCGTGCGGTCGCGTCTTCGATCACGCTGCGCTTGTCATTGGTAACGCGCAGATAGCGCTTCACCATATCCGACAAGCGCACGCGCTCCGGACCGGCAATCTCCATGATGCCGTTGCGCGGCGCGCGGAGTGCGAATTCGGCGACGGCAGTTGCCACATCGTCCGAGGAAATCGGCTGGAAGAAAGCCGGCGACATGCGGATGCTATCGCCCTCGCTGCCGGAATGCGCAATACCGCCCAGGAACTCAAAGAACTGCGTCGAGTGCACGATCGTGTACGGCACGCCCGATTCGCGAATCAGCTTCTCCTGCGCAATCTTGCCGCGGAAGTAGCCGCTTTGCGCCAAGCGGTCGGTACCAACCACCGACAGCGCAATATGGTGTTTAACGCCCGCGGCACGTTCAGCTGCGAACAGATTGCGGCCGGACGTTTCAAAGAATTCCAGCACGGCCGCATCTTCGAACGAAGGTGAATTCGCCAGGTCAATCACGGTATGCGTGTTCGCCATCGCCTCGCTCAAGCCTTCGCCCGTGACGGTGTTGATGCCCGTTGCTGGCGCGGCAGCAAGCACCTCGTGACCTTGGGCGCGCAGTTGCGCCACGACTTTGCTACCGATTAATCCCGTCCCACCGATGACAACAATCTTCATGATATTTCTCCTTGATTAAAGGGGTCATGTATTCCGCAAACGCACGGATGCGTGCGGGCAGGTCTTGCTGTTTTTGATACGAGAGATACAGAGCGCCATCCTCCGGCGCGAATTGCGAAAGACAGGTGACCAGCTTTCCTTCAGCGCGCAGGCTGCTCACCAGATACGCCGGGAGCTGGGCGATGCCAAGGCCTGCGCTTACCGCCTGCACCAGCATGTCCAGGTCGTTAAAAGTATGCTGCGCCATCGGCCGCCAACGTTGAGCCAGACCGTTGATCCTGAATTCCCAAGCCTGGATATAACCGGCCGCGGTTCTGAAGCTGATGCAGCGATGCCGGCCCAGTTCATCCATTTGCTGCGGCAAACCATGCATGCGCGCGTATGCCGATGAAGCGCAGACGATGGTCGGCACCGCCATCAGCTGCTGCACCAGCACGCCTTGCCGTATCAGGCGCTGCTCGCCGAACGACACGTCGATGCGGTCTTTCGTGAAGTCCGCCGGCTGCTCGCGTAACAGCAGCTCCACGACAAGCTGACGATGCTGCGCGTGAAAGCCGGCCAGCAGCGGCGCCACAATCCGGCGACCGCATCCCGGCGATGCGAGGATGCGCAGGTGGCCTTGCAGTGCTGCCATTCGGACTTAGTGCCCGCCTGGTTCGGGAATGAAGATAGGCGCGCCCTTCTCTTTCAGCAGCAGCACGAGGAACTTCGCCGGCTTGGTCTTGCTGGCGTTGCGTCCCACCGTATGCACATCGGCCGGGCCTTCGTAGAACGATTGGCCGGGCGTCAGCGTCACTTCCTTGCCGCCTTTCACCTGCATGATGATCGAACCTTCCAGCACATAGATGAAGCCATGCGCGTTATGGCGATGCACGGGGTCTTGGGCGCCGGGCGGATATTCGACCGTAATCATCTCGGCTTCCTTGCCGGGGTAGTCGCTCAGCGCCTTGTTCATCACCGGCGAGACGATGGCGTTGACCGGCCCGCGGTGAGCAAAGCCTTGCGATGCAATCAGGGTGGCGCAAAGCGCCAGCGCAGCGTGTTTGAAGGAGATCATAGTGTGTTCTCCCGGGTGATCAAGAAAGATTTGCCTTGTCGAGGCCCCAAGCCGTGTCGGCCGAACCGGGCACGGAGCGGAAGGCGACGTTGGCGCGGTTCCAGCCGTTGATCGCCATGACGTCGAAGGTCAGGTCGGACAGTTCCTTTTCCGAGAACTGCGAGCGCACGCGATCGTAAATCTCGTCCGGCACGCCGTGCTCCGGCAGCTTGGTCAGCACTTCGGTCCAAGCCAGCGCGGCGCGTTCGCGCGGCTGGAATAGCGTGGACTCGCGCCAAGCCGCAAGATGATGGATGCGCAGTTCACGCTCGCCATGAATCTTCGCTTCCTTCACATGCATGTCGAGGCAGAAGGCGCAGCCATTGATCTGCGAGGCGCGGATGGAAATCAGGTCACGGATCGATTGCTCGATCGCGCCTTCTTTCAGCACATTGCTAAACTCCAGGAACTTCTTGAACAGCTGAGAAGACTGCTGCATGTAGTTGAGTCGCTGAGTCATGATGATCTCCTTCAAGAATGGTTGGATTGGGGTGCCGCGATTGCATAGTAGGAGGGCATCAGCTGCGGCGGAAGACACGCCAACGTACTCACAATGTTGTCTACGGCGCACCAATCAGGGCCGATGCCGACACTGCGCCAGCCGATAGCGCCGCCAGCGCCCACAGCCCAATGCCCGCGCAGTCATGCAGGACAAAGGAGCGCGGTCGGACGGCTTTGGCGCCGCACAGCAGTACCGAAAAAAATGCCAGCCCCGGAATAAAACGCGCGATGAGCAGCACACGAACGCCTCTGCGTCCCCATAGGCGCTCGATGTCGATTTTCCGCTCCGTCAGCAGCCTGCCGAACGGCTGCGCACCGAAGCGCCGGCCGCCGTGGAACCAGAAGAAGTCTGCCAGCGCGCCTCCGACCACGGCGGATGCGACCAGCGCCACGAATTGCAGCGAGCCAGAAGACAGGCCATCCGCTGCCAGGGCGATGGCGGCACCAGCCATCATCAGCGTTGGCGTGGCGGGCAGGGGCAATCCCAGCGAGGAAGCAAAGACATTGATGAATACAATCAGCACGCCGTAGCGAGCCATTAACTCGTGCGACCACATGATGTTCTCCTCCGTTTGCTGCAGCAAGCGTAGGCGCGGCGCATGATCGGCGGAAGCCCCGCGCCGGGACTCACCGTGTTGTCATTCGGGGGACAATCAGGCGCAGAAGGTGAGAGGCACGAGTTCCGAGGCGGAGCAGTCCAGATCCAGCGCGCGGATTTGCTCGGTCATGTAGTCGATGAAGACGCGGATACGCGCCGGAAGATGTTTGCGGCTGAGATAACAGGCGTAGTGGCCGCGGTCGTCCGGTACGTACTGCGCCAGGCAGGAAAGCAGACGGCCATCGCGCAGCAGTGCGCTGACCTGATAAGCCGGCAGCTGGGCGATGCCGCGTCCGTCCAGCACTGCCTGCACCATCAGTTCAGCGCAGTTGAAGATGTGCTGCGCGCGCGGAGTGGCCTTTTGGCACATGCCACCAACCTTGAACTCCCACTCCGCAATGCGGCCCGAAGCCAGGCGGTAATTGATGCAGCGATGTTGGCTCAGGTCTTCGATAGAACATGGCAGGCCATGCTCCTTCGCGTACTCGGGCGAAGCACACACCACCATCTGCATCGGGATCAGCTGCTTGGCCACGACCTGGCTATCGTCCATTTTGCCGTCGCGGAAGGCAATGTCGATGCGCTCCATCGTGAAATCGACGGGACCGTCCTTCAGCATAAAGTCGAGCGCAATACCGGGATAACTGGCGTGGAAGCCGTTGAGCAGCGGCGCAATCACCTTGCGGCCGAAGCCCGCGGTCGAACAGACGCGCAGCTGGCCACGCGGCGGGCCCTGGCGCAGCTCGCGCATATCTTCCAGCGCCTGGACGATGCGCTCCACGCCGGGATTGCAGTTCTGATAGAAGAGTTCACCTTCCGGCGTCAGAGCGGTGCTGCGCGTGGTACGCAGGAAGAGGCGCGTATCGAGTTGCGCCTCCAGCTTCTGGACATTGCGGCTCACGGCCGAACGGCCAATACCAAGCCGGTCGCCGGCCTTGGCAAAACTGCCCTCGCTCACCACCGCCAGGAAGGCAATCACTCCCGCATAGCTGGTGGCGAAGCTAGACGCCAGCGAGTCTTCGCCGGCTGCAGGGGAAGCAGTCGTCAACGAGGGCGTGATGAGCATGCGCTACGTTATACCCTTAGATGAGGTCAATTACAAGGTAATACGATGAACTTACTAATAATTGATCGCAGCAGGGATTGTCGCCAAAAACTCAACATCATGCGTCCCGGAAGAGGACTACTTTGTCGCGCACAATGTGCTTAAAATAGCTAGTGACTATGAATGGATCAACTGAATGGACAAACCCGCCCGGCCTCCTTTGACCTTGCTCGATAAATTCCGAGGCTCCGAATTCGAAGAAATCTACACGGGCCGCGTTCGTGTGACAGGTGGTGAAGCGGCGCATGCCAGGGCCTCCGGTGTGGTGCGCTCCGATGACGGCAGCCTCGATCTGGAATTGCGCCTGCCCGAGCAAATGGGCGGCGCAGGTGGCGGAACCAATCCGGAGCAGCTGTTCGCAGCAGGCTATGCCTCCTGCTTCCACGGCGCCCTCATGCTGCTCGCCGCCAAGAACGGTATTGAACTGAAGGATGCGACGGTCGATGCTTCGGTGACCTTTGGCCGCGATCCGGTCGATGGCCTGTACAACCTGACTGCCAACATCCGCGTCCATCTGCCGGGCGTCGAGCGCGCCATCGCCGAACAGCTGGTGCGCGCCACCGAACGCTTCTGCCCTTACGCCAAAATGGCCAGACAGGGCATCGTCAGCGTGATCGCGCTGCACAGCGACGAATAAAAACGCTGGCGGCGCCAGCCCGTTGTCAATCAAGAGAAAAGCGATGGACCGCAATGATAGACGACAGCGGTCCATCCGCGATCGGCTCGGCGCTCCATTCGGAATTTCAGGTTACAGCCCTGCATTAAAGCTCCGTCGATGCGCTGGCCGACGTAGGGATTGTCAGGCCACAGACTCCATACCTCAGTCCTGAGCTGGCTATCGTTCCGGATGCCATATCGCGCGCCCCATCCGTCGCGGTAATGACGGCGCGCGGAACCCAGAATGACAATGCGATCCGGCCCTGGAGCCGCTACCGGGGCAGGCGCCGGTGCGGGAGCTGGCGCCACCACAACCGCTGGAGGCGGTGCGGCGGCTGCAGGTGCAGGACCGCCCCTGGCGATATCGGCCCAGGAACACTGGGCCAACCGGCTTGAGCGCCTGAGCGGCAAGCCAGGTCGAAACGGCGCAGGGACATTGGGAGGCCGGCGTATTGCCGGTACGGCGGCAGGGCCAGTGGATTGCTTGTTCGATGTCATGGTTTATCGCTTTCAGGTCGAAATACACCAAGGATCGTGCAGCAGGACCGTCCATCTTACCTTAACCCATCCATGAAAAAAGCCCAGGATCGCCCGGGCTTTTTCATTATGCCGCTTGCTGCTGGCGGCGCTGCAGCACGAAGATCGGCTGCGCCCACTGCGTGTCCTTCTTCTTTTTGCTCGTGATGAGCGTCAGTTCGGAAGGATCGTAGACGTCGGTGTTGTGCGTCAGCGGCGTCGTCATCAGGTACTGGGCATCGGTGTTCTTCAGGAACTCGCCGACCAGCTGGATGTTGCGGATGTCCAGGTGGGCAAACGGTTCGTCGATGAACACGAAGCCGCCGGAACCTTCGTCGGACTTCAGCAGGCCAATCAGCAGCACCAGCGACTTCATCACCTGCTGGCCGCCAGACGCTTCGCCGTCGTTCAGGCCAATCGGACCCTTGCCGTCGAACTTGAAGCGCACATGCAGGCCGGCTTGCGCCAGCAGCAGGTCGTCGTTTTCCAGCTTGACCGGATCGGCGTGTACTTCGATGTTCGCCAGCTGGCCCAGTTCCTTGATGTTGGCCGTGTAGGTCTTGATCGTGTAGCGCAGACGCTCGATGTAGGCGCCGCGCGCATTGGCGGTCGCTTCGATGGCGCGGTTGTTCTGGTAGCGGCGCTCTTCCGTTTCGGTCTTGCGGTTCGACAGCTGGTCGTTCAGGCGCTGGTACTGATCGATCACGGTTGCATCCAGTTCCCAGTCGTCGCGTGCCAACGAGGACTGCAGGCTGGCGACGCGCAGGTCGACCTGGTGCGCGTTCTGGTGCTGGGCGACCAGGGCCAGGCGGCGTGCGGTACCCTTCCAGGCCGGCGGCAGGTGGCGCCACTGGCGGCGCAGCGCCAGCAAGGCGCGTGCGTGGTCGGAGCGCTGCTCCAGCTGACGCTTGTGGTTCAGGCGCATGCCCGCTTCGCCTTCGGACAGCGCCATGCGCGCCGACTGCCAGCTGGTGTCCGCACGGGTACGGGTCACGGTGGCATTCTTCATCAGGCCTTGCAGCTCGCCCAGGCGCGAACCGACTTCCAGGCGCTCGGCGCGCAGCGGTACTGCGGCGCGGGCGGCTTCGTCGAATTCCTCGGTACGTGCCGACAGTTCCTTCACCGCGTCCACGCCTGCCACACGGGCTTTCAGTGCGCTGGTTTCGGAAGCCAGCTTGGAAATCTGCAGGGTGAACTTGTCTTCTTCCGCTTCCAGATTCGGCAGGTTTTTCTGGATCGCGTCCATACGCTGGGTCTTACCCGCGGAGCCGAAGCGGTAGCGCGATGCTTCAACAAACAGCGAACGGCCACCACGGCGCTCCTTGTGGTAAGCGTCCGGCGTGATCCATTCTTCGATATTGCCCAGCTTTGCGCCGTCTTCCACCGACTCCACGCGCGTGATGCGCGACAGCTGGTCGATCAGCCATTCCGGCGCCAGGCCAGAAAAACGCACAACCGACAGCAGGCTCTGATTCTTCGGCTCGTGCGCTTTCACGCAATCCGGCACGATGAAGTGGCGATAGCGTTCCTTCTCCGCCAGGCGGTAAGCAGCGGAGGCATCGGAGGAGCGCTCCAGCAGCACCACGGAGGCATAGCCACCCAGCACGCCTTCGACGGCGCCCTGCCATTTCGGATCGGTGACTTCCACGATATCGGACAGCATGGCATGCGGGATGTTCGCATCGCGCAGCGCACGGCGCATGGCGCGCACATTGTCCGGCTCCGGCATGGCGGTTTTGCCTTGCAGCGCGGCGATGGTGGCCTTGTCCTGTGCGATGCGTGCGGACACGGCGTCACGCGAGCCGCGCAGCTTGGCCAGTTCCGCTTCCTTCTCTTCCAGCTGCGCAGCAGCATCGGCCACATCGGCGCCCGATTCCGCGGCCAGCTTTTGCAGACGCTGCTTCTGTTCAGCCAGCGATTCCAGCGGCTTCAGTTTCGTATTCAGCTGGTTCAGGCGCGATTGCAGCACGGTCTGTTCCTGCTCCAGCAGGGTTTCCTGCTGCTGCGCGTCCTGCAGCGCTTTGGCCTGGCGTGCCAGTTCATTGCGCTTGTCCGCCAGCTGCTGGTCGGCTTGCGCCAGCGGCTTGCGCGCTTCGCGCAGCTGCTTGCTGTTGTTGTTCGCCTTTTCGCGCGCCTCGTGATACTCCAGCGATGGCAACACTTCTTCCTGCAGGTTGCGGCGTTCCTTGTGCAGCGTTTCCCACTGGTGATAGTTGGCCACGCGCAGACGCAGGCCTTCCAGATTGGTCTTGGAGCCTTCCAGTTCGGACTCGAAGCGCTTCAGCTCTTCTTCCGTATCGCGCTGGTGGCGCTTCGCTTCGTCGTACGCGTCCAGCACTTCCTTGTCGCCGAAGACCTGGAACACCAGATCCAGCAGCTGGCGCGGCGCGTATTCG
The DNA here is from genome assembly GCF_052114165.1 of Pseudoduganella sp. RAF19. Taxonomy (NCBI): domain Bacteria; kingdom Pseudomonadati; phylum Pseudomonadota; class Betaproteobacteria; order Burkholderiales; family Oxalobacteraceae; genus Pseudoduganella; species Pseudoduganella sp. RAF19. The sequence goes on along the minus strand of NZ_JBFREF010000006.1, from coordinate 299,090 downwards.
CACAGCTTGTCCGTTTCGCCCTGCTCCAGCGCCAGCACTTTGGCCATCGCGGGCGACAGGCCGGCTTGCGCCAGACGCTTGCGGTAGTTCTCCACACCCAGCCAGTCGTTGGCTTCGGTGACTTCTTCGATGTCCACATTCCCCGGGCGCATCAGGTACTGGCGCTTCCAGTCGCCGCCGTTCTTTTCGACCTTGCAGAACAGGGTCACTTCATCGTCGGCGAAGAAACCGCTGTGCCGGAACGGCCGGTTCGACAGCTGCTTGCCCACGGCGCGGTTGTCCACCACGGAGCGCAGCCATGCGGTCTGCTGGCCGCTGTGGCGGGCGTAGTGCTTGTAGGTGCGGCCCATCGAGCAATCGAGGCCGAACAGGGTACGCATCGCATCCAGCAAGGTGGTCTTGCCAGAGCCGTTCTGGCCTGCGATGGTGATGATCTTGGCATCGAGCGGAATGTTCTTGATGCGCTGCCAGTAATCCCAGTGGACTAATTCGAGAGATTTAATGTGGAACATGGATCAGTCCTCGTTCGGGGTATCGGTCGAAGCATCGGCTTCCGGTGCGGCCGGCGTCTCCTCGACGGCGGCGGCGTTGTCGATTGCGGCGGCCGCTTCGGCCAGCACTTCGCGCGGAATGTGCACAACCTGCGCCGGTGCGCGCTTGAACACGTCGGCCAGCGCGCCGTTGATGATGCGTTCTTTCAGCAGGTCGGTATCCATCAGCAAGTCCAGCAGCGGGCCTTCGACGATGATGTCGCCGCGGCGCTCGATGAAACCGAGCTTGCCGAGAATACCGAGGTTCATGTCCATACGGGTCTTCTTGCCTAGCTTGTCGCCGAAGTCGGCCAGCAGGGCCTTGTACGGAATGCCGATGGAAGTGTCTTCCGCGCGCGGCACCGGCTTCTCGGTGCCGAACATATCGTTCTGGTCATCGTCCGCCGCCTGGTGGGTTTCCTGGCGCTCGCGCTTGGGCAGGATGATCAGCGCCCACAGCACCACCAGCAAGGCCACGCCATCGCGCGCCAGGCCGAAGTTATTGTTCTGCCATACGTCGCGCGCGCCGAACACTTTCGGCTCGATGGCGCGGTGCAGGGCCAGGGTGACGTGGTCGGCGTAGACGTTATCCAGCAGCTTCAGGCCGCAGGCAGTCAGGCGCGCATCCACTTCAGCGCGGAACAATTCATCGGACAAGGCACGCTTGACCAGCTTATCGTCGCGGCGCAGCGTCTGATGCGTCATCAGGCGCGCGATCAGGATTTGGGAATCGTCATTCATCGGCCTTGCCGCTTTCATCTTTCAGTTGGAGGGACAACGCGGCCATGGACATGGCGGCGACCTCAAGGTCAGGCAGCTCGATCATTTCATCGGCAGGCTGGAACTGCACCGGCAGGCGCGCGAAGTCCGCGGTGGCGCCCTGCATGGACGCTTCGGCTTCATCGCCCAGCAGCGGCAGCAGCGAGGCGCGGTACGAGGCCACGGCAAACGACGCCGGCAGCAGCGCTTCGTGCGCCTGTATTTCGCGCGGCGACTCTTCGGCCACGCTCGGGAAGTTGTTCAGCTGCGCGAAGTCGGACAGGCGTGCGAGCCAGTCGTCCAGCTCCTTCTGCATGGCCGGGGAATCGTTGATCGTGGTCGGCGCGTCCTGGCCGGCAGGCAGGCCATTCAGCCCATTGTTATTGGCACGTTCCGTCATTAATTCTGTTTCTGCTACGTCGATCATTTCAGCGGGCGTGACGAACAGCGGCTTCACCGGCTGATCAATCGCGTCTTCCGCCAGCGAGGCCAGGTCCTCGTGCTCCAGCAGCCAGCGCTTGATGTCCGTGGTGGACAGGCCGGACTGGCCCAGGTGCACACGCTGGCGCTCGATCTGGTTCAGGGCACGCGAGAACATGCCCTGCATATTCAACAGCTGCGACTGGGCGCGGCCGATGGCTTGCGCCGCCTTGTGCGTGGCGCTGTCCGCGTTTTCGTCGGAAGTGATGGCGCGCAGGATCTCGCTGCCCTTCTCCACCCAGTCGCAAGCCTGGTGCCACTTCGCCTGCGACTCGCGCAGGCGGAATTCGGAACCGGAAGCGATGGCGTCGCGGAATTCTTCGGTCAGGTCCACCAGGCGGCCCAGCAGATGCTGCAGCTGCTCGCTGGTGACGCCGCCCACGGCCTGTGCGCCCGCCACCTGCGACAGCAGGAAGCCCATTTCGGCATCGTCGTCCGGCTGCGCCAGCGCCAGCAGGCCGTCGATGGCCGACAGCACGTTGCGCGCCATGGGGGTGACGCGGTAGACGGTCTGTTGTGCATCCCAGGCCAGCAGCCCGTTCGAACGCAAGCGGATCAGCACCGTTTCCAGGCTTTCCGGCAGCAGATAGGCCAGCTTGGTATTGATATCGGCGCGCGAATAGAACGAGGTGGTGGTGTCGTTCGCCAGCTCGCGCAGCACGAGCAGGCGCACCAGCACACCCTCAAAGCCGCCGTGGAACAGGGCCGTGAAGACCTGCAGCAAAGGCTGTGCGCGCTTCAGATGGAAGACTTGCTCAATCTCGTCTGCTGAAATGTGGGGCTGGAAGTGGGCCTGCAGGGCATCCTGCTGCTCTTGCTCAGTCGGGTTTGCGTCGGCAGCCGTGGCCGCACTTGCCATTAAGTCAATCATTGCACTCCGATAATCCCGGTAAATGGGGACGTAACACATTACCGCGTAAATGTGTTGCGTCCCCATTTACCGGCTTGGCCCGGCCGTATGGCGGGGGCGTCAGTATATCAGGCCGGGTGTTGCTATTTGCGGTTGACTTTTTCGAGAAGTTGCTCGAAGGAATCGCCGTTCTCTTCCATGAAGCGGATTTTGACGGGATACCATTCCAGTCCCGGCGCCAGCCACAGGTCCACCTGCTGACCCGCGTCGCGCTTGGGCGGCGCTTTGACGAAGTGCACGACCTTGAGCTCACCGGCACCCGTTTGCAGGGTTTCCGGACCCACGACTTTGAAACTCCACACCTCCGCATCCTTGCGGCCGGCCGTGAAAAAAGCCCACTCCGTGCCCGGCTTGAATTGGTCCGGAGCGTGGCGCGCTTGCGACACCAGCTGCCATTGCGCACTGCTGCGGTCCTGTTCTCCGCCCTTCAGCGGGAAAGCCGGCTCGCCACCCTGGAATTCGATCTGCTTCGATTCGCGGTTGAAGGTGGTGGTGGTCGGGTCCTTGCGGATGCGCTTTTCATAATAGGTGGCGGGCGCCAGGCCGTAGTCGTCGACCGCGCCTTCGCTGCGGTAGTCCAGCACCTTGCCGAACAGGGCGGAGCGCGCCTCGGTGGTTAGCGTGTATTTGCCCTCGCCCTGGCGCCAGTTGACCGTGCCGGTGCCGCTCAGCGGGATGCCGTGGTTGCTGCCCTTGACCGAGTACACCAGTTCGGCGGATGGCGGCAGGTTGAAGCCGCGCTTGACCACGGGATGGTCCGCTGCCTGGGCGCCCATGGCCAGCGTCAGCATGGCGGCGGCGATGAATGTGTTCTTCATTGTTCTTCCTTCAAAATCTTGGTCACGGTCTCGGTGGTCACCGCGCCATTGCCTTCCGTGTTCCGGATCTGCACCGGATAAAAGTTCAGCGACGGCGCCAGCCAGATGTCCAGCCGCGCGCTATAGCTGCCCGGCTTGGGTGGACGGGTCAGGCGCCAGGTAATCAGCTTGCCCATGTCCGTTTCCAGTTCTTCTTCGCCCACCAGCTGGAATCGGTAGATGGTGGCGCTTTTATCTTCTCCAACCAGAATATCGATGTCCCCCCCGAATTGGTTGACATCGGCGCGGCCAATCGCTGCCAGCTGGAAGGGCACGGTGGCCTTGTCCTGCGTTCCGGCCAGCAGAGGATAGCTGCGGTCGCTGGCCGAGAAGGTGATGCGCCTTTCCTTCTGATTGAAATGGGTCGCCGTCTCGGAACGGTTGCGGCGCTTCTCGCGCATGGTGAGGGGCGAAATGCCGCCGTCGTCCACGGTACCTTCGCTGTTCACGGTCAGCACGTTGATACGGAACAGCACCGTAATGCCGACTTCCAGGTCGACTTTATAGGTGCTGCCGTCGCTCTGCCAGTTCATGCTGGCGGAGCCGCTCCACTTCTTGCCGTCCGCGTCGGTGCGCTTCACGTCCATCTCGAAGCGCGCGGGAGGCGGCAGGTTCACTTTGTAGCGGCGAATGCCTGACGGCTCGTCTTCCTGCTGCGGCGCGTCCGGCTGGGCGGATTGTACTGCGGCTGGCTCGGAAGCAGCGCCCGTCTGGTCGGCAGGAGATGTCTGCGGCGCCGGCGGTGCGGATTCGCTGGTGTTGCCTGCAGGCGTAGCTGCCGCTGTCAGCGCACCTTCGCTGGGTTGCGGTTCCGGCGCGGGCAGCGGTTCGGGGGCAGGCGCCGGCTTGGGTCTGGCCTTGTGCGGACGCTTCGGTTTCGGTGCAGCTTCCTGCGGTTTGATTTCCGGCTCCGGCGTCACGGTCGCCACGCGCTGCGGCAAGGCCAGACGCAGGTCGGCCTTTACCACCGCCGGTGAGAACTTGCGGTTATCGTCCACCAGGCCGACGTGGGATGCCAGCCAGTCGATCGCCACCAAATGCAGCGCCACTGTGGCCACGCACAGGGCAAGCACGCGGCGGCGGCTGGAAAAGAAGGAAACAATCGTCATGGGCGCTAGTGTAACGTCTTCATGCCGCTTTCCGCTGACCTGCCGGGCTGATGGCATAATCCGCTGACAACTATTTTTGATAAGGTCAGGCAGATGTCCCTGCAGCGTTCTCGTGGCCAGGCCGATTCCGGCAAGGTCGGCGCGGTCGAGCTGTTTTTCGATCTGGTATTCGTTTTTGCGGTCACCCAGCTGTCGCACACGCTGCTGAAAGACCTGAGCCTGACCGGCGCGCTGCAGGTCGGCCTGATGTTCCTCACCACGTGGTGGGTGTGGATCTACACGACCTGGGTCACCAACTGGCTGGACCCGGAACGCATCCCCGTGCGCAGCGCGCTGTTCGTGCTGATGATTGTGGGACTGATGATGTCCGTCTCGATTCCGCAGGCCTTCGGCGCACGCGGCTGGCTGTTCGCGGGCTCCGTCGTGGCCCAGCAGGTGGGCCGCAGCCTGTTCGCCTTGTGGGCCTTGCGCGATATTCCCAACCTGCGCCGCAATTTCCTGCGCATCGTGGCCTGGACTTCGACGTCGGCCGTGTTCTGGCTGCTGGGCGGCTTTAACGAATCGTCGATGCGCGGTGGCTTCTGGCTGGTGGCGCTGGCCATCGAACTGCTGGGACCTCCCCTGTATTTCTGGACCCCGGGCCTGGGCCGCTCCACCAGCGCCGACTGGAATGTGGAAGGCAACCATATGGCGGAACGCGGCGCGGGCTTCGTCATCATCGCGCTGGGCGAGTCGCTGGTGGTGACGGTCGCCACCTTTGCCGACATGCGGCTCGGCGCGGCGGATACCGGCATCTTCCTGCTGGCGGTGCTGGGTTCCGTGCTGATGTGGTGGCTCTACTTTGATCAGGGCGCGGAACAGGGCCACCACCGCATCACGCATTCGCATGATCCGGGCCGCCATGCCCGCAATATCTATACTTATCTGCATGTGCCCATCATCGCCGGCATCATCGTCAGCGCGGTGGGCGATGAGCTGCTGCAGGCGCATCCCGATCACGGTAATCCGGCGCAGATGGCGGCCATTGTTGGCGGTCCATGGATTTTCCTGGTCGGCACCATGCTGTTCAAATGGGTGACGCATAGCCGTCCCTATCCGCCGCTGTCGCACATGACAGGCGTTGGCCTGATGACTGCACTGGCGCTGCTGGCCACACCGCTTGGACTGACGCCGCTGGTGGCCACGGCCGGCACCGTCATTGTCCTGCTGCTCGTTGCGGTGTGGGAGAGCTGTGTGCTACGCTAAGCTTTGACCTTGCCCTTTCGGAGACCCGATTTATGAGCAACCCCATGATGACTGATACGCTGGACTTCGTTAAATCCTTGTGGGGCAGCATGGGCGTCCCCGGCATTAACATTCCCGGCATCGCGGCGCCTACCTTGTCGGTCGATGACCTCGACAAGAAAATCAATGAACTGAAGGCGGTCGAGTCCTGGCTGAATCTGAACGCGACCATGCTGCGCAGTAGCATCCAGGCGCTGGAAGTCCAGCGCGGCACCATTGCAGCGCTGAAGTCGATGGGCCAGTCGCTGGCGGCTTCCATGCAGCAGCCGGTGGGCGACAAGTCGCCATTCGCCTCGTCCTCGACGAAAGCCAATGGCAAGGCGGCCGAGCACAAACCCGAGCCCGCGCCCGCGCCTGAAACACCCACGGCGGAAGCCAGTAAATCAACCACCGATGCCGCCGCTGCCGCTGCCGCGCAAATGGCCAATCCCGCCGTCTGGTGGAATTTGCTGCAGGAGCAGTTCAAGCAAGCGGTGAGCACGGCCATGGCCGCCGAGCCGCCAAAGGCTGCCGCCGCCGAACCGGATGGCGAGGCGAAAGACGAAGAGCCGTCCGACGCCAAACAGGCCGCCTCCGCAGCGCGCAAGCCGGCAGCCAAGCGCGCCGGCAGCAAGCCGCCAAAAGCGCCTAATTGAGCCGCTGAATGCGGATGGCCGATATCTGGCCTTCCGCATCCCTTTCAATCTTCATGATGTTGATCAGGCCTTCTTCTTCGAGGGCCTGCGCAGCCGCGTGCGCGGCCTGGAAACTGGCGATGGTGTCGCCCCGTGCAGCGACTGGCCGTACCCAGGCCATCGCACCGATTTTCATCTTGTTGTAGACCTCTTTGGCGATATCACGCATGATCACTCCCTGGTCAGTCAAGAATCGCCGGATACTTGCTCATTCAGCGCGGCATCCAGCTCCGCTTCCATTTCTTCCGGTGAGGCCGCGCGGCCCGGCACCAGCATCTGCAATTGCTCAATCAATTGTGCAAAGCGCTGCTGGCCTGGCGCGACCCGGTCGACGTGCATCAGCACTCCGTTCGCTTCCATCATCAGCAGCTCGTCATAGCCTTTCGCCTGCATATGCGAAATCAGGATCTGCGCAGAGTTGAACAGGATGCGCAGATTGTCCGGCAAAGCCTGGCGCGCTTCGCGCATCCACGCCACAGCGTCGTCCAGCTTGTTGGTCTTCCACAGCAGCACGCCCTTGTTCATCATCTCGGTCGCTTCCTTGCGCGCCGACTTGATCAGGGCTGCGCCTTCGTCGCTCATGCGCGCCTTGTCGAAGATGCGCTGCACGTCTTCATGCAGCAGCTGGTTGTCGTGGTTGTTGCGCACCACGTAGCACAGCAACTCGACCGGGGCGTCTTTCACGCCTACCGCGAACAGCAGGGTCGCCATTTCCAGACAGGTGCCGGTGTCAGGACGCTCCGCATCGGACTTCAGCATTTCTTCCAGCTCGTCGCCGGATCTGCGCGCGCGGCGATAATCTCCGCTTTCATGATAGACCAGGCCTTCGGTGATTTTGGCGCGCAAGTCCACCAGCTTGCCGGCGAAATCGCGCTGCGCAACGGCCAGCAGTTGCAGGGCCTCTTTCGGATCGTTCTTGTGGCCGCACACGCGCGCCAGTCCGAAATAGGCGTCCACCGATTTCATGATCGAGTATTCGCCGATGGCCAGACATTTGCGGAAGGCTTTTTCCGCCAGGGGGATATTGCCCAGCCGGAGCGCGGCGTTACCCAGATTGCGCTGGCGCGGCACGGAATTCGGCGACAGCTTGGCGGCACGTTCCAGCACGTCGCAGGCATCGCCAACCCTGCCCAGGTTGTGCAGCGATGTCGCCAGCTGGTCGTAGGCATCGATGTAGAAACGGTTTTCGGCGATCACGCCGCTGAACATCTGCCGCGCGGCTTCGTGATCGCCGTTCGCCATGCGGATCTTGCCGATGCCGGTGCGGGCCCAATTGTATTCGCGGTCCTGCAGCAGCTTTTCATAGACTTCGCGCGCCTGTTCCGGTTCGCCTGCCTTCATCAGCAGATTGGCCTTCATGCGCAGCAGGTCGGTTTCGTGCAGTTTGTTGTGGGCGATTTGCGCATCGCATAGCTTGGCCGCGCGCAGGAAGTCTTTCTCCAGATAGGTCTGGTCGATCTCGCTGAAGATCTGCTTTTTCTGCCACACGCGGTTCAGGCGGGTGAGCAGCACGCCCTCGGTTATGGGCTTGATCAGGTAGGCGTCCGGCTGGTGCTCGGCGGCGCCCATCACGGCTTCCACGCTCTTTTCGGCGGACACCATCAGCCATACGCTGCTCGGCGCCAGCAAGTGGCGGATGCGCGCTTCTTCCAGCACGTGCTGGCCGTTCTTGCCTTCGCCCAGATTGAAGTCGCACAGCACCACGTCGTACACAATCCGCTGCAGCAGACCAATTGCCTCGCCGCCGCTGGAGGCCTGGTCGATATGCCGGGCGCCCAGGCTGCGCAGCGATTCGCGCAGCAACTGGCGCACGCCGACGAAGTCGTCGACGATCAGGTATTTTTTATCGGCCCAATCGATGCCGGGCGTTGCGGGCGCGGTGGCAGTGGCGGGGGCGTTCATGGCAGGCGCAGGATGAAACAGCCGCCGCCCAGCGTGCCGCCGTTTTCCAGGCTGATGCTGCCCTGGCGGCCGCGGTGCTTGTGGCTGCGGGCGACTTCGCTGGCGAAGTAGAGTCCGAGGCCGCTGCTGTTGGTGAGGAAGTTGATGCCCTGCCCGACCACGGCGCCCGCTTCCAGCATGGACGACGGGAAGCCGATGCCGTTGTCTTCCACGCGCAGTTCCAGCATGCCGTCGTTTTCGCCGATGACGAGGCGGATCTTGTCCTTGGTGTAGCGCACGGCGTTGTTGATGGCGTGAACCAGAACGCCGAGGACGAGGTCTTCGTCGAAGGTCCAGATCAGGTCATGCGGGCAGCTGGTTTCGAGCTCTATATGCCTGGATTGCAGCAGCACGCGCTGGCCGCTCGCCAGCTGTTCGACCACTTCGCGCACTTGCACGGCGATCGGTTCGAAGGGGTAGCTCGGCTTGCCGACTTCCTTGTACAAGGCAAGCAGCTGGATCAGATTGTCGTTCAGGCGCTTGGTCTGGTACAGCATATGCGCCATCTGGGGATAGGCCGGGTTTTCCTGCGCCGCGCCCTGGGATTGCACAAGCAGATTCTCCAGCGTGCCACTGAGGACGCTGATCGAATTCTTCATGTCGTGCACCGTCGATGCCAGGAACATGAACAGCTCAGGCGAGCCCGGTTGATCTTCCATGAATTCTCCCGCTGTGCGCATGCTGTCAATTATAGCTTGCGGCGGGCTTTCAGGACGAAGCGCGCGGGGTCCAGTGCGGCTACCAGTGTTGCCTCCAGCGGCAAGGGCTCCCCTTCCAGCTGACAGGCCAGCAGCTCGGCGGCCAGTGGCGACCAGATCAGGCCTCGCGATGCGTAGCCGAGCAGTGTGTACAGGCCTTCGTGGCGCTTGACGTCGCGCAGGCGCTCAGCCTTGCCTGCTTCCGCGCCGTAGTCCGGCAACGCGCCCACCAGCGGCAGCCGGTCGGGGGCCATGGTGCGGAAACCCACGCGCCCTTGCAGCGCCGCCTGCCGCGCGGCGGCCACGCGCTCGGGGCCAAGTATCTCCTCCGCACGCAGCAGGTTTTCCTGCTGGCTTTCCGCGCGCAAGGCGCGGTCGTCATCGCGGTCGTATGTGGCGCCGATGCTCGTGATGCCTTGCACGGGTGGCGTCATGTACGCTTCGCGGCAAACAACCATCTTCAGCTTGGGGAATGCTTCCGCGGCGAGGTGCGTCACCTGCCCGCGCATGGTGTACAGCGGCAGCTCGCCCGCCTGCTCGATGGCGGTCGCCCCGGCGCCATTCGCCAGCACCACCACTGGCGCCGACGCGATCACCCGGCCATCCGCGGCGACCACTTCCCACTCGCCCTCAGCCCCCCCTCCTCGTGCGTCGCCGTCGCTGGCGGCCTCGTGGCGGCGTAAAGTGATAGCTTCGGCGTGGAAGATGCGTGTGAGGCGCCTGCCACAGGCGGCGAGCATGGCGCGGCAGACGGAGGCGGGATTCGCCCATCCGCCTTGCGGGAACAGCCAGGCGCCGTAAGGCGTCGGCGCGCCGAGCACGGCGTTGGCGGCGTCCGCGTCCAGCCACTGCACGAACTCTTGCGGGTACTGCCATGCCTCCACCACTTCGCGCTGCAGCGGTGCATGCTCTTCATCACGCGCCAGTTGCAGGACGCCGCATTGCTCACCGAGCACTGGAGCGCCGCCATCCGGCGCGAGTCCGCCTACGCGCCGCCATGCACGCATCGCATACAGGTACGCCGCGCGAGTGAGGCGCGTTGGGATATTGTCGTCCTTCGACAGCAGCGGCATGAAGATGCCAGCGCGATTGCCGGATGCTTCCTGCGCTGGTTCTTCATGGCGCTCGATCAGCGTGACTTGCCAGCTGCGCGCGGCCAGACGCTCGCAAGCCGCGGCGCCAGCCACGCCTGCACCGATGACGATGGCGCGGCGCTCGGGCGGCAGCGGCATCGGCGGCTGCGGCTTGCGGCTGGTGTAGTCGGCGTGCAGCCAGCCGCCGTCATTGGACTCCGCGTTTGCGCCGGGATGCCCGGTCCATGAGAATCCGGCAGCTTTCAGTGTGCGCAGCTGCTGCTCGTCGGGAGCCTGCAAACGTAGCGTGGCATTGGGTGCCGCCAGGCGGGACAGCGCGCGCATGGCGTCCAGTGGTTCGGGGATGACAAATTCGTCGACGCGCGCGGTAATCTCCGGCAACCAGCCGGACGGCGTGCCGCCAACGAGCAGATCGAGCGTAACGCCATCCAGCGCCAGCCGGTGCAGGCCCGGCACCGCCGTCGGCCAAGCAGCGCGCAGATCAGGCGGCGCGTTCGCGGGCACCGGCGGCAGCGTCGGCGCGATCGCAATGTAATGCAGCGCCGCGCCCGCTGCACCGCGGTGGGATGCCAGGGTGGCGAGGAAGCGCTGGCCGTCGCCGAGGGAGGTTTCGAGGACGACGTGGCGCGGCTTAGGCGCCACGCTTGCACTCCGCGTGGCGGAAGCACTTGATGTCATGGTCGTTCACCATGCCGATGCCCTGCATATAGGCATACACAATCGTCGAGCCCACGAACTTGAAGCCGCGCTTCGACAGGTCCTTCGACAGCCGGTCGGACAACTCCGTCTTCGCCACGCGCTCGCCGCGATTGACGATCGGCTTACCGTCCACCCAGGACCACAAATAGGCATCGAGCGACGAGCCTTCGTCAAGCAGCTGCAGATAAGCTCGCGCATTGCTGATCGCCGCCGCGACCTTCAGCTTATTGCGCACGATGCCGGGGTTAGCCAGCAGTTCGGCGACCTTGTCTTCGCCATAGACGGCAATCTTGCGTGCATCCCAGCCATCGAAGGCTTCGCGGTAGGAATCGCGCTTGTTAAGGATAGTCTCCCAGCTCAGCCCAGCCTGCGCGCCTTCGAGATTGAGCATCTCGAACAGCCGCAGCTCGTCGTGGCAGGGCAAGCCCCACTCTTCGTCGTGGTAAGCGATATAGCGCGGATTGGCCGGATTGGCCCAGGAACAGCGATGCACAGTCTTCATGGATGAATTATAGGCTGCTGCTCGACGCTGGTCACCACGCGCACTTCGCCGTCCGCGATCATGCGCGCCTGTTGGTGCATCAGGCGCGGGAACAATTCGTCAGGCTGCGTGCGCTCAGTGGCGTACAAGGCCGCCCAGGCGTTACGTCCCGAATGCTTGGCGATGTACAGCCCCTGGTCCGCCAGCTCCACCACCTGCGACCATGACAGCAGACGTGGATGCGACGGCAGGAAGGGGAAGCAGGCAAAACCGATCGAGCAAGTCTTGGACAAGCGCTTCCCATCCGGCAGCACGAATTCGCGCTGGCAGACGATCTGGCGAATGCGCTCCGCCACCACCTTGGCATCATCGCGATGTGTCGCGCGCGCCAGCACCAGGAATTCCTCGCCGCCCCAGCGCACCAGGTAGTCGGACTCGCGGAACACCTCGCGCAGGCGCTCCTTCATCTGCACCAGCACCGAATCGCCCGCAGCGTGGCCATACTGGTCGTTCACTTCCTTGAAGTGGTCCAGATCGACCATGAAGAACACCAGATCACGGTCCGGCTGCGGTTCCGACGGAGCCTCGCCTTGCAGCGCCGGATCGTCATAGCGGCGCAGCGACATCGCCACGTCCGCATCCACATGCTGCAGGAAGAAGCGGCGGTTGCGCAGGCCGGTCAGCTGGTCGGTCAGGCTGACGTCTTCCAGCGTTTTATACGCGCGTTCCAGCTCGATATTCTTTTCCAGCAGCTGCGCCTGGGTTGCACTCAAGGTCTTCAGCGTTGCCGCCACCTGGCGGTATGCGGACGCATTATCCAGTGCGATCGCGCCATATGCGCACAAGGTGCGGAAGATCATGCGTTCGCGCTCGCCATAGGCCTGCGCCAGCAGCGACTGCACGGTCATCACGCCCAGCACGCGCTCGCCGATGGTCAGCGGCGCAAACAGCAAGGTGAGCGTTGGCAGCGTGCCGGGAATCAGATTCGGCGTATCGGCATGGCTGTCGATTTCGATCAGGATCTCGCGGCGCTCGCGCACGCAGCGCGCCGAGTTCATATTCGGATCATCCAGCGGGAAGCGCGTCGATGGTACGGGGCGGCCCGCTTCCACGCCGAAGGCGCAGTACAGGTGATGGCCGTCCGGCTCCAGCAGGAAGATCGAGAAATGCGTCGCATCAAGCAGGCCGTGCACGTGGCGGTCCAGTGTCCGGAACACCGCCGCCGCATCCAGGTGCGCCGTGATCTCCTGGCCGATGGCGGACAAGTGGCTCAAGGTGGCCGTGGTCTGCTGCAGCACTTCCACGCGCTCCGCTTCCGCAGCGGCCAATTGTCGATGGTGCTCGCCTTCGGTCTGCGCCCGCTCGGTCTGATACTGCACCTGCATGGCGATGGCGCGGTTGGTGGCGTCCTGGCTGTGGGTCTTGTCGCGCGCGGCACTGGCCTGCAAGGAGATTTCGTAAGCGCGGGCAAAATCGCCCGAAGCGGCGTACTCGCGCGCCGCTGCATCGAGCAGCGTGCCCGGCACCGTGTAGCCTTCGATCGTCGCGGCCACAGTGAGCGCCTTGTTCAGGTAGTGCAGCACGGCGTTCGGCGCGTCCAGCGGCGCAGGCGCCGGCAGCTCGTGGCGCAAATGGATATCGGCCAGCACGCGCAAGGCGGCAATCTCGTTGTACGGATCGCCCTGTTCGCGCGACAGCGCCAGCGACGATTGCGCAGCGGCCAGTGCTTCGGTTGGGCGGCCCAGTCCAGACAGCGCATGCGCCTGCCCGCGCCGTGCTCCGCTCTGGAAGTCGGCTTGCGCCAGGGCGTGTCCGCGCTGTTCCAGATCGCGGAAGCTCTCCAGTGCCGCGCGATAGTCGCCCAGATCCAGCGCCAGATCGCCGCGGTATTCCAGCGCCACCGCGTAAGCGCGCGAGCCGGACAAAGGCTTCAGCGTTTCCAGTGCCTCGCTCAGCAAAGTCTGCGCGGCTTCGCGCTGGCCCAGCTGGCGCAAGGTTTCCGCGGTCTGCATCTGGCACAGGCCAATGCTCATCGGCCAGCCGGTGGGACGCGCAATGTCCAGGCCGCGCTGCATCCACTCCAGCGCCGCGTCGTGCGCATTCAGGCTGGTGAAGCCGTTGCCGATATTGGTGGCGATATTGATGGCGCGGCGCAGCTGGCCGGACAGCTTGGCCGCTTCGAACGCCACCATGAGATGACTGATGGCGCGGCCGAAGTCCGCCGACTGGAAGGCGCTGGTGCCGTAGAAATCGCTGATCCAGCCTGCGACTACGGGATGCAGCTTGTCCAGGTCGCAGCTGAAACGCTTGCCCCAGCGTTCCGTGGCAGCGGCCACATTGCGGAAGGACGAGAACAGCGCTGCCGTGCTTTCGAAAACATCGGTGCGCATGCCATCGCCCGCCGCCCGCGCATCGGCGGCGGCGAGTACCAGTTCATTGTCGCAATCGGCGGAATTGCCGCGATCGACGGCGACCCAGGCCAGCAAGTGGTGGGCGTCGGCCGTGCCGAGGCGGTCGTTCAGGCGGGTGAATTCCTGCATGGCCTGCTCGACCAGCGAGGACGCCGCATCCAGTTCACCGAACAGCCAGCGCGCTTCGGCCTGGACAAGTGTGTAACGCGCCGCCAGCGTGCGTTGTTCCTGCGGCCCCAGCAAAAAGCTCAGCGGTGCAGCCTCGGCGGCCAGTTGATCCGCGCGTGCCACATCGCGCTGACGCAGGTGCCAGGACAGCTTCGACAAAAGCGCAAGACGAGGCACGCCGTCCGCCTGCGGCAGCTGCAATTCCCACTGGTCCAGCTCGTCGTCGAGCGCGAAAAGTTCCACTAATTAGAATCCCTGAACAATATTGCTGTAACGCATCTTCGGTCACACTGCATTATTCCACAGTTCGAGATGCAGCAAGCATATTTGCCGGGGTGCGGACGGCGCAAAATGTCCAGGACGCCGCCCGCCGGAACCTGTTATTTGACCGGCGCTGGCGGCTGGGTCGTCATATTGGCCGGATTCTCCGGATCGTCGGTATTTCCACTGGACGGCTGCGGCTTGCGGTCGCTGCTGCCGGTCCTGCCCTTGCTGCCGCTGTTGCCCATCATGGTGCTGCCCTTGATGCTAGCGTTCAGCTGGTCGGCATTGTTCATGTGCTGGGTGATGGTCGGCTCCAGCTTGGTAGCCAGGGCTTTCACTTCCCCATCCTTGGCGCTGTTTTCAGCCTTGGCGATCAGCCGGTGCGCGTCATGGTGCGCTTTCACACCTGCCTGATCCATATAAGTACGGTCGAATTTGTCACCGGACATGCCGTTCAGCTTGGCGATCAGCGCCTTGTGCTTGCTGTCCAGCTCGGTTGGCAGGGTGACGTTTTTGGCGTCTGCCACTTTTTTCACTTCGTCCAGACCCTTGCTATGGTCGTCAACCATCTGCTGGGCGAAGCTCTTGACCTGATCGCTCTGGGTTTTCTGCACGGCCACTTTGCCTGCTTCCACCTCGGCCATATTGGCCATGGCCATATCGGTCAGCAGTTTCTGGTCGGACTTGGCGAGCGACTGGGCATATGCGGTGCCAACGCTCAACAGAGCGGCCAGCAAGGGCACGCCCAGAGTATGCTTCCACAACCTTGCCTTGTTCATGCGATTCTCCTGGGTTTGATAAGGAAAGCCGCTTTCAGGACTTGATAGTTCTCATTGTGTAGAAAATAATTTTACGTTGGATGGAATAGAAGGGCCGCACACTACGTATACGCATTGTCACCACCCACCTGAAGGAGAATGAAATGAAACGTATCGCCCTGTTGATCCCGGCCCTGCTGCTGAGCGCCACCGCATTTGCTGCCGATCCGGTCAAGAAATCCGGCGACATCTACGTCACCACTGACGGCATGACCATCTACACCTTCGACAAGGACGCGGCCAACAGCGGCAAGAGCGTCTGCAACGACGGCTGCGCCAAGAACTGGCCGGCTGTGGCGGCACCGGCCGGCGTGTCCGGCGAATGGTCGGCCATCACCCGCGACGACGGCACCAAACAGCTGGCGTACAAAGGCAAACCTGTCTATACCTTCGCCGGCGACAAGAAAGCGGGCGACCGCAACGGTGACGGCTTCAAGGATATGTGGCGCCTGGTGAAGGACTAAGCTTTCATGCCGGACGCGCGCGAACTTCTGCTGTCCTGCCTGCCCCGCCTGCGCCGTTACGCGCGGGCGCTGACGGGCGAGCGCAGCAGTGCCGATGACCTGGTGCAGGACACCATGGAACGCGGCTGGTCCCGCCTGGCCCAATGGCGGGCCGGCGGCGACATGCGAGCGTGGCTTTTTGGCATCATGCACAATCTGTACGTGGACCAGGTACGCCGTCCGGCCCCCGCTACCGTGGAGCTGGATGAAGCCACGCCGGTGCAGGCCGCGCCTTCGTCCACTTCCGCGCGGCTGGAATTGCGCGATGTGCAAACGGCGCTGGCCCTGCTGCCCGCCGAGCAGCGCGAGGTGCTGCTGCTGGTCGCGCTGGAAGAAATGAGTTATGAGGAAGTCGCCGCCACGCTCGGCATTGCGCAAGGCACGGTAATGTCCCGCCTGTCGCGAGGACGCGAGCGGCTGCGCCTGCTGATGCTGGGCCAGGCCGTGCCCTCGCCCCTGAAAGTCGTCAAATGAGCATCCCTACCGAAGCCGAACTGCAAGCCTGGGTCGATGGCCGCCTGGCCCCGTCCCGCCGGGCCGAGGTGGACAGCTACCTGGCCGTGCGGCCGGACGAATCGGAACGCCTGACCGCTTACCGCCGCCAGAACAAGGAGCTGCGCGCCCTGTTCAATCCTGTCATGGACGAGAGCCTGCCTTCCGCGCTGACGCGCCCGCCGCGCCGTCCGCTGCCGTGGATGCGTATCGCGGCCGCCATTTCCATTGCGGTAGGCGCCGGTCTGCTGGGCATGGCGGCCGGCTGGTCGATGCGCGGCCAGGCACTGGCTACCATTGCCGCCGCGCCGGACGCCTTGCCGCACCGGGCGGCCGTGGCCCATGCCGTGTATGCACCGGAAGTGCGGCATCCCGTCGAGGTCGGCGCGGACCAGCAAAAGCACCTGGTGGCCTGGCTATCAAAACGGCTAGGTACGGAGCTGAAGCCGCCGCAACTGTCTCCTTTAGGCTACGAGCTGGTCGGCGGACGCCTGCTGCCGGGCGATGGCGGGCCTGTGGCGCAGTTCATGTACGCCGATTCCACCGGCCAGCGCCTGACGTTGTATGTGAGTTCGGGACAAAAAGAAATGCGCGAAACGGGCTTCCGCTTCGCGCAAGAGGGAAATGTGCGGGTGTTCTACTGGATCGACGGCAGCTTTGGCTACGCCCTGTCAGGCAGCATCAGCAAGGACGACCTGGGCCGCATCGCCCAGACCGTCTACGACCAGCTCACACCTTAACTGTGCATGCGGCGGCTGGCTTCGCTGATGCGGTTACGCATCACTTCGCTAGCTGCCGGGCCAGGCGCGAACATATAGTCCTCGTCATTGATGGCCAGGCCGCTGTTTGCATCGACCAGCACCTGGTCGGCTGGCTTGCCGGTTTCGCGGCTCACCACCAGCAGGCTGGCGCCTTCCGGCGACAGGTGTTCATTGCCCCAGGCGACGAACGCCAGGAGTACAGGTTTGAAATCGCGGCCTGCCTTGGTCAGGACATACTCATAACGTGGTGGACGCGCGCTGTACTGTCGACGCTCCATGAGTCCGCCCTCAACCAGGCCGGCCAGACGGCGGGTCAGCATATTCGGAGCGATCTTCAAACTCTTTTCGAACTCATCGAAGCGGGTTAAGCCGTAGAAAGCATCGCGAAGGATCAGGATGCTCCACCACTCACCCACCTTGGACAGGCTGCGAGCGATTGGGCACGGCATCTGGCCAAAGTCTGTGTGTTTCATATTGCCTCCGTTTCAGGTGGATAACCAAGTGTCAACGCCAGTCTCTGTTTTACATCTAAAAATGCCTGAAAAGACTCACCAATAATCACTAGCGGATCTCAAGCTGCGAAAACTGCTGCTTTGCTAGTTCATTTTGGTTGAGCCCGACTCACTACACTTTTGCCAGAAGCGACAGCACGTTTGCCAGAGGAGAAAAGCGAAAAAATTTTAAGAACTTGGGCATAATAAGCAACAAGCCCCCGGCATTTGTATTCACATGTATCTGACCAGCGATGCACAAGTTCGCAACATCCTCATCGTGGACGATTCCGCGTTTGAGCAGCGCATGCTTGTCGACCTGCTTAGCGAACTACCGTATCGCGTCTCTGTCGCCTTCAATGGCGAGCAGGGCTACCAGCTCGCCCTCTCCAGCCGCCCCGACCTGATCCTGCTCGATGTGCGCATGCCGAATATGGACGGCTATACCTGCTGCCGGCTATTGAAGGCTAACCCGGCGACGCGCGATATCCCGATCATCTTTTTGAGTGGTACGGATGCGGCGGAGGACCGCATCATGGGGCTGTCGATTGGCGGGGTGGATTTCGTGTCGAAACCCTTTACGCCCGGCGAACTGGCGGCACGCATTCACGTGCACCTGAATCTGATGCAGCGCCAGCCTGCACCGGCCACAGCGAGCGAGCCGGCCGAAGTGGACCCGGACACGGTCATCGTCAATGCGGCCAAGCGCCTGATTTCCGATAATCTGGCCGCCTTGCCCTCGCTGGCCGAGATCGCCTGCAGCGTGGGCACTTACCGCGAAAAGCTGAATCATCTGTTCCGCACGCACACGGGGATGACGGTGTTTGCCTTCATCCGCGAAGCGCGCATCCAGCGCGGACTGCAGTTGCTGCGTGATACCGATATGGATGTCCAGGACATCGCCTTACTCATCGGTTTCAATAACGCCGGCAATTTCGCGACCGCCTTCCGCGAAAAAACCGGCAACACCCCCAGCGCCTACCGCGCCTCCCTTGAGGACGACGCCGCCGCGTGAGCGTCACGCACGGCGGATCGAATGATCCGCCCTACGGCGTAGGTCGGATCATTGATCCGACTGCTTTTAGAACCTGTGGGTCAGCTTGACGGAAGCGAAGCGCCCGCGCGGGTCCGACTGGGTGTAATCGAAGAAGGCAAACGACGAATCCCACGACGGCTTCTTGTCTGCCAGGTTCAGCACGATCAGGTTGACCGTGGTCGCCGGCGTGATCTTGTAGCCGAAGTTCACATCGAAAGTGCCCACCGGCTTCACGCGCTCGCCCGGCCGCGTGGTCTGGTCGTAGCCATCCACGTAGTTCCAGGTCAGCGTGCCGCTGTACGCGCCGTTTTCCCAGTTCGCGGAAGTCACGCCGCGCCATTTCGGAATCGAACCAAACCAGTTATTGCCCGCGCCATTGGTCAACGGCGCGCCCAGTGACAGCGGCGCTTCGAACTTCAGCACATAGCTCAATTGCGCGTTCAGCGCGAAGCTGCCGTATGGCGTGTGCGGGAAGCGCTGGCGCAGGTCGAAGTCGAAACCGCTGGCCAGGCGGTCGCCCTGGTTCGCGTACTGGCGATACAGCGTGAGGATGCGGCCTTGTGCGTCACGCACGATCTTCTCCGGATGCGTGGCTTCGTTGGCGATGATGCTGTCCGCGCTCTCGGTGCCGATCACGCCATTGGTGCGGATACGGTAGTAGTCCACGCCAATGCTGCTGGTCGGCGTTGGCGACAGCACGAAGCCCAGGTCGATATTGTTCGAACGTTCCGGCGACAGATTGCTGTTTGCCGTCGTAATGTTGGTGATGCCGCGCGCCTGGGTTGGCGTGATCGGGTCACGCGGATCGATCACACTGCCATAGCTGACCGACGTCGAGTTGGTGATCTCCGGCAGCGATGGCGCACGGAAGCCGCGCGACACCGTACCGCGCAGCAGCAGCCACGGTGCGGCCTGATAGCGCACGCTGGCTTTCGGCGAGAAGGCGCTGCCGAAGTCGCTGTACTTGTCGGCACGGCCGGCCAGGTTCACGCTCAGGTCCTTCACCACCGGGATATTGAACTCGGTGAACAGCGCCGTTACATCGCGGCTGCCGTTGATGATGTTGATGGCCGGACGCAGCTCGGTGCCGGTCAGTACGGCGGTCGACGTCTGCGAGTCCATCTCTTCACGGCGCCATTGCGCACCGAAGGCAAAGCCCAGCGGGCCAGCCGGCAGTTGGGCCACTTCTTTGGACGCATTGAAGTCCACCGTGGTCAGCGTCGAATCGGCCGGACGCAGCGTGGACAGGCGCAGGCGGTTGCGCACTTCTTCGCTATTCTTCGACTGATCCGCGAAGTTGTAGCTGCCGTCGGCCAGCACCTTCTCAAATTCGTAGCGATTGACGAAGTTCTGCACGGTCTCTTTCAGCTTGCTGCCGGAGCGGCCAATCGAAACGTCGTAATCCCAGCCGGACCATGCGCCCTTCACGCCAGTCAGGGCGCGGTAGAAGTCCACCTTGTCCTGCTTCATGCGCGGGCCAAGATCGAACAAGGTCGCGTTAAACGGCAGCGGCGTGCTGCCCGGATTATTCGGATGGCCGACCGGCAGCACCACATTGATCGTATCCAGCGCCTGCCTGCCATTGTTCCATGCGCGCAGGCCGCTGCCCACCGTCAGCGGCGCGCTGAAAGTTTCGTCGGCGTGCGAATAGCCGTACAGGACTTCCGCATAGGCCTCGGTGTTCTCGTTCAGCTTCAGCGTCCCGCGCAGCGATGTGTGGACGCGCTCCACGCCTGGAATCAGGGTGCGGAATTCGGCCGGGTTATAGGCCAGTACATTGCCCGTCTTGCCCGGCGTGATGTCGCCGTAAGGCTTTACCTGCAAAGGCCCTTGCGCACCACCGAGGAACCGGGTCGGATCGTTGCCGACGTAATTGGTCGGCACCCAGGCCAGCGTGCCGTTCGCATTGCCGCGGAAATCGGAATCGCGCATCCACGACACATCGCTTTGCTGCAGCTTGTCGCGCTTCAGCGCATCCAGCGAGAACACGATGCTCCAGCCTTTTTCATCCAGGCTGCCGAAGCCTGTCTGCAGCATGGCGCTGCGCTCGACCTGGCCCGTGCCCTGCGTCGAACTGCCCACTTGCGCACTCACTTCGGTGCCGGTGAATTCCTTGTAGAGGATGATGTTCACCACACCCGCCACGGCGTCCGAACCGTACACGGAGGACGCGCCATCCTTCAGCACTTCGATGCGCTGGACGGCCGCCATCGGCAGGCTATTCAGGTCGACGAAGGTGTCTTGCAAATCCTGCGCGGTCGCATAGCTTGCCACGCGCTTGCCGTTCACCAGGATCAGCGTGTTTTTCTGTCCCAGGCCACGCAGCGACAGGCCCACCGTACCGGCCGAGAAGCTGCCCGTGTATTGCTCGTTGTAGCTGTTCCCGCTGTTGGCGGAAATGGTGCGCAGGATGTCCGCGACGTTGGTCTTGCCGGTAGCGGCGAGATCCTTCGCGCTGAACACCTGCACGGCGCTGGCGCCCTCTTTCTGCGCGGTGCGGATATTCGAGCCGGTAACGACAACGCGCGCCAGTTCCTCTTCCTGCGCAGCGGCGATTTGCGGGAATGCGGCGGCAATGGCCAAAGTGATGCTGAGTGGTTTGATCATGTTTTTCTCTTGGTGGAAAGTGGATGTGCGCGGCCACGCCGTCCTTGTGGGACAGTGTTTTTACGCGAACGGGGTACTGCGGGGGTCAGGTACGGCGGCACATGTACGGCACCATGCAGGGCGGCGCGTACAGGATGTTGGACTGGGAGATGTGGCTGGAATAGAACATTAGTGAACTATATCCAAGGATTTTCATTTCTGAAACGAATTAAAACGCGATTGCTTATACCTAAAACCACATATAGACAGCATTGTCTATAAATCGCCACAGCCTGCAGCGTTAGCAAACAAAGAAGTATACAAGTTTGTCTAGACAGACTATTCTGGACTTATGAACACGCCACCTAAACCGACTCCAGCGGAACTGGACCTGCTGCAATTCATCTGGCCCCTCGGCGCGGCAACCGCCAAGCAGGTGCACGAATCCATGCTGCAAGAGCGTCCCGACATCGCCTATGGCACCGTGCTGCGCCTGATGCAGATCATGCACGGCAAAGGCCTGCTGATACGCGACGAAAGCCAGCGCTCTCACATCTACGCGCCCGCCGTCGGCAAGGAAGCGATGCAGACCAATATGCTGCAGGACCTGCTGCAGCGCGCCTTCTCCGGCTCGGCCAAGGCGCTGGTACTGACGGCTCTGCGCAGCGGCATCAGCAAAAAGGAACGCGAAGAAATCGAGAAGCTGCTGAAAGACGGAGACCAGCAATGAACGCGGCCATCGTCGAAGCGATCGGCTGGGCGCTGGTGCACTTCGTCTGGCAAGGCGGACTGATTGGCGCTGCCGCCGCGCTGCTGCTCGTACTGCTGCGCCGCGCACCGGCCTCGCAGCGCTATCTGGTCGCGTGCGTCGCGCTGCTGATGTGCGCCGCGTGGCCTGCTGCCAGACTGGCCCTGCGCCTGTCCGCGCCCTCCTCCTCCGCCGCCGTGTTGGGGGCGCCTGGCAGCGGCGCCGCGGCCTTCGGCCCGCTGGCCAGCTTCAGCGCCGCATGGCTGGCCGCCCTGCGCGCGCATCTCACCGGCGTTGTCGTGTTCTGGCTCGCCTGCATCGTCGCCCTGAGCGCCCGCTCCGCGCTTGGCCTGTTGTGGATCGAGCGCGCCGCCCGCCGCGGCAACATCGACGTGCAGTGGCAAGCCCGCCTGTCGCTAATGGCCGATCGCTTCGGCATCAAGCGTCCCGTGCGCCTGCGCATCGTGCATACGCTGGCGAGCCCATTGACGGCCGGCTGGTGGCGCCCAGTCGTGCTGGTGCCGGGCGCCCTGCTGACCGGCATGCCTCCTGAATTGTTGGAAGCCCTGCTGGCCCACGAACTGGCACACGTAAGGCGCCACGACTACCTCGTAAACCTGCTGCAGAACGTGATCGAGATCCTGCTGTTCTATCACCCCGTGGTGTGGTGGCTGTCGCGCCGCATCCGCAGCGAACGTGAATTGATAGCAGACGAATTAGCCGCAAGACTGTCCGGCGAACCGCGGCGCCTGGCCCTTGCACTGTCCGAACTGGAAAAACTCCAGTTCTCCCACCACCACCTAGCCCTTGGGGCACATGGAGGAGATTTGATGGTACGCATTAAACGCCTGGTTCAACCTGAACGCAGCTCCAGCAACTGGAAGGCCGTCATCGCGGTATTCGGCCTCGCCGCAATCACAGCCGGCTGCAGTATCGCCAACGCGACGTCGGAAGCCAATGCACCAATTATCGTGGATAAGCCTGAGCAGCGTGCTGTCGTGGACTTCAAGTCCTGCTCAAAACCCGAGTGGCCGGCGGCCGATCTCAACGCCAGCCATACGGGCGCTGTCGTGCTGCGCTTCCTGATTTCCAAAGAGGGCAAAGCGCTCGATTCCGCCATCGTTAAATCGAGTGGCTACCCCGGACTTGACCAAGCGGCGCAGGAAGGCATCGCAAAATGCCACTTCTCGCCTGCCGTCAACGAAGGCAAGCCGGTCCAGTCCTGGACCCAGATGCAATACGTTTGGCTGCTGAACTGATGCGCCGCGCGCTGGCCGCCTGGATGCTGTGCAGTGCACTTGCTGCACAGGCATCGACTCTACCCGAGTATCCCTTCGTCTCCACCAGCGGCCGCGCGCAAACCTGGCTGGCACCGGATATCGGCGAACTGCAATTTGAAATCGGCGCACAGAACGTGATGACCGACGCAGCGAGCGCCGATCTGGACAACCTGGCAGCGACCGTACAAAAAGTCCTCGCCGCGCACACCATTCCGGACACGGACGTCGAAAGCTTCGAGCTGGGTAAGAAATCCGTCACGCTAGCGCAAGCGGCTGCAGACGGCGCCACGCAAGCATGGCTGCTTAGCCGCCAGTACCGTGTGCAGGTGCGCGATCTGTCGCAATGGGGTGCCGTGCTGACCGAACTGCTTGCGCTCGACCACCTGGACAGCATCAAGATCGCCTTCGATCGCACTGACCGTGATCGCATCAATAAGGACCTGATGGCGGATGCGGCAAAAGATGCGCGGACAAATGGCGAACTGCTGGCTGAATCCTTCGGCCGCAAGCTGGGACCGGCGACGGCTATTTCGCGTGCTCCGCTTGAGAAGGTTGGCGCGCCCTACCTCGCGCCACAGGAGCCTGCGCCGCGCTATGCACCGCGCGCCAGCGCCAGCTATTCCGTCAGCCCGGCGAATGTGGCGCAGTATCTGGTGCCCATATCGATACCATTTGGCCAGTCGGTCAACGCCATCTTCCGGCTGAAGTAGCGGTCATACCGGCGCCAGCTTGTCCTGTGTCTTCGTGTCGAAATCGCTGGCGTCGTGACGTTCATGCAGTTGCTGGGACGGCTCGCCGGTAGTGCGATTGACCATGCGGCCGCGCTGGACGGCCGGGCGGGCCAGCAGAGCGTCGGCCCAGCGCAGCACGTTTTTGTATTCGTGCACGGACAGGAACCCGCCGCCGTTGTATAGCCATCCTTTGACCATGCCGCCCATCCAGGGAAAGATGGCCATGTCGGCGATGGTGTATTCGGGACCGGCCACGTATTCGCTTTCGGCCAGGCGGCGGTTCAGCACATCCAGCAGGCGCTTGGTCTCCATTGCATAACGGTTGATGGCGTATTCGATCTTCTCCGGCGCATAAGCGTAGAAGTGGCCGAAGCCGCCGCCGACAAAGGGCGCGCTGCCCATCTGCCAGAACAGCCAGGACAGGCACTCGGCACGTTCCGCGGGTTCGGCCGGCAGGAAGGCGCCGAATTTCTCCGCGAGATACATCAGAATCGCGCCGGATTCGAACACGCGCACCGGCTGCGCGCCGGAGCGGTCCACCAGTGCAGGGATCTTGGAATTGGGATTGGCCTCCACAAAGCCGCTGCCGAATTGTTCGCCGTTGATGCGGATCAGCCAGGCGTCGTACTCGGCGCCGGTATGGCCCAGCGCCAGCAGCTCTTCCAGCATGATGGTGACCTTCTGGCCGTTGGGGGTGCCCAGCGAATACAGTTGCAGCGGATGGCGGCCGATCGGCAACTCCTTCTCGTGCGTGGCGCCGGCGATGGGACGGTTGGTGCCAAAGCCCTGGTTATTCCAGGTCCAGACTTCGGGAGGGGTGTAATCAGACATTCGAATCTCCAGCATCAAGAGCAGCTGGCCATTCTACTTCTTCGAGAAAAACAGCGCAGCGAGCGATACGAAACTGAGCGCGGCGCCAGTGAGGAAGGTCACCGACGCGCCAAAGTGGTCCCACAGCAGGCCCGCAATCACGCTGGCGAACAGCATGGCGATGCCACTGGCGAGGTTGAAGAAGCCGAAAGCCGTGCCGCGCAAATCATCCGGCGCCGCATCGGCCACCATGCGCGCCATCAGGCCCTGTGTGATGCCGAGATGGATACCCCACAGCGCAACGCCGCACAGCAGCACCGGCCAGCTGCCGTCCACCGACAGCACGAGGTCGGACGCCACCAGCACCGCCAGCCCCAGCGCCAGCAGCTTGCGGTGATCGAAACTGTCGGACAGTTTGCCGAAGGGGTAGGCGCTGACCGCGTAGAAAATGCTCATCGCCACCATCACCAGCGGCGTCATGGCCAGCGGCACGCCGGCCTGCTGGGCGCGCAGCACGAGGAAGGCTTCGCTGAAGCGCGCCAGCGTGAATGCGGCGCCGAAGATGGTCACCCACCAGAAAGCGCGCCCCAGGCGGCGCAAGGAATCGAGGTTCAGATGCGGCCGGTCCTCAGGCTTGGTCGGCGCGTTCGGCTCGGTGACGCCCATGACCAGCAACGCCACCGACGCCACGGCGGGCACGCAGGCGACCCAGAACACGGCGCGGAAATTGTTGGCCCAGGCCAGCATCAGCACCACGGCAAGCGATGGACCAAGCACCGCACCTACCGTGTCCAGCGCCTGCCGCAGCCCGAAGGCCGCACCGCGAATGGACGACGGCGTGATGTCCGCGATCAGCGCGTCGCGTGGCGCACCGCGCATGCCTTTGCCTATACGGTCCAGCAGACGTGCCGCCACAACCATGCCGTAGGCGTTCGCCAGCGCAAACAGAGGCTTGGTGGCGGCCGCGAGGCCATAGCCAAACGTCGCCAGCGCCTTGCGCTTGCCCAGCCGGTCGCTCAGCACGCCCGACACCACTTTGACGATCAAGGCCGTCGCATCCGCCAGGCCTTCGACCAGGCCGACCAGCGACACACTGGCGCCCAGCGGACCAACCAGGAACAACGGCAGCAGGCTGTGAATCATTTCCGAAGACACGTCCATCAGCATGCTGACCAGGCCAAGGACCCACACGCTGGACGGTATCTTCGCAGTCATGCTACGCCGCCTGCATCTGCCGGCGCCACCAGCGCCATGAAACGATGGCGTTGATCCAGTACGCCGCGTACAGCGCCGAAGTCAGATACAGCCCGCGGCTGGCATACAGCGGCACGGACACCGTATTCACCAGTATCCACACCGGCCAGCTTTCCACGCGACGCCCCATCAGCAGCACCTGCGCAATGATGGAAAACATCAGCACCGAGGAGTCGATAAACGGCGCATAGGCATTGGTGAAGTGCTTCAGCATCAGCCCATACACCACGGTGGAGCCCACGCCGACCAGCGCCATCCACATCAGCGTGCGCGGATTGGCGGAGGTCACGTGCAAGGCGCTGCCATGGTCGCCGCGCAGCCACTGCACCCAGCCGATCACGCAAGTAATGATGAAGAACAATTGCAGCGCCACGTCCGCATACAGCTGGGTGGAATAGAACAGCACCGCGAACATCGCGCAGCCGACAATGCCCAGCCACCAGGAGTGGATATTGTTGCGGCCCGCGAGAACGATCGATACAGTCATCACCGCATTGGCGGCCAATTCGAGTGGGGGCACCATCCCTTAATTACCTCTGCATTCGGCCGGCAGCAAATGTGCCGGAATCTGGGAACTGCCGCACAGCCAGGACAGCTTGTTGTCCGCGCCCTGCACCGGCACAAAAGCAATCGCCTTGCTGCGCCATTCATAGGCGGACGGGAACACGCGCACGACGCCACTGGCGTCCAGCTGGACATCCACCACGGCGCGGTCCGGGTCATCCAGCGCGTAACCCGCCTGGGCCAGGCTATCCGGATTGCGGCCATTCACATAATAGTAGCGTTCCACGGCGGCCGTCGCATCTTTGCCGACTTCAACGGCGCTCGCGATGCGCTGCTGGTCGCGGTTCTCGCGGTAGCCCGGCAGCAGCCCGGTGCCCAGAACGCCCAGCAAGGCAATCGCCACCAGCAGGCCGCCGGCGCCGCCGACCACACCGGTGCGCGGCACGAACAGCGCCAGCACATATGCCAGCGGATGACGCGATGGCACTTCGATACGCCGTCCGGCGGCCAGTGCATGTATGGCTGCGACGCGCTTGACCAGCCAGGGCTTGTCCGACACCAGTTCATGAAACGACATCCAGAATCCCGCCGACTCGCGCGCCTGGCCGGCGTAGGCGGTGAGCGACAGTTGCTGACGGCGGCGGCCGCATGCCGCCAGCACGGCCAGTCCCTGTTCGGCGCTGTGCAAATCGTCGCAGGCGAGGAAACCGTGGCGGTCGCAGGTATATTCCCTGGCCCGCGAATAAGCCGCGCCAAGCAGCGGCAGCACGGCCGATGGCATTAACAATGACGCCCAGCGCATATGCCGCAGTTTGATATGGCCGATTTCATGGCCAATATAAAAATTGATGGCGTTGGGTTTATCTTCAAGCGCTTCCACAATAGCGCTATCAAGGATGATAAAACGATCGGACAGAATACGCGCGGCCAGCGCATCCAGTCCGCCGCGCGGCTGCAGCAAATAAGCGCAGGGATTATCCAGCAGCCCAAGGCGCTCGCAGCAAACGTCGACGCGCGCCCGCAAATCGGGGAACTGCTGATAGGTGATTTTGACGGCAGTACCTTTGACCCATGCGCCCAATGCAGAACGGATAAATACAAAGGTCAATATCAGAAATGCCAAAATTAACATTCCAGCAAAAGGAGCAATGACAATCAAGGCGCCCCAGAATAATAGGGCCAACCCCAGCATCAGGCCAAACAAAGTGCGCTCGGTTTTATAGATCAGCTCCATGAGCCGGCATTTTAAATTAGTTTATTAAAAATTAAAACGCACGGTTTCTTTCATTTACAAATTAATTAAGCCGATACCATCTGATACCGAACTGAGACGATACTGGACTGTTGCCCTTCAGGGCGGCACGGGATACTGGCAATAAGTCGCAACGCAACGGAATACCGCCATGACCACCATGCCCATCGTCGCCAACATCCCCACCCCGGCCCTGCCCCATGCACGCCGCTTCAGCAGCGTGCTGCCGATGAACGAGGTGCTGCAAGTGGGTGATCTCATCGTCTCCGACAACGGCCTGTTCTTCGCCACCCTGCGCGAGGATGGCTGTTTCGCCATCTATCGCGGCATCGACGATACCGATCCCGATGCCCTGCTGTGGGAGAGCACCAGGAAGCCGGCCGAGGGTCCCTTCTTCGCCCTGGTGCAAGGCGATGGCAATTTCTGCATCTATCAGGGCACGGACCTGGAACACAACGCTGGCTGGCATTGGGGCAGCCAGATGACGGCCAAGGGCAACCGTTTTTACGGCACCCTGCAGGACGATGGCAATTTCTCCATCCGCAAAGGCAGCAGCCCGCAGGACAGCTGTGGCCTGATCTGGGCCAGCGGCGCTACCGACCGGGTGGAAAGCATCGTCGAAGTGCTGCACATCGAATACGAACTGGAACAGGCCTGCGTGCTGCGCACCAGCCCTGCCAGCCTGTATAGCGAAACCATCAACAACACCCGCGAAGCGCAGGAAACCCACCGCGTGCTGGGCGCCATTGCCGTCACCGAAACCACGGCATGGACCAACGCCATGAGCGCGCGCTACTGCGCCGACAGCCACTTCCGCGCCCCCGTCCCCATCATGGACGGCGACGAATTCCGCCTGTGCGACGAGGCCAAACGCTATGAGCCGAACGGCGCCCAGACCAGCACCCGCAACTGGGGCTTCAATACGCCGGTCTGCGTGGAAGCGCAAACGGCAGTGCGTGCGGCCATCGCCGTGACCTACTCCACCATCGCCGTGCCGTACGTGCTGCTGGGTCAACTGCGCTTCGAATCGGGTGTGCGCGTAATCGGCCCCGTCAAAGGCGCCTTCCTTGGCACGAATGCCCACAGCCTGGTTGCCACTTTCGCACCGCAGGAGCCAAAACCCAACAGTGGGAAGGCGCATCGGCGTTCTTTGCAGCCAGTGCTGGAGGTCCGCGCGAATTGACGTGCTATATTGGGCGGGCTATGAGCCCGGACCAATTTTCACCCAACGCCAACGATTTCGCACCTTCAGACGGCCGCGTCCTGCTCGATGCCAGTTTGCTAAAAAAGCTGCGCAAGGCGCGCGGCCTTAGCCAGGAAGCCCTGGCGGAATTGTGTTTTCACCAGCAGCTGTGCGTTTCCATCGCTTCCATCAAGCGCGCCGAAACCGGCAAGGTGGTGCTGTACCGCACCGCGCGCCATCTGGCGCAAGTCTATGAAGTGACGCTGGAATCGCTGGTGGCCGCCGGTGCCGGCGCCGATGCACTGCCGGCCGACGTGCCGCAAGCCATTGCGGACTTTGCCGCCGCCTACGCTACCCTGCAGCCCACGCCGCCGCTCGCCGATGAAGCGGTGCGCTACGTCGTCATGCTGCATATCGAACTCTCCGAAGCGCCGGATACCAGACTGCAGCAGGAAATCGGCACGCACGTACTGCAATTCGGCGGCCGTGTGGAATCCGTCACCGGCACGCAGCTGTGGGCGGTGTTCGGCCTGCCGCGCGCCTACCGCTCGGATGCTGAACGCGCGGTGCGCTGCGCGCTCGAACTCAATCGCACTTTGCTGGCTCACGGTGGCCGTGCCATGGCCGTGCGCCTGGCGCGCTGGGAACATGGACGTCCCGGGCGCAGCGACGGCGCTCTGCCCGATCTGCGCCTGCCCGATGCGGTGCGTCCGATCCGTGTGCCGCTGTTCGTTTCCGCCAGCCTGCTGCCGCAGCTGGAAGGCCGCTTTGTGTTCGACGCGGGGCCGCGCCGCTTCCCCGGCTACGTGGCTTTCAGCCGCCCTGCCACCGGCGACGCTGCTTCGCTGCCGGCCCTGATCGGCCGTTATTCCGAAACGCGCCAGTTCAAGGCCGTGGTGGAAGCGATGCTGGAAGCGCAGAGCGGCAGCCTGGTTTATCTGCGTGCGATGGCCGGCGTTGGCAAGAGCCGGCTGGCGCAGGAATTCGCTGAAATCGCCCGCCAGGACGGCATGCTTTGCCACAGCTGCGAAGTGGCCGATGCTGGCGCCGACAACTGGCGCGCGCCGCTGGAACAATTGGCGCGCAGCCTGTTCCGCATCGACGCGTCCACGGTGGATGTGGCGCAAACCATCGCCGACACCATTGCCGGCCTGCGCCTTCCAAATGAAACCGCCATGTTCTACCGCGCCCTGTGCGGCGTGCCGTTGACGCAGCCGCAGACCGCGCTGTACGACGCCATGAGCCACGAGGTGCGCGAGCGCGGACTGGCGCGCGCACTGGAAGTGCTGGTGCTGCGCCTGGCCGTCAATGAGCCGCTGCAGATCACGGTGGAAGATGTGCACTGGGGTGAGCCGCACTTCTTCGATGCGCTGGCGTCCCTGCTGTCGGCAACGCGCGAGGCGCCCGTGTTGTGGGTGCTGACCTCGCGCGTCGACGACGATCCGCTGGAATCCGCATTGCGCCCGCAGCTTTACGATATGGCGCTGACGGTGTTTGACCTCGGTCCCATGAGCCCGCGCGAAGCGCTGGCCCTGGCCGACCAGTACAACGAAGTCGATGCCGAATTCCGCCGCCAGTGCGTCGAGCGTGCACAGGGCAATCCGCTATTTCTCACGCAGCTGCTGGCGAACCCCGGCGACCTGCTGCCGGACAGCCTGAAACATCTGATCCAGGCCCGCCTGGACACGTTGCCTGCTGAGCACAGCCGCGCGCTGCGCATGGCGTCCGTGCTGGGCAACCGCTTCGATCTGGCGCAGCTGCGGGTTGCGCTGGGCGACACCGAATACACGCCACCTGCATCCGGCCGTAACAGCCTGCTGCGCCCTGCCGGTGCGGGCCGCTATGCCTTCGTGCATGATCTGGTCATGCACTGTATTTACGATTCCATCGAAGGCGAACAGCAGCAGCGCATGCACGCCATCGCAGCGGAGCTGTACCGCGAGCAGGATGCGGTGCAATGTGCGCAGCACCTGTACCGCGCCAGCGATCCGGGCGCGCTGGACATGATGCTGACCGCGATCCGCGGCAAACTGGCATCGCACGAATACGAAGCGGCGATGGATCTGACCCGCGAATGCAACAAGGCCGATTCCACCACCTTCTCCAGTTTCCCGCTTGCGCTGCTGCGCGCACACGCCAGCGCCGGTATGGGACAGATGCCGAATGCACGCCAGTATTACCAACATGCGGTAATGTTGGCAGGACGACCAGAAGAAAAAATCGATGCGGTGGTCGGCCTGGCGACAACGCTGAACATCCTGGAAGAACTGGAAGAGGAAGAGCGCCTGCTGGACGAGACGGTGCCGCTGGCCATGTCCGTCGGTGCGGAAGCGGCACTCGGCAAGCTGCTCTACCTGAAAGGGAATATCTACTTTCCGCGCGGCGACTACAGCGAGTGCCGCCGCTACCACGAGGACGCAGCGCGCTACGCGCAGGCCAGCGATATGGCCGAAACGCGGGCACGCGCGCTGAGCGGCGTAGGCGATTCGTATTACGCGCAGGGCCGCATGCGCAAAGCCAATGAGCTGTTCAGCGAATGCCTGTCCATGTGCGAGGAGCACAGCTATCTGCACATCGAAGCGGCCAACCGCTCGGCGCTGGGCTCCACGCGCATCTACCTGGGAGAATCCGAGCATGCGGTGGCTGATGCGCTGGCATCGGCGGATATCGCGCGCAAGGTGGGCAATCGCCGTGCCGAGACTTTCGCCCGCATGACCGCAGGATGGGCGCTGGTCGCCAGTGGCCAGTCCGACGCGGCATCGGAGCAGGTGGAAACAGGACTGGAACTGGCACGATCGCTGGGCAGCGCACGCTTCGAGACCTTCCTGCGCGAGAGCCAGGCGCGCATCGCCTGGCAGCGCGGCGAGCGTGAAATGGCCGAGCGCCAGATTCGCTCTGTCGCCGAAGACGTCGAGAAGCACAAGCTGCAGAACTTCATCGGACCGTGGGTGATGGGCACTCTGGCCCTGTTCTCGCAGGATGCGTCCACACGCAAGCGCGCGCTGCTCAAGGGTGCGTCCTACTTCACCCGCGACTGCCTGGCGCACAATGCCTACCGCTTCTATCTGAATGCGGCTGAAGTGGCGCTGCAGGATGGGGATCTGGTGTCGGCCGAGTTCTATGCGGAGCAGCTGGCCGCCTGCGGCGCGGCAGAATCCTGCGCCTGGGTCGAGCACCATGTCCAATTGATCCGCGATGCGGCGGCGTGGCAGACCAGTCCCGACGACGTCATCCGCGCCCGCCTGATGGCCCTGCGCGCGCAAGGCACGCTGTACGGCTTCACGGAAGCAGCACCGCTGCTCAACCGCATGGCGGATCGATGATCCGCCCTACGCCCGGCCAACGACTCCGGATACCGGTCCGCGACATGATGTAGGGCGGATCATCGATCCGCCGTCATCACGGCCAGCAGGCCGGCGATGTCGGCGCCATCCTCCTTGCGCAGCACACAGGGCTCCAGCGCGCTGATGATGAATCCATGCTCCGCAGCGGCCGCGCGCAGGTATCCGGCTGAATGCGCGTAGCGTCCCGATGCGCGCAAGGCAAACTGCCCGGCGTTCCACTCTTCCACCGAAAACGCCAGCTGTCCGCCGGCCCGCAGCGACGCGCGCGCCGCCGACAGCACCGGCGACAAATCGCCTGCATAGACGAATACATCGGCCGCCACAATCAGGTCCGCGCTGCCTGGCCGCGCGCGCAGGAACTCCGTCATCTCCGCGCGATACAGCGCATCATAAATCCCCAGCTCACGCGCGCGCTCCAGCATGCGCGGCGACAGGTCGACGCCAACCAGCGTGCGCGCCAATGGACGCAGCAGCGCGCCGCACAGTCCAGTGCCGCAGCCCAGATCCACCACATCGCGCACCGGCCGTCCCCCCGCCTGCTGCAAAGCGCTGCGCCGCAGCGCATCCGCCAGCAGTGCCGGCGTACGGTATTGCAGCACTTCCACCAGATGCTGGTCGAAACGGCCCGCGTACTGATCGAACAGGCCCTGTACATACGCCGCTGGCGATGCAGAAGGCGCCTGCTGTGCACCCAAGGCTGCCAGCATATAGCCAACCACCTCCGGATCGGCGCCCAGCGCCAACGCCTTTTCGTATGCCGCCACGGCTTCCGCTTCGCGCTGCAAGGCACGCAATGCGTTGGCCAGTCCAAGCTGGGCGCGTGCATAGGCGGGGCGCAGATCCAGCGCATGCTGGAAGCTGGCCAGCGACTCGTCCAGCTCCTGTGCCCGCAACAGCAGGCTACCGCGGGCGCACCACGCTTCCGGATAATCGGGACGCAGCTTGAGCGCCCGCTCGAAACCCTCCAGTGCCTGTTCCGCCTCGCCCAGCGCCAGCAGCGAATTCGCCGCGCCATGCAGGGCCTCAGGATAAGCGCGCTTGACGGAGAGCGCCGCGCCAAAGCTATCCAGCGCCTCGTCGTGGCGGCCCAGCTCCTGCAACGCCGCGCCGCAATTGCACAAGGCCTCGGCATAATCCGGCTGCACCGCCAGTGCGCCGGTATAGCTATCCAGTGCCTCCTCCACGCGCCCCAGATTGCGCAGCGCATTGCCGCGGTTGGACAGCGCCATCGCATAGCGCGGCTGCAAGTCCAGCGCGCGATCGAAGCTGTCCAGCGCATCTGCATAGCGCTGCAAATCCTGCAAGGCCACGCCAAGATTGCAATGCGCGATGGCCTTGCCCGCATCGATCGCGATCGCCTGGCCGATCAGATCCAGCGCCCGCTGTGCATCGCCCTGCTGGCGTGCCAGCACGCCGCTCAGATGCAATGCGTCGAAATTCCGGGGATCGGCGGCCAGCACCTGCTCGTACAAAACCTGGGCGCGCGCCAGTTCGCCCTGCTGGTGCAAAGTGACCGCTTGCTGCAACAAATTGAGAGAATCATCCATAAAACGTATTACAGCACAGCAGTCAAACGCCTGTCATATTCTCTCGGCAGAATGCGGGCTTCCTGGTGCCACGCACCACTACCGGCGCCGGCGGTCGGGAAATATACCGGCACCAAATTCTTTACATCGGCAATCGCTTCTGAAACACTTATCAGTGTGAGCATCTCCCGAAGCGAAGTCCAATGAAGTCCCTGATCGCAGCCTTGCTGTGCGTATTTGTCATGCCCGTGCAGGCCTGCACCCTGCGCCTGTCGCCGGAAGAATGGCCGCCCTACATCTATCGCAGCAGCGGGCATCTCGCTGGCCTCGACTACGAACTGATTTCCGCCATTCTGCGCCAGGCTGGCTGCAAACTGAAAGAGGAGGAGGAAGTCCCGCCGGCGCGCCGCCAGGTCCTGTTCCAGCAAGGCCGGATCGACCTGCTGTTGGCTGCATCCGACACTCCCGAGCGCCGCGGCTTCGCCCGATTCACGCTCCCCTACCGCAGCGAGACAGTCGGTCTGTTCGTCCTGCCACAAAAACTGGCGCGATTTCGCGAAGCGGCCAGCTTCCCGGCCTTGACGCGCCTCGGCGCATCGCTGCTCACGCCACGTATCGGTTTTTACGGCGACGATTATGAGAGCGCCTTACCGGCTCTTGATGCAAACGGCAAACGCAGCACCTTCACCACATTCGAGCAGGGCATCAAAATGCTGCAGGCCGGGCGCGGGGACCTGATCATGGGCGACACCGTGGCGCTGCGCCACACGGCCCGCCTGCTTGGCGTCCAGATCGAAGCGCTGCCCTTCGCGCCCTATCACGCACCCGTGCACATGATGCTGAATGCGGTCAGCACCACGAGAGAGCAGCTGGCGCGCATCAATCAGGCGATCACCCAGCTTGAGCGGAACGGCACGCTGGGCACCATCCGCGCACGCTACGGCGTCAATTAGCCAGGAATCGCTCAACGGCTGCTTGCAGTTTCTCGTGCGCCGCCTCCAGATGCATCACATGCGTGCCGCGCGGGATGATGACGTATTCCTTGCTTTGCGCACGCGTCAGTTTCGCCATCAAGCCTTTGAAATCGGCATCGTTCGGCCATTTGTCCCATTCGCCGCGCACCAATAGCACCGGCGCCGTGATGCGGCTTGGATCGTAGTACCCCTGCCCGTGGCGCAAATCATCCACATCCGCCGACGGGCCGGACGGGAAGCGCACTTTGCCCACGCCACCGTGCACGCCCGCGCGGTCCGACGCCAGCCATTCCGCACCCCAGCGCTTGAAAACATCAGGATGCAGCAACGGTGCTTCATTGGCTGGCCGCAGACCATCCATGCTGGCGATGCGCTGCTCCGGCGTCAGTTCTTCAAACGGTTCGGCGGCTTCACGCGGCGTGGATTCCTTGCGTTCCGTGACGGCCGCAAACAGCACCAGCTTGCCTATCTTTGCCGGCTGCTTCTCCGCATACAGCGCGCCAACCGAGCCGCCCCACGAGTGAGCGATCAGCGCGAGCTGCGGCTTGCCGGTTTTTGCCAGCACGAGATCGACCGCGCGATCCACATCGATCACCACATCGCGCGCGCGTCCCTGCGCTTGCGCAGCGCCGGGATAGCGGTCGGACAGACCGTAGCCGGGAAAGTCCAGCGCGTAGACATCGAAACCGCGCGCGGCCAGCTTGTCCATCCACGACTGGCCATCCATGCGGAAGTCGAAAGCCAGCGCTGAGGGAAAGGATGCGCCATGGATGAACAGTACCGGCAAAGCGTGCCCGCTTGCGCTGGCCGGCGGCGGGGTGTGGCGCAGGCGGATTTGCAGGCCGGCCAGGTGGCTGTCCGTCGACAGCACTTCGGCCCGTGAAACGGCGCTGGCAGCGGCCAGCACGACAGCGGAAATCAGTTTGCTCATGTACGCTCCAGAATCAATCGGAAAGCGCGCATGCTAGCCCGCCGCAGCGGGCAACAATTCGGCGGCCAACGAAATGTCGTTGCGCTAGAAGGCGATGACCTCGTCGCCGGGCATTGGTTCGCAATCGGCGCCCAGCGGCTGCCAGCCGTGGTGCACCACCATGTGCTGCGAGTTGTAGCACATCTCCACGCGCTGGGCCTGCGGCGCTTCGTGGCGCGCAAAAGCCTCAATGGACGTAGGCATGCTGACGCGAAGCTTCAGCGCATAGATATCGTCACGCGGATGGTCGCTCAAGTGCACGAGCGGAATGAACTGGCCTGCAAACATCAAGGCATGGCCGGGAATCTGCACGGCTTCCGGTTCGTAGTCCTGCTCGCGCAGCCACTGCTGCGCATCATCGCGGCCACGGCGGCGGCCCCAGGCGCCTGCGAGCATTTCCATCACCCATTGATTGCAATTCTGGTAGCGCGTGCTCCAGGCGTAGGCGTTGGCGCTGTAGTCGCTGGCGAGCAGCGTGAGAGCAAGGGGCTTATCCAGGGCTGCCGATTCCAACGCGGCGTCCTGCGGCGCTGGCAGCGTCACCAGCGAGACATAACCCAGCTTCGCTGCATCGGCGCCGAGCACAAAGCCCGGCATGCCCTGATCGAACAGGCGCGGGCGCGACTCGTCACAGGCGTAGTAAAGCTGGCGCACCGACCACGGCGCATTGGGACTATCCCGCAACGCGATGCCCGCATGGGAATAGCGGATGCCGAAGCGGCTCAGGTCCGTGCCCGCCCTCGACACCAGCGCGGCTTGCGCGCCGGTGCGCTCCAGTTCCTGCTTCACGACAGCGGAAAAGCGCAGCATGCGGTCCTGATCGCCCGCCGTGATCTCGACAGCGCGGTCGCAGAAGACCAGGCCACCAGCCATCGCCGCCGTGCCCCAGCAGGCGGCAAATGCGGCGACGGCGCAACGCAGAAACATCAGATCGCGTTGGAACGCAGCTCGCGATACCAGTCGTCCTTCAGCGCCAGGAAGAAGGAGCGCTGGTTTTCTGCGTAGGCGAACTCATAGCCGTAAGTGCGCTCGCGCACATCGACCAGATTGCCCGCAACCAGTGGCTGCGCAGCCAGCGCCTTGTTCGGCACATCGAGGAAGAATTCCTCATCACGGCCAGCGTCGGCCGCATGCAGGGTCACGCGCAAGGTGTCGGCCTTGCCTGGCGCTGCTGCGATGTCGATCACACGGTATTGGCCAGCAGCGACCTTCTTGTCCTTTTTGGAGCTGTTGCTGGAAGAGCCGAGCGAATCGGAAATGCTGCCGGAAGAAGCGGAACCCGCGCTGGATGCGGAAGAAGCCAGGCTTTCCGAATGCGCCGGCAAAGCCACGACTGCTGCAAACAGAGACGCGCATGCCACGCGATGCAGATTTTTCAAGACAGAGGAAACCATAGTCAAAATTTCAAGTACGTAAAAACAAAGCTGGCGTGATTGTCGCACAAGCTTTCGTGGCAAAGAATTTCTTTAGGCGCGGCAGCCTATGCATTAAAAGCGCTGCACGCCGCGGCGCGGAATCTGCGAGGACATCACGATCGATGTCCGCGTTTCGCCATACTTGTTAAGGCCCGCCAGAATCTGCTCCAGGTCCGACATATTCTTTGCCACCACGGTGAACAGGCAGGAATCCGCGCCCGTCACGTGCAGGCATTCCAGCACTTGCGGCATGGCGCGCAGGATGTCGATGAACTTGTGCTTGTAGGGATGCTGGGTGGTGATCGCCACCACGGCCTTGATGATGTAACCGAGGGCTTCGGGATCGATGTCCGCGTAATAGCCGCGGATGATGCCGGACTCCTCCATTTTCTTGATACGCTCCGCCGTGGCAGGGACGGACAGGCCCGCGATTTCGGCCAGCGTTTTCAGCGAAGCGCGTGCGTCGTCCTGCAGCGCGGTCAGGATGCGCCAGGATTTATCGTCCACTGTATTCATGGCCTGCCTCCTTAAATTCTAAGGTGAATAAGCCATTTTGCCTGAATTAACGCATTCTTCGCCAGATCTGCTGTCGATATACTTTTCGCGATGGACAGCATATTTCTCAAATCGGTGTTGATCGGCCTTTCAATCGCCGTCCCGGTCGGCCCCATCGGCCTGCTCTGCATTCAGCGCACCCTGGACCACGGCTCGCGCATTGGCCTGGCGACCGGCCTCGGCGCCGCGGTGGCGGATGCGTTGTACGGTGCGATCGGTGCGTTCGGCGTGACCGCGTTGATAACATTGTTGACCGGCGCCCGGCCGCAACTGGCCGTTGGCGGCGCGATCTTCCTGTTGTGGCTCGCCTGGCGCACCTGGCGCGGCGCCGATCCGCAACAAGCGGCCGCAGTCAAAGGCGGCGTGAAGCCGTGGCATGCTTTCGGCGGTACCTTCCTGCTCACGCTGTCCAACCCATCGACCATTCTGTCCTTCATCGCCGTGTTCTCGTCGCTGGCGCACGGCTTGTCGACCGCATCGCCGGGCTGGATGATCGCCGGCGTCTTCCTCGGCTCGACGATCTGGTGGCTCGTGCTGGTCGCGCTGGTGGGACGCCTTCGTGTGAAACTGACGATGTCCCACCTGCGCATCCTGCGCCGCGGCTCGGCCTTGCTGCTAGCAGCTTTCGCCGCCTATCAGCTCGCGGCCTGAGCGCGCATCGTCAACATCTCAGGCGACCTGATAAATCCGCACGTCCGGCGCCGCGTCCAGCAATGGTTTGAGTTGGCCCACTACGTCTGCGGTGAACAGCGCACTTTCCAGATAAGCGTGGGCGGCTTGAATGCTGTCGAAGCCATGCAGCACTTGCACATCTTCGGCGCGGATCAGCAATTCCTTCGACTTCGCACCGGCGATCGTATTCAGGAACGGCGCCTTGAACTTCTCATACACCGCGGCAGCGGCGGCACGATTGGCGTCGGCGATTTTCAGTGCGATTTGCAGATAGACCATTTCTACTCTCCTTTTCAATTGCGGCCGGCCATCACGCCGCCGTCTACGTCCCAGATTGCGCCGGTTACCCAGCTCGCTTTTTCCGACAGCAGGAACACCACCGCTTCCGCCACATCCTGCGGCGTACCTACGCGCCCTATCGGATGGAAGCTGTTGAAGCCCTGGAGCGCGCTGTGCACTTCCGCCTTTGGAATAAAGCCTTCGTAGATCGGCGTCTGCACCACGGCAGGCGACACGGCGTTCACGCGGATATGCTTCGGCGCCAGTTCCATCGCCAGGTGCTGCGTCAGCGAATGCAAGCCCGCTTTGGCCATCGAGTAAGCTGACGACGGCGTGGCCGCGATAGCCTGTCTGGCCCACATCGACCCGATGTTGACGATGGCGCCGGCGTGATTGCGCGCCACCAGATTGGCCGCCACTTTTTGCGTGATGAAGAAGAAAGCCTTATTCAGCTTCATGTATTGCTCGTAGTCCGCTTCCTGATGCTCCAGGAATGGCTTGGGGAAGAACACGCCGGCGGCATTGACCAGCAGGTCGATGTCCGCATGCTCGTCCAGAGCACGCAGCAGCGTAGACAGACCGTCTTCGCTGGACAGGTTCGCCGACAGCGCGGCGACCGGACCGAGTGCCGCCAGCTCTTTGCGCGCTTCTTCCGTTTTCTCCGGACGGCTCCCCACGATTACGGCACTGCCGCCTTGCGCCAGCACCAGCTTTGCCGTTTCAAGCCCCATTCCGCTCGTGCCGCCGACAACCAACAGCTTTTTGCCTTTAAACTGCATCATTAACCTCACAAGAAAAACTATTCATGAGGCCGCATTATTGGCCACTTTTTACGGCCAAACAAACGAGATAAAGTGTCAGTAATTGATAGAAATTCTTTAGTGTATGAAGCTACCCATCCACTTGAACGCCTTGCGCGCCTTTGAAGCCAGTGCCCGCCATCAGAGCTTTTCGGCCGCTGCGGCAGAACTGAACGTGACGCCCGCCGCGGTGGGCCAGCTCGTACGCGCCCTGGAAGACTGGCTGGGCGCTCCGCTATTCCTTCGCAACGCCAGCGGCAGGACGCGGCTGGTGCCAACCGAATCCGCCGAGCGCGCACTACCGAACATCCGTGCCGGGTTTGACCGGCTGACGCTGGGATTGGAGGAGTTGAAAGAAGGCTCGCTCAACGGTGTGCTGACGGTGACGGTCAGCCCCGCATTCGCAGCGAAGTGGCTGCTGCCGCGCATCGAACGCTTCCAGGCCGCGTGCCCGGATACGGATGTGCGCCTGGATACCAGCCTCAAACCTGTGGACTTTGTCGCCCAGCGCGTTGACATCGGTGTGCGCTACGGCACCGGCAACTGGCCCGGACTGGCAGCGGAAAAGATGATGGACGAGGAAGTCTTCCCCGTATGCTCGCCCGCACTGCCACGGCTCAAG
This sequence comes from Pseudoduganella sp. RAF19, assembly GCF_052114165.1. Classification (NCBI taxonomy): domain Bacteria; kingdom Pseudomonadati; phylum Pseudomonadota; class Betaproteobacteria; order Burkholderiales; family Oxalobacteraceae; genus Pseudoduganella; species Pseudoduganella sp. RAF19. The sequence goes on along the minus strand of NZ_JBFREF010000006.1, from coordinate 259,125 downwards.
AATCCAGCCGACCTGGCGGCGCACACGCTGATCCATGATCAATCCATGGACAGCAGCGCAGGCTTTCCAACCTGGGAGGCCTGGCTCCGCAAGGCCGGTGTGAGCGGCATATCTGCCAGGCGCGGCCTGAAGATCAACAACTCCGCCGCCGTGCTGCAGGCAGCAATTGAAGGCCACGGCATCGCACTCGCACGCAGCGTGATGGCGCATGACGACATCGCGGCGAGGCGCCTGGTGCGGCTGTTCCCAAAGATCAGTTTCTCGTCAGCGCTCGCCTACTACGTCGTCTATCGCGCCGACTGCGCAGGATTGCCGCGGATTGTGGCCTTCCGCGACTGGCTGCTCAAGGAAGCTACTGCACGCTAGCCAAAGGTGAATACGAAGACTTCGACCCGCGGATCAAGGAAGGTGATTTCGAACTGACGGTCGGCGATCGGGTTTATTTGCCGCACCAGTTGATACATCCTCTGTTCGGTCACCATACCTTCGCCCTTTTCATCAACATCGACGCCGTGAGCCGATCCAGGTGGCTGGCCATCGATGAGCACACGGAATCGCACGCTGGTCCCGCGCATGGCAGGCCCCATCACGAGATGCAGATCCCGCGCGTGGAAGCGATACGCGATGCTCCCGCTGGATTCGTTCAGAACGACAGACGGCTTGCCAATCGTCCAGGCGCCTGACAGTGCCCAGTGATTGAGGTCGAGCCGTGATGGGAGGGTGTAGCTGCGGCGCTTGTCCGCTGCCGCGCCACCGGGAGACGAAAAATTCGTCGCCTGGCCATATCCGACGTAGCTTTCCGGGGACTTCAGGTTCTCCCAATCGGCCGGAGCTTCCGCGCCACGCGCGTCGGCCGTCACCAGCGAATTATCGATGCCTGCGCTGCCTGCTTCGGCCAGTAATTGCTGAATCACGCGCTCGGATTGCTCGTATTCCCCTTCGCCGAAGTTATGGCTTCTGATGCGCCCCTGGGCATCAACGAAATAGAGCGCCGGCCAGTATTCGTTGTTGAACGCACGCCACACGCCGTAATCGCTGTCTACCGCGATCGGATAATCAACCTGCAAATCCTTGATCGCCTTGCGCACATTGTCCAGATTCTTTTCGAATTCAAACTCCGGGGTATGCACGCCGATTACCACGAGGCCCTTATCCTTGTATTTCGCCGCCCATGCACGGATATGCGGAAGGGTGCGGCGCCAATTGATGCAGGTGTAGGTGCAGAAATCGACCAGAACGACTTTGCCGCGCAAACCGTCCGGCGTGAGCGGCGGTGAATTGATCCATGCGGTCGCACGGTCGAGCGATGGCAGCTTGCCTTCAACTGGCAGGCGGGATGCCGCAGCTTTGGCCTGGCTGGATTGCGCCCTCGCGGCACTGCCAATTGTGAGCTCTGCGGCTGCGATCGTCACGACTGCCGCGCCCAGCAGGCGCCGGCGGCGATAGTTGATTTGTTCCTGCATTGCTGGCTCCAATGGTCGGTGCCGCGTGCGGCGCGGATCAGGCGAATTTGGTGAAGTCGGGTTTGCGTTTTTCGAAGAAGGCGGTGAAGGCTTCCTTCGCTTCCGGCGCCATCAGCATATCACCAAACATTTTGCTTTCGACGTCGATGTGGGCTTGCAGGGCTTCGCGGCCGGATTTCATCAGGCGCTTGGTGGCGCGGATGGAAGTCGCCGGCAGCGCGACCAGCTTGGCGGCTTGCGCCTGTGCATACGCCAGCACTTCGGCAGGTGGCAGCACCTTGGAGATGAGGCCCATGTCGTAGGCTTCCTGCGCGCCCCATGGTTCACCCAGCATCAGCTTTTCGGCAGCGCGGGAGTGACCGGCGTTGCGCGGCAGGAGCATGCTGGAGCCGAATTCAGGGCACAGGCCAAGCTGCGAGAACGGTACCGAGAACTTGGCGCTGTCGGCGGCGTACACCAGGTCGCAGTGCATCAGCATGGTGGTGCCGATGCCGATAGCGGCGCCGTTCACTGCGGCCACCACAGGCTTGTTGCAGTTGAACAGAGCCTGCATGAAGCGGAATACGGGACGCTCGCTGATCGGCGCATCCGGCGTCGTTTTCAGGAAATCATCCAGGTCGTTACCGGCCGTGAAAATCTCGGGGGTGCCATGAATCAGGATGGCGCGCACTTCGGCGTCGCTGTCGACGCCGTTGATGGCGTCGGCCATGGTCTGGTACATGGCGGACGTGATGGCGTTCTTGCGCTCGGGGCGATTGAACGCCACGGTCAGGATGCCGCCGGCCTTGCTGGTCTGGATTTCCATTTGTTGTCTCCACATGAAAAAAAGGCGGGTCAATGACCCGCCCTACGATGCACCGCGGGTTGTGCCTGCGGCGCGAGTTTGCGCGAATTATACGCGCTCGATGATGCCTGCTGCGCCCATGCCGGCGCCTACGCACATGGTGACCATGCCGTATTTCAGGCTGTTGCGGCGGAGCGCGTGCACGACGGTCGCGGCGCGGATGGCACCGGTCGCGCCCAGCGGGTGGCCGAGGGCGATTGCACCGCCCATCGGGTTCACTTTGCTGGTGTCCAGGTTCAGGTCGCGGATCACGGCCAGTGCCTGGGCGGCAAACGCTTCGTTCAGTTCAATCCAGTCCAGCTGGTCCTGGGTGATGCCGGCTGCGGCGCAGGCCGCAGGGATCGCCACTTTAGGACCGATGCCCATGATCTCAGGCGGCACGCCGCGCACGGCGAATGAGGAGAACTTGGCCAGCGGGGTCAGATTGTGTTCTTTCAGGATCTTCTCGGACACCACGATCAGCGCGCCGGCGCCGTCGGACATCTGGGAAGACGTTGCAGCGGTCACGGAACCCTTGGCAGCGAAGACTGGCTTCAGCTTGGCCATGCCTTCAGCGGAAGCGTCGGCGCGCGGGCCTTCGTCCAGGTCCACGGTTTTCTTGCCGATCTTGATTTCGCCAGTGCGAAGGTCCGGCGTGCGGGTCACGATTTCAACCGGGGTGATCTCGTCCTTGAACAGGCCTGCCTGCTGTGCGGCGATGGCCTTGCGGTGCGATTCCAGGCCGAAGGCGTCCTGGTCTTCGCGCGATACTTTCCACTGGTTCGCCACTTTTTCAGCGGTCAGGCCCATGCCGTAGGCCAGGCCCACGTTTTCGTCCTTGAAGGTTTCCATGTTGATGGATGGGTGATGGCCCATCATCGGCACCATGGACATGGATTCCACGCCGCCGGCGATCATCACGTCGGCTTCGCCAACGCGGATGCGGTCAGCAGCCATGGCCAGGGCTGTGATGCCCGATGCGCAGTAACGGTTCACGGTCACGCCGCCCACGGTGTTCGGCAGGCCTGCCAGTACCACGGCGTTACGCGCCACGTTGAAACCTTGCTCAGCCTCCGGGAAGGAGCAGCCGACGATGGCGTCGACAATCAGGGCCGGGTCCAGGTTAGGCACGGCGGCCATGGCGCCACGGATGGCGTGCACCAGCAGGTCGTCCGGACGGGTGCTGCGGAACATGCCTCGCGGCGCCTTGCCGATTGGAGTGCGGGTGGCGGCGACGATGTATGCGTCTTGAAGTTGTTTGCTCATTTTAAGCTTCCGATATTGTGTGTTCGATTAGCGTTTGGCGGAGAGGTACCAGTCCACCTGTACTTGTGCTGCCAGCGTGCCGTGTTCGTCGAAGATGTCGACATTGACCGGGAACGCTACTTTCCCTTCATCCTTCAGCTGAGCCTTGAGCGCGCCGATATCGCCAGGCACGCGGCCGGAGGCGCGCGTCGCGCCCTTGGCCACTTTCTGGTACTGGATGCGCGACTCTTTTGCCACCGGACGCATATCCATGATCAGGTCCGCGAAACCGCCGGCCATGGCTGCGCCGGACGCGGTTTCGGCCAGCGTGAACAGGGCGCCTGCGTGCGGCGTGCCGAGGTGGTTGTGCAGCTTGCCGTCATCCGGCATCGACACTTCCGACGTCCCGGCACCGATGCTGTCGATGCGGATTCCCAGCAGCCGCGTGAAAGGCAGCGACTCGCTCATATGCTTTTTGATCTGTTCGTAGACCATGCTCGGTTTCACTCGCAAAAGGACTTTGAAAGCCAGCGACAGGATGGACATAGCCTCTTAGTTGCGTACCGGCTTACCGGTCTGCAGCATGCCCATGATGCGCTCCTGCGACTTCGGATTGTTCAGCAATTCCAGGAAGGCCTTGCGTTCCATATCCAGCAGCCACTGTTCGCTCACCACGCTGCCCTGGTCGATGTCGCCACCGGACACGATCTCGGCGATCATGTCGCCCAGCTTGTAGTCGTGGGCGGAGATGAAGCCGCCGTCACGCATATTGACCAGCTGGCCGCGGATGGTGCCCCAGCCATAACGGCCGGTCACGGTCACAGGACGCTGGATCGGTGCGCGGTAGCCCGCGTCGAACATGGAGCGCGCGGTCACTTTGGCCACGTGCAGCAGTTCGTACGGGTTGAACACGATCACGTCGTCTTCTTTCAGGTAGCCCATGGCCTTCGCTTCCAGCGCCGACTTGGATACGTTCGCGGTTGCCGCGTTGGTGAAGCCGGTCTTCAGGAATTGCAGGATGTCGTTGCCCTTGGCTTCACGCTGTGCACGCACGGCCGCTTCCTTCAGGCCACCGCCCGCAGGGATCAGGCCCACGCCCACTTCTACCAGGCCGATGTAGGACTCGATCGATGCCACGCGCTTGGATGCGTGCAGCGCCATTTCGCAGCCGCCCCCCAGCGCCAGGCCAGCCACTGCAGCCACCACAGGCACGTTGGAATACTTCATCTTCATGAAGGTGTCCTGCAGTTCGCGGATGATCGGATCAACCGCTTTCGCGCCGCCTGCCATGAAGGCCGGCAGTGCCGATTGCAGGTCCGCACCGGCCGAGAAGGCGCCGCCATCGGCTGCGTCTGCGCTCCAGATCACCAGGCCCTTGAAGCTCTTCTCGGCTTCGGCCAGGCCACGCTGCAGGCCCTTGATCACGCCGTCGCCGATCACGTGCATCTTGGTCTTCAGCGAGACGATCAGCACGTCGTCGCCGGTGTGCCACAGGCGCACGGAGTCGTCTTCGAATACGGTGGTGCCGGCGGTCTTCGGATCGGCTGCGCCGCTGCCGAATACCGGTGCGCGGAATTCCTGGCGCTTGTACACGTCCAGGGTCGAACGCGGTACGAAGGATTTGGACTTGGCGGAGTAAGAACCCTCAGGGGTATGCACACCCTTCTCGGCCACGGCGCCTTCGAACACCCAGGCTGGCAGCGGTGCGTTGCACAGTGCCTTGCCTTCTTCGATATCCTGCTTCACCCACTCGGCGATCTGGTTCCAGCCGGCGGCTTGCCAGGTTTCGAACGGGCCGACGGACCAGCCGAAGCCCCAGCGCATGGCGAAGTCCACGTCACGCGCGTTGTCGGCGATGGATTCCAGGTGGTAGGCGATGTAGTGGAATGCGTCGCGGAAGATCGCCCACAGGAACTGGCCTTGCGGGTTGGTCGACTCGCGCAACGCCTTGAATTTCTTGACCGGGTCCTTTTCCTTCAGGATGCGGGCCACGATGTCGGCTGCTTTCGCGCCGCCTTCAACGTATTCGCCGGATGCGAAGTCCAGGCGTTTGATGTCCTTGCCGACTTTCTTGTAGAAGCCGCCACCAGTCTTCTGGCCCAGGGCGCCCTGCTCGATCAGCTTGGCCAGCACGGCCGGGGTCTTGTAGACGCCGAAGAATGGATCGTCAGCCAGGTTGTCCTGCATGGTCTTGATCACGTGGCCCATGGTGTCCAGGCCGACCACGTCCGCGGTGCGGAAGGTGCCGGACTTGGCGCGGCCCAGTTTTGCGCCGGTCAGGTCGTCGACCACGTCCACGGACAGGCCGAACTTCTCGGCTTCGTGAATGGTGGCCAGCATGCCGAAGATGCCCACGCGGTTGGCGATGAAGTTAGGCGTATCTTTTGCGCGCACCACGCCCTTGCCCAGGGTCGAAGTCAGGAAGGTTTCCAGCTGGTCCAGGATCTCAGGCTTGGTGGCAGCGGTCGGGATCAGTTCCACCAGGTGCATGTAGCGCGGTGGGTTGAAGAAGTGCACGCCGCAGAAGCGCGCCTTCAGGTCCGCGTCGAAACCTTCAGCCAGCTTCTCGATCGAGAGGCCGGAAGTGTTGGAGGCGAAGATGGCGTTCTGGCCGATGTGCGGAGCGACCTTCTTGTACAGGTCATGCTTCCAGTCCATGCGCTCGGCGATGGCTTCGATGATGATGTCGCAGCCGGCCAGCAGGTCCAGGTTGTCTTCGTAGTTGGCGACCTGGACCAGTTCAGCGTCGGCCTTGTCGCCGAACGGCGCCGGGGACAGCTTTTTCAGATTCTCGATGGCGCGCAGGACAATGCCGTTCTTTGGCGTGCCACCGGAGACATGCTCCGGCTTACCCGGCAGGTCGAACAGCACGACCGGCACTTTGGCGTTGACGCAGTGGGCCGCGATCTGCGCACCCATCACGCCCGCGCCCAGCACGGCTACTTTTTTCACGTTGAAGTTGCTCATGTTTTTCCTTTGTGGTGTGCCGGCGGCTTCTTGTTAAACCAGAGGCGGAAACCTGGTGGCTGCCACGATGTGGCAGCCACCTGCTCTTTGCCTTGGGTTCTAAAAGGGCCAACGGCGCTTTCAGACAATTAGAACAGGTCGGCGTCCAGGGCCATCAGGTTGGCGGCGCCGGAACGTGCCTGGCGGATCAGGGTTGCGGTTTCAGGCTGCAGGCGGCCGAAGTAGAAGCGCGCGGTTGCCAGCTTGGAGGTGTAGAACTTGTCGCCGGTGCTTTCCTTTTCCAGCGCGATCTTGGCCATCTGCGCGAAGAAGTAGGAGTACACCAGGTGGCCAACGACGCGCAGGTAAGGCACGGCGGCAGCGCCCACTTCATCCTGGTTCTGGAACGCCTTCATGCCGATTTCCATGGTCAGCTTGCCGACTTTCTCGCCCAGGTCACCCAGCGGGGTAATGAATTCGGACATCGCTTCGTCGGTACCGTTTTCTTCCACGAACGCGCGGATTTTCTCGCCGAACTTGCGCAGCTTGGCGCCGTTGTCCATCAGGATCTTACGGCCCAGCAGGTCCAGCGACTGCACGGTGTTGGTGCCTTCATAAATCAGGTTGATACGAGCGTCACGCACGTACTGCTCCATGCCCCACTCGCTGATGTAGCCGTGGCCACCGTACACCTGCATCGCGTCGGAGGTTGCGGTCCATGCATTGTCGGTGATGAAGGCCTTGATGATCGGGGTCAGCAGCGCCACTTCGTCGCCGGCTTCCTTGCGCACGTCTTCGTCAGGGTGGTTCAGTTCGCGGTCGATCTGCAGTGCCACGTAGGATGCGAAGGCACGTGCGCCTTCAGCGTAGGCTTTACCGGTCAGCAGCATGCGGCGCACGTCCGGGTGCACGATGATCGGGTCGGCAGGACCGTCCGGGTTCTTCACGCCGGACAGGGAGCGCATTTGCAGGCGGTCTTTCGCGTACACCAGCGCGTTCTGGTACGCCACTTCGGTCAGGCCCAGGGACTGCACGCCCACGCCCAGGCGGGCGGCGTTCATGAACACGAACATCGCGTTCAGGCCCTTGTTCGGCTGGCCGATGATCCAGCCCTTGGCGCCGTCCAGGTTCATCTGGCAGGTGGAGTTGCCGTGGATGCCCATCTTCTCTTCGATCGCGCCGCAGAAGATCGGGTTGCGCTCGCCGATGGAACCGTCAGCGTTCGGCAGGAACTTAGGAACCAGGAACAGGGAGATGCCCTTCGAACCTTCCGGTGCGTCCGGCACGCGTGCCAGCACCAGGTGCAGGATGTTTTCGGACATATCGTGTTCGCCGGCCGAGATGAAGATCTTGGCGCCGGTGATGTTCCAGGAACCGTCGGCGTTAGGGATGGCTTTCGAACGCAGCATGCCCAGGTCGGTGCCGCAGTGCGGCTCGGTCAGGCACATGGTGCCGGTCCACTCGCCGGAAACCAGCTTAGGCAGGTACAGGCGCTTCTGTTCGTCGGTGCCGTGTTCCTTCAGGCACTCGTAGGCGCCGTGCGACAGGCCTGGGTACATGGTCCATGCCTGGTTGGCGGAGTTCAGCATCTCGTAGAACGAGTTGTTCAGAACGATAGGCAGGCCCTGGCCGCCGTATTCAGGATCGCAGGCCAGTGCGGCCCAGCCGCCTTCCACGTACTGCTTGTACGCTTCCTTGAAGCCCTTCGGAGTGGTCACGGTCTTGGCCGCGGCATCGTGGTGGCAGCCTTCGCGGTCGCCGGAGTGGTTCAGCGGGAACAGCACTTCGGAGGTGAACTTCGCGCCCTCTTCCAGCACCTGGTTGATGATGTCGGCATCGGTTTCCGCGTGCGCCGGCAGTTCCTTCAGCTTCTCTTCCACGTTCAGCAGCTCGTGCAGCACGAACTGCATATCACGGATTGGCGCGACGTATTGACCCATTTTTTTCTCCTGAAGAAGGCTTAGACTATTTGAAGACTGCTGAAACGCAGCGTTAGGATTGGTAATTCTCGATCAAGCGATTGAAGGCGATGGTGGCTCTATCCACGCTGCCCGGGCTGCGCATGAAGCGGGCTTCATGGTGCAGCGCCAGGATCAGGCCGTACATCTCGTAGACCAGCTGGCCAGCGTCCGTTTCCGTGCGCAGGTCACCGTTCTCGATGGCCTGGCGCACGCAACGCAGCAGTGCGCCCTGCCAGGCCGAGACCATCGCGACCAGTTCCTCGCGGATCGGGCCGGGACGATCGTCGTACTCGACGGCGCCGCTGATATAGATGCAGCCGGAGGCGATTTCGACGCTGACTTTCTTCACCCAGTGCGCGAACATGGCACGCAGACGCGGCAGGCCGCGCGCCTCTTTCATGGCCGGGTAAAAGACTTCCTGCTCGAAACGGCGGTGGTACAGCTTCAACACTTCAATCTGCAAATCTTCGCGCGAACCAAAATGGGCAAATACGCCGGACTTACTCATGTTCATTTTGTCGGCCAGCACGCCGATGGTCAGGCCTTCCAGGCCGTCACGGCTCGCCAGGTCCAGGGCCACGTCCAGAATGGCTGCCCGGGTCATTTCGCCTTTGCGCATGAATTTAGTTGGAGTATTAATAAGAATGCCACTCACGGTAAGTACCCATTCAGAGATGTAGGAAAAATCTTATTCTCTCTCCAACAGGCTCTTTTGGTGCAAAAAGATTTGCGAACGTTCGTACTATTATCCAGCAGGACTTAAAAGTCAAACGCCGTTCTAGAGGTGAGGTTCTATTATTGCGAAGCAGCAATGACGCAGGTGTGACCGGGCGCAAAAAATGGGGACGCAACACATTTCCGCGCCGGCGGAATGGTGTTACGTCCCTATTTTTTCCAGGGTGCGGCGATCGCGTTTGGTGGGGCGGCCTTTGATGTCGGCGCCGGGTTCGTGGAAGAAGCGGCGGCGCTCGGCTTCTTTGGCGCGGCGGGCGATCGAGTCTTCGCTTTCCTCGTATAGCGTGCGGGCGATCGGCGCGGACTGGCGCTTGTCGGAGAGGCCGACTACCAGCACATCCCACTCATCCGAACCATTGTCGATATGCAGCTTGTCGCCCAGTTTGACCGCGCGCGACGGTTTGACGCGGTCGCCGCCGGCCTTCACACGGCCGTTGTCGATGGCATCGATGGCCAGCTGGCGGGTCTTGAAGAAGCGCGCTGCCCACAGCCATTTGTCGATGCGTACATTGTCCATCATGCGTATTTCCCTACAGCAAAAATTCTCATTAGTGTTTTATATGCAACATAAGCGATTTCGTAGCCGACCCGTTTGAAGCGTCCGACGTGCTCGAAATCCTGGGCATGAACTTCCACGCCCTCGGCCACCGCCGCCTCGATCTGGCAGCGCAGGGCTTGAGCGAAGCGGGCATCCTTGATGACCACGTTCGCTTCCTGGTTCAGGAACAGGCTCAGCCCGTCCACGTTGCTGGAGCCGACCGTGGCCCAGTCATCGTCGATCACCGCCACCTTGGCGTGCAGCTGCGTCTTGCGATATTCAACCACTTTCACCCCCGCCGCCAGCAGCTTTGGATAGAAGGAGTGGGCAACGGCATCCTGCAGCCAGATTTCGCCGACGCCGATCAACAGCACCACCTCGACGCCGCGCTGCGCCGCTTTCGCCAGGCCGCGGCGGAATTTGCGTCCCGGCGCAAAATACGGGTTTGCGATCAGCACCGATTTGCGCGCGCGGCCCAGCGCGTGCAGATAGGCCTTCTGGATCTTGGTACGGTTGCGCAGATTGTCGCGCACCACGAAGCCCGCGTGTACGGTCATATCACTGGCGGCCTTGGCCACCTTGCGCATTTCCTTGAACAGCTGATAGCGCTGCTTCAGGCCCATATGGCCCAGGCGCTGCCATTGGGCCTGCGCTTCTTTGTGGATCACGGCGACCAGCGGTCCGCGCACGGACACCGCGAAGTCCCAGCGCGGCGCCGCCAGCTGGATGCGCGGGCCGATATCCGCATACATATCGTCATTGACGTTGATGCCGCCCACGAACGCCACCTCGCGGTCCACCACGCAAATCTTGCGATGGGTACGCGTAATGCCGCGCGTGAACCAGGGATTGAAAATGCGATGTTCGACGCCCGCCGCTTCCATCTCTTCATGCATGCGGTTGGCGGCCTTGTGGCCCGTGCCGAACCAGTCCGTTAGCACGCGCACCTGCACACCGCGGCTGGCCGCCAGTTTCAGCGCAGCCTTGATCTGCTTGCCCGTGTCATCGTCGGCAAAGATATAGGTCTCGAAATAGACCTCATACTTCGCCTGATCGATGGCTTCGATCAGGGCTGGGAAAAATTCGGTACCGCAGTGTAGGAGAGTGACTTCGTTATCGGCTATAAACTCGACAGGGCGCATAGGCTAAGACACCAGTTTGAGATTCGCCACGATAGGTGCGTGGTCCGACAGCCTGGCCCACATGGAGCCGTGCAGGACTTCCGCGGATTCTACCTTGAACCCTCGAACATAGATGCGGTCCAACCTGAAAAAGGGCAAGGCTGCCGGGAATGTACGGGCTGGACGGACGGCTGCCTCACGCCGCGCCAGGGTACGGACCAGGTCGCCCAGGCTGGAGCCGGCACCGACGTCGTCAAAGACCTCGACCACTCCCAGCGCCTTGCGCAGTTTGGCGCTCAGAGTGTTGCGCCAGTCGTTGAAATCGCCGGCGATAATCACCGGCTCGTTATTCGGTGCGGAATGCCTCACCGCTTCGATCAGGGCTTCGACCTGGCGCACACGGCTGCGCTCGAACAGGCCAAGATGGATCACGTAGCAATGCACGGTGGTGTCCGGCGTCTGCACGATGGAGTGCAGAATGCCACGGGCCTCGTAGGCGTGATCCGAAATGTCGGTATTACTCCACTTATCGATCGGGTACTTGCTCAGCAGCGCATTGCCGTGGTGGCCATGATCGTATTGCGCGTTCAGGCCATACACGGACTGGTGCGACTCGCCCGCAAAGAATTCATGCTGGGCCTTCTTCGGCCAGTTGCGGTGGCCATGCTGCTCGTCGCCATACATCGCTTCGATACGGTCATGCTGCCCCTGCACTTCCTGCAGGAACACCAGGTCCGCATGGAAGGCGCCAATGGCATTCTTGAGCGCATGCACGCGCGGATGGCTGCGGTACGACACGCCCTTGTGAATGTTATAGGTGGCAACACGGAGCTTCATGGACCTGATTGTACCCCCGCTGCCGCGCTTGCCGCTGATCAATTGTGCGGCGGTGACACGGTTGCCTCGCTAACCGACTGGCGCGGCAAAATAATGCGGAAGGTGGTCCCTTTGTCGATGATGCTGTCCACCTCGATGCGGCCGCCGTGTTTCTGCACGATGCCGTAGGACAGCGACAGGCCCAGGCCCGTGCCCTTCCCTACCGGCTTGGTAGTGAAGAAGGGTTCGAAAATGCGGCCCAGGTTTTCTTCCGGAATGCCGCCGCCGGTATCGGACACTTCCACCGTCACATTCTGCGCATCCTGCCGCGTGCGCACGGTGATGCGGCCCCGTTCGCGGATGGCATGGGCCGCGTTCACCAGCAGGTTCATGAAGACCTGGTTCAGCTGCGAGGGAATGCATTCGATGGGCGCCACGCCGCCGTATTCCTTGACCACTTCGGCTTTATATTTCAGCTCATTCCAGACCACGTTCAGCGTGCTGTCCAGGCCCGCCTCGATGCTGGACACCAGCACGTCGCCGGCGCCGACGTGCGAGAAGTCTTTCATATCCTGCACGATGCGCTTGATGCGGTCCAGGCCATCCATCGACTCGGACAGCAGGCAGCCCAGGTCTTCGCGCACATAATCGGCGTCGACTTCGCGGCGCAGCGCGGCCAGAGTCTGCTGGTCGGCATCCCCCAGCCGCGCCGCCGCTTCTTCATAGCCGTCCAGAAGCTTGAGCAAGGCCCCTGCATAGCGCTGCAGGCTGCTCAGGTTCGAGTTGACGAAGCCGACCGGGTTGTTGATCTCATGCGCCACGCCGGCCGCCAGCACGCCGATGGATGCCATTTTCTCCGATTGCAGCAGCTGGTTCTGCGCCTCGCCCAGCTTGCGGATCAATTCGGCCTGGCGTTCCTTTTCCTTCTCCAGCGTTTCATTCGCCATCTGCAGCGCGAGAGTGCGTTCCAGCACGCGGCTCTCCAGCTGATCGCGCGATTCGCGCAGCGCTTCCTCGGCATGCTGGCGTTCCGTGATATCGGTGTAGCCGAACACGCGGCCGATAATGCGCTCGCCCAGATACTGCGGACGCGAACGGCATTCGAACACGCGGCCATCGTTCAGGCGGAAGGTGTCTTCCGTTTCGGCGCGGTCCACCACCTGCTGCAGGCGTTCGCGGCACAACTCCGATTCCTCCACGCTGCTGGCGAGGAAGGCCAGGATCGCCGCGTCATTCCCCGCTTGCAGCAAATCCACGGGAATGCGCCACATCTGGCTGAACAGGCGGTTCATGCTGGCGATGTTGTTGTGCCAGTCAATGACCAGGATGCCGTTGCCGGTCGATTCCAGCGTGGTGCGCAACTGGGACAGCGTATGCTCCAGCGTGTCCTCCACCTTGCGTTCCTGCCGCACGTCGCGCGCCTGCACCAGCAGCAGGGTATGGCCTTCGTACGCCACGGGCCGCACCGATTTCATCACCGTGATCGGCGTCGAGTCCACACAGTGATATTCGCCTTCCTGCGCCTCGATCAGCTGGTACTGGCCGTTGCGCACGTCTTCCCAGTAGAACACGTCCTGCAGCGAGCTTTCGATATCGGTGATCTGCATCGACAGCAGCTGCTCACTGCTGTAACCCAGCGCCTGTCCCACCGCACGGTTGGTGACGATAATGCGCAAGTCGGACGGATCGACCAGCAGCATCATCTGCGGACTGTGGTCCAGCATCAGCTGCCGCAGTTCGGCGATCACGCGCCAGCCCCCTGCCCCGGCTTGCCGGCGTCGAAGTAATAGCTGACACGCTTGCGGGGACTCAGGTAATGGAAGATCTCTTTCGGCACCTGCGCCGGTTTGATCGAGCGCACGATGTTCAGATCCGGCTCGCGGTCCAGGTCCACCATGATGGCTTCTTCGCGCGGCACGCCGGATTCGTAAATCACCAGCACCGGCTTGGTCGGCTTGTCCGTATTCACGGTCGCGACCATGCCGGTGGCGCCGTTCGCCAGTTGCACGATGGTCCCCGGCGGATAAACGCCCAGGCAGCGGATGAACACTTGCAGCAGCTTGGGATCGAACTTGGTGCGCAGCTTGGCGAACATCAGCGACAGCGCTTCGTGCGGCGTCAAGCCGGCGCTGCCATTCAGCGGGTTGCACAGCTCATCGTAGTAATTGGTGATGGCGACAATGCGCGCCAGCAGGCCGATCGCTTCGCCCTTCAGGCCGCGCGTGTAGCCGCTGCCATCGAACATTTCGTGATGGTCGCGGCAGATCGCAATCGCAGCATTCGGGAAGTGCATCCCCTGCCCGATCTCGGCGCCGCCATGGGCATGGGTTTCGTACAGCTTCTGCTCTGCGGGCGTCCACGCTTCGTGCTTGTTCAATACGCGGTCCGGAATGTTCTTGGTACCGATGTCGTGGAACAGCGCGCCGATGCCCAGCGCATTGGCGACTTCCACCGGCAGCTTGATGTCGCGCGCAATCATCATGGACAGCATGGTCACGTTCAGCGAGTGCACATAAATTTCTTCGCCACCGGCCTTGTCGCCCATGACGTGAATGGCGAGGTCCGGCGCGACCAGGATCGAGTCCGTGATCTGGCCGATCAGCTCCGTCGCCTGCTTCACGCTCTCTTCCGGCCGCGAGAACAGATTCTTCTCGATATTGCGGATCGACTTGGCCGTGTCGGCAAAGGCGTGCTCGATGCGCGCAGCGTTCTCGCGCTGCTCCTGGATGCGCGCCATCATGGCGCGCTTGGCTAACAGCTCGGGTGAATCCGGGGGCGGCGCGCGCGATGCTTCATCGGCGGGTGCCGGCGGCGCATGGCCGGCAGCGGGCGTGGGACTTACGTCGCTCAAGGCAGGATCGAAACGGATCGTTTGCAGGCCGAGACTGCGCAAGGTGCGGATCTGGTCTTCAGACTTGATCTTGAACTGGCTGAAGGCAAACGGATGCTCGAACCATTTCAGATCGAGGTGGATATAGAGCCCGACTTGCAGCTGCTCTGGTGAAATGTCCTGGGTGTCTGGCATGGTGGCCGTCCTCGCGAACACACGTGGATGTTTCTATTATCCACAGTTTCGCTGAGAACGCACGCTGCGTTATGCCTTGTACTTTGCTAGCTGATGCGGCAATTGCAGGACCGCTTCCGCATTGGAGGGCGAGAAGCATTTGTCCGCAGCTTCCAGCCACGATAGCCAGACATGCGCCACGTGCTCGCGGGGGCTGAGCATGATCGGCACTTCACGCGGCACTTCTACGCTGAACACATGCTCCGTGTTGTGCGTGATGCCGGGTGCGTAGCGATGACGCCAGACGGGATAGATTTCGTAGATATTGGAGAGGCCCCAATCGCGTAAAACAATGTTCTTGCCGTCGGCAACGATGCCGGTTTCTTCGAACAGTTCGCGGGTGGCCGTGGTGAGCAAAGGCTCGTCGGGAAGATCCTTGGAACCGGTTACTGATTGCCAGTAACCGGTTTTGTCGGCGCGCTCAATGAGCAGCACTTGCATGTCGCTGGTGTGGATGACCACCAGCACTGATTCCGGGATTTTGTAAGGCCGCATACGCGTTCAGAACCCAAAACGGAAACCTGGTGGCAGGCACATTGTGCCTGCCACCTGCTTTTGGCCGCGGGTTTTAGCCGGCGACCTTCGGTTCAGGCGCACGCAGGCGGATGTGCAGTTCACGCAGCTGCTTCTCGTCCACTGGCGACGGTGCGTGGGTCAGCAGGCACTGTGCACGCTGGGTTTTCGGGAAGGCGATCACGTCGCGGATGGAATCGGACTTGGTCATCAGGGTCACGATACGATCCAGGCCGAATGCCAGGCCACCATGTGGAGGCGCGCCGTACTGCAGTGCGTCCAGCAGGAAACCGAACTTCTCGCGGGCTTCTTCAGCGTTGATCTTCAGCGCACGGAACACCTTCGACTGCACTTCTTCGCGGTGGATACGGATCGAGCCGCCGCCCAGTTCCCAGCCGTTCAGCACCATGTCGTAGGCCTTGGCGATGCAGGAACCCGGATCGGTTTCCAGCATGTCTTCGTGGCCGTCTTTTGGCGAAGTGAATGGGTGGTGGGTTGCGGTCCAGCGGTCTTCTTCTTCGTCGTATTCGAACATCGGGAAGTCGATCACCCACAGCGGTGCCCACACGTCGTTGAACAGGCCGGCGGCCTTGCCGAACTCGGAGTGGCCGATCTTCACGCGCAGCGCGCCGATCGCGTCGTTCACAACCTTGGCCTTGTCCGCGCCGAAGAAGATCAGGTCGCCGTCTTGTGCGCCGGTCATTTCCAGGATCTTGTTCAGGGCTTCGTCGTGGATGTTCTTCACGATCGGCGACTGCAGGCCGTCACGGCCCTTGGCCTTCTCGTTGACCTTGATGTAAGCCAGGCCCTTGGCGCCGTAGATGGCGACGAACTGGGTGTACGCGTCGATTTCCGAACGCGGCATGTCGGCGCCCTTCGGCACGCGCATACCGACCACGCGGCCGTTCTTCATGTTGGCGGCGCCGGAGAACACCTTGAACTCCACGTCCTTCATCACGTCGGTCAGGTCGGTGAATTCCAGCTTCACGCGCATGTCCGGCTTGTCGGAACCGTATTTGCCCATGGCTTCGGCGAAGTCCATCACAGGGAATGGGTTCGGCAGGTCCACGTCCATGGTGTTCTTGAACACTTTACGGATCATGTCTTCGAACAGATCGCGGATTTCCTGTTCGGTCAGGAAGGAAGTCTCGCAGTCGATCTGGGTGAACTCAGGCTGGCGGTCAGCGCGCAGGTCTTCGTCACGGAAGCACTTGGTGATCTGGTAGTAGCGGTCGAAGTTGGCCACCATCAGCAGCTGCTTGAACAGCTGTGGCGATTGCGGCAGAGCGAAGAATTCGCCGGCGTTCACGCGGGACGGCACCAGGTAGTCGCGGGCGCCTTCCGGGGTGGACTTGGTCAGCACCGGGGTTTCGATATCGATGAAGCCCAGGTTGTCCAGGTACTTGCGCACTTCCATCGACACCTTGTAGCGCAGGCGCAGGTTGTTCTGCATCTGCGGACGGCGCAGGTCCAGCACGCGGTGGGTCAGGCGGGTGGTTTCGGACAGGTTGTCGTCGTCCAGCTGGAACGGCACCGGCACGGAAGCGTTCAGCACTTCCACTTTCGATGCGACCACTTCGATCTTGCCCGACTTCAGGTTGTTGTTGACGGTGCCGGCCAGACGGTCTTTCACCACGCCGGTCACGCGCAGGCAGTACTCGTTACGCACGGATTCGGCGACCTTGAACACGTCCGCCTGCTCAGGATTGCAGACAACTTGCACCAGGCCTTCGCGGTCGCGCAGGTCGATGAAGATCACGCCGCCGTGATCGCGGCGACGGTGTACCCAGCCGCACAGGCTGACGGTTTGGCCTAACAGTGCTTCAGTGGTGAGGCCGCAGTATTGAGTACGCATGGACATATTGATTCTCAGTTCAGGTTGGATTTATTCAGGGGCGACAACGCCCATCGAAACGATGTACTTCAGCGCGGCATCGACAGTCATGTCGAGTTCGATTACGTCTTTCTTCGGCAGCATCAGGAAGAAGCCCGAAGTAGGATTTGGCGTGGTCGGCACGTAGACGCTGATGAATTCTTCGTCCAGGTGCTTGGCCACACCGGCGGCAGGAACGCCGGTCAGGAAACCAATGGTGCGCGAGTTCGCGTGCGGGTAAGGCACCAGTACGGCTTTGCGGAAGGCGTTGCCGGACGAGGAGAACAGCGTGTCCGACACCTGCTTGACGCTGCCATACAGCGAGCTCACGACGGGAATGCGGTGCAGCAGCTTTTCCCATTGCTTGACGACGAAATTGCCGACCAGGTTATTGGTCAGCAGGCCGGTCAGGAACACGATGAGGATGGTCAGGATGGTGCCCAGACCCGGTATATCGAAGCCGATGATCGTGTGCGGCTGCCAGCGCTCAGGCACCAGCAGCAGCGACTGATCCAGCGTGCCGACGATAATGTTCAACACCCAGGCGGTAATCGCCAGGGGGACCAGGATCAGCAAACCGGTAATGAAATATTTACGCATCGTGTTCCTTGAGTGCGGAGCTTATTCCGACTTGGCGGGTGCAGCAGCTGCCGGCGCAGCGGGTGCCGCCGCCGGGGCGTCGGATTTGGCGCCCGTGCCGCTGGACACGCCGGTGGCTGGCGCACTGCCGCCACGGAAGTCCGTCACATACCAGCCGGTGCCTTTGAGCTGGAAACCGGCAGCGGTGAGCTGTTTCTTAAAGGTCGATTTGCCGCAGGATGGGCAATCGGTCAGCTGCGGATCGGAGATCTTTTGCAGCACGTCCTTCGTAAAGCCACAGTCCTCGCAGCGGTAAGCATAGATAGGCATCTTTACTCCGCAAAAAACATCAAAACCCTGAATTATAAGCCTTTTTTCCGGCGCCAGGACATCCAGCGCTCCTTGCCCTGGAAGACAGGGATGGAGTCTTCCACCGGCTCATCCTGTTCCAGCACGAAATCCCGTTCCAGCTGCGCTACCAGTTCCTCGCGGTTGGCGCCGAACGGCGGGCCTTTTTCGTTGTTATCGAAATAGAAATAACCCACCAGCCGCGCGCCTTCCGGCAGCAGGGCCGCCCAGCGCTGGATCACCTGTGGCCACATATGGCGCGGCATGGCGCACAGGAAGGCCCGTTCATAAATGACATCGAGCGGCTTGGGCGGCGCGTAGGCAAAGAAATCCGCTTCCACCACGCGGCCTGCCCACGTGCCGACGTTTTGTCGCGCAGCTGCCACAGCGGAGGGGGAGAAGTCGATCGCAGTGGCGTCCCAGCCCGCCTCGGACAACAAGGCCAGTTCGTATCCGGCCCCGCAGCCTGGAATCAAAACCCGCGGCGCAAGAGCTGGTGGCTGCCACGCCGTGGCAGCCACCTGGTTTGCGGTTTCGGTGACAAAGCGCCGCAGGCGCTCAGGCGCCGCACCGCGGTCCCATGGCGTAAAAGTCTTATCGAAACGTTCATCCCAGAACGCTGGCGACAAAGGGTCGCGCGTGCGGAACTCCGGCATTACATCCCTCCGCGCCAGCGCAGATAAGCCTGGAAGCCAATCGCGCCAACCACAAATGCGCCCACGAAGAACACAAAGAAGGCCAGCAGCCGATTGGTGCGGCGCTGCTCGGCCACGACCTGGCGCAGCAATTCCCGCCCGACTTCATCGCGCTCGCCAGCCACAATCAGCGCCTGCTGCGCCAGGCGTGGCAGCGCAGGCAGAATGTGCGAATAGCGCGGCGCTTCGGCCTTCAGGCGCTCGATCAAGCCGCGGAAGCCCACCTGCTCGGCCATCCAGCGCTCCAGATACGGCTTGGCGGTCTTCCACAAGTCCAGCTCCGGGTCCAGCGTGCGGCCCAGGCCTTCAATATTCAGCAGGGTTTTCTGCAGCAGCACCAATTGCGGCTGCACTTCCACATTGAAGCGGCGCGAAGTCTGGAACAGGCGCAGCAGCACCTGGCCGAAGGAGATGTCCTTCAGCGGACGGTCGAAGATCGGCTCGCAGCAGGCGCGCACCGCCGACTCCAGCTCGTCCACGCGGGTTTCCTTCGGCGCCCAGCCGGACTCGATGTGCGCTTCCGCCACGCGCTTGTAATCGCGGCGGAAGAAGGCCAGGAAGTTCTGCGACAGATAATCCTTGTCGTAATCGTTCAGCGTGCCGACGATGCCGAAGTCCAGCGCGATATAGCGGCCGAAAGTGCGCGGATCAATCGACACCAGGATATTCCCCGGATGCATATCGGCGTGGAAGAAGCCATCGCGGAACACCTGGGTGAAGAAGATCTCCACGCCGTCGGAGGACAGCTTCTTCAGGTCCACGCCCGCTTCGATCAGGCGATCCACCTGCGATACCGGAATGCCGTGCATGCGCTCCATGACGATCACATTGCTGGAGCAGTAATCCCAGAACATCTCCGGCACCAGCAGCAGCTGGGAATCGGCGAAGTTGCGGCGCAGCTGGCTGGCGTTGGCCGCCTCGCGCATCAGGTCCAGCTCATCGTGCAGGTATTTGTCGAACTCGGACACCACCTCCTGAATCTTCAGGCGGTGCGCATCGGCCCACACGCTGTTGATGAAGTTGGCCGCGATGCGCATCAGCGCCACGTCTTCATCGATCAGGCGCTTCATGCCGGGGCGCAGTACCTTCACCGCGACCTGCGTGCCATCCTTCAGCGCCGCAAAGTGCACCTGCGCAATGGACGCCGAGGCCACAGGCACGCGCTCGAAGCGCGCAAACAATTCATCCGGATGCGCGCCAAGCGAGGCTTCGATCATCGCCATGGCGGTATCCGAATCGAAAGGCGGCACGCGGTCCTGCAGGCGCGATAGCTCGACAACCAGATCGGGCGGAATCAGATCGCTGCGGGTGGAGAGCACCTGGCCGAATTTGACGAAGATCGGTCCCAACTCTTCCAGCGCGCGGCGCAGGCGCACGCCGCGCGGCGTCGACAAGTCGCGCCAGAAGAAGACGAAGTCGAGGAATTTGCTGATGCGTGGCTTATCGAAGCCGGAGATAGCGATTTCGTCGAGTCCGTATTTGACGGACACGCGAACGATTTTGAAAAGCCTGAGGAATTTACGGATCATTGAGCTTCGGGAGTGTCGTGCGCGGCGGCACGGCGCGCCAGTTTCTGTTCGAGTTTTTCAAGGCGCTTGCTGGCGCGTTCCACGTCATCGCGCAGCTTCACAACGTCTGCGCCGAATTGCTCCGCCAGCACGGGGCGAATCAGCAGCGGCTTCTCTTCGAGGAAGTATTCGGCCACGTTCTCGGCCAGCTTGCGCTGCCCGGTCTGCGCTGCGCTCACGGCGGCTTTCGCGCCCTGCACCATGCGCACGGCAGCGATCGGACCAACGACACGCTCCAGGTCATGTTCGGCTTCCCAGCGCAGCGACTGGCTCAGGTGCGAGATGGCGTTCGCGAACTCCGCGTCGCCCTCGATCTGCACATAGGAGAAAGCGCGCTCGCGGTTCTGTGCGATCAGCGGCAGGTCGGACAGCTTGAGGCGGATCGTGACATTGGCCGCGGCTGCGGCAGGCGCCGCTTCCACCATGCCGTCCTGCGTCACGCGCAGGCGCAGCGTGGCGGGGCTGGCATCGATCACCGCCACTTTCCCGGCGTGGAATCTGAGTTCCGCGCGCGCCCAGGCCTCCTGCGCCAGCAAGTGGTTGACGGTGGCGGCGACGGGCACGCCCAGCGAAGGCAAGGAAAATGGGAGCATAAACGTGTGAACAAACAAAAACCGCCCCGGAAAGCCGGAGCGGTCTAGATCTTACCAGTTTGACAGCAGCTGCGCCGCCATCAAGCGATTTGCTGGATACCGCCCAGCAGCCAGCCACGGTCGCCGGATACCGGCTTGACGAGGTTCCAGACTTCCTTGAACGGCTCGGCCAGCGCATCCGGCGCCGACTTGATCATGCCGGTGAAGCGCACGCTGGCCAGGTAGTCCTTGCCGTCGTTCTCGATGCCCAGCAGCTCGGCGTCGATCTGCACCACGTCGGTGTAATCCTTGGTCGCGCCGCGCTCCTGGATCTGCATGCGCAGCTCGGCGAAGACTTCCGGCGTGGTGAACTCGCGAATGTCTTCCACGTCGCCCTTGTCCCATGCCGCTTGCAGGCGGATGAAATTGCCTTTGGCCGAACGCAGGAAGGCCGGGGTATCGAAGTCCGACGGCACGCCCCACTGCTGATGCGCAGGCGCCGCTGGTGCGGCCACCGGCTCCGGCTGCACCGGCTGGGAAGCGGCCGGCTGACTGATGCCCGAGCCGATTTCCGGCGTCTGGTTATACGACTGGTTATAGCTCTGCTGGCCGCCAAACGCCGATACCGGACGCGGTTCCTGCTTGCGGCGCAGCATATTAAAGAGGAAGAAGATCACGCCGCCAACCAGCGCAATCATCAGGATCGAGCCGAAGGCGCTGGCCATCGCGCCGCCCATGCCGAAGTGCGAGAACAGCGCGCCAAGGCCGAGGCCCAGCAGCGCGCCGCCCAGAATGCCCTTCCATGGGCTAGGCGGTTTCGGCGTTACGGCCGGTGGCACGGCGGGAGCCGGCGCCGGCTGGGCAGCCTGGCGCGGCGCCATCGAAGGCGACTGGGACGGCGCCGGCGCGGCCGGCATGCGGCTCACACTGGACGACTGGCGTCCGAAGGAACGGCCGCCGCCCATCGGGCGTGCCGACAGTTCGGCCATCACGCCCATGGCGGTGACGGCAATGGTCAGGCCGACCAGGAATTTCTTGAAGTTCATCAGTCTTCTCACATTTTGATACCGGTATGCAAAGCGGCCACACCAGCCGTCAGGTTGTAATACTCCACGCGCTCAAGACCCGCAGCCTGCATCATGGTCTTCAGCGTTTCCTGATCCGGGTGCATGCGGATGGACTCGGCCAGGTAGCGGTAGGATTCCGCATCATTGGCCACTTTCTGGCCCATCCACGGCAGCACCGTGAAGGAATAGAAGTCGTAAGGCTTCTGCAACGGCTCGGCTACTTTGGAAAACTCCAGCACCAGCAGCTTGCCGCCCGGCTTCAGCACGCGGCGCATTTCGGACAGGGCGACATCCTTGTGCGTCATATTGCGCAGGCCGAAAGCCACGCTGACACGGTCGAAGTAGTTATCCGGGAATGGCAGCTTCTCCGCGTCACACAGCAAGGTGGGGGTCACCAGACCGCGGTTCAAGAGGCGGTCGCGTCCCACACGCAGCATGGACTCATTGATATCGGTCAGCCAGACCTCGCCCGTTGGCCCCGCCTGCTTGGCGAAGACCTTGGCCAGATCGCCGGTACCGCCGGCAATGTCCAGCACCTTCATGCCCGGACGCACGGCCGCGTTGGCGATGGTGAAGGTCTTCCAGATACGGTGCAGGCCGGCCGACATCAGGTCATTCATGACGTCGTACTTTGCGGCAACAGAGTGGAAGACTTTGGCGACTTCCTTTACCTTATCGTCTTCATTGACGGTTTTATAACCGAAGTGAGTAGTATTAGTCATAGTGAGCGAGGCCTTAATGTTGGCAGCATTATACAAGGCCTGGGGGACGCTAATATTTCCTGTTGGGCAACACACAAAGAATCAAAAAAAGTTTGTCAACCAGTTCGCTCAACAGGCGTTAATGAGTTCAGATCCCGTAGTCAAAGAATGGGGTCATTAGCCCACTAGGAGCAAAGAATGGAACTTCAGCAAAAATTGCCCGCGGATATCTTTTTCCCGGAAATCGATGATGCAACCAAGCAATTTATCGATGCCACCCGTGCGCAATCCCGTGTGCTGCCGGACGACGAGCCGCATCCGATGACTTTCAACGTGGAAGCCATCCGCCGTCTGACCCCGGAAGCCCGCGCCGCCTTCCGCTACATCTGGGAACGCGAACAGCTGCGCTACGAGGAATTCCAGCGCCGCAAACGTCTGGTCAACTAAGCCATTCCCGCATCCGGGCGGCCTAATCCAAGCCGCCCGCGACCGCTCTCTTCCTCGTCTGATCCCCCTCCAAGCAGCGCCCAACGATCCAGCCTTATGCCGGACGCTATGCCCTGCGCGCTCCACCTCGACAGCACGCTGATCCGCGCCCTCGCCGATCCGCCCAGCCGCCGTGCCCCCACTCGCTCGCCCCGCAGTTCGCCCGCCGCTGGTGGCACACGCGCTGTGATCCGTTACGTATTTGAGCTGAACTTGCGCGATTGCTGCGCGTGGGACGAATCCCACCCGGAGCAGAATCAGTGATGGTGGCCGCAGCCGTGGGCCTTGGGAGCGCCAGGGAGTTCGGTGCCGGGCGCGCGGCCGGAGTCGCCGGGGAAGCCGGCGGCTTCGAGGCGGGCGGCGTAATCGGCCCAGTGATGATCCTGGCGCGCGCCGAGGTCGTAGAGGTAGTCCCAGGTGTAGAGGCCTGAGTTGTGGCCATCGGTGAAGGTCGGCTTCACAGCGTAATTGCCGACTGGCTCAAGGTCTGTCATGCCAACGTCGCGTTTGCCAACCTGCAGCACTTCCTGGCCCGGACCGTGGCCCTTCACTTCCGCCGACGGCGAATACACGCGCAGCAGTTCGTAAGGGATGTTAAAGCTGGCGCCATCCTCGAAGGAGATTTCGAGATAGCGCGACTTGTTGTGCAGGGTCAGACCAGTTGGATTAGGCATCTTTGTTCAGTTTCGCGACGATTGCTGCGCGCAGTTGCGGCAACAGGGCCTGGCGTGCCGCCACCGCGGCGGCATCCGGCTCGCGCTGCTTCGCGCCCCAGGTCGGGTTCGGGAAGTGCGCATCGTCAGTGTAACGCGGGATGACGTGCCAGTGCACGTGCGGGGTCATATTGCCAAAGCTGGCCACGTTCACCTTGTGCGGGGACATGGTGTCGCGCTGCGCCTGCTCGACCGCCCAGACAGTCTGCATGACGTGGTCGCGGCCCTGCGGCGACAAGTCGGTCATCTCGCGCACGTGGTCGTGCCACACGACGCGCGTGTAGCCGGGATAGCCCGCTTCGTCGACGAAGATGACGACCAGACGGTCGTCGCGCCAGACCAGCGCATCCTGCAGGCCGGGCGCAGCGACTGCGGCTGGCGAGCCCGGCGGAGTGGCAGCGTTCAGCGCAGCCTGAGCGCCGGAACCGGTGGAAGCGGCGGACGACGCAGCGGCGCCAGCGAACGCGTTGGCAGCGGCAGACGACGCGCCCGCGCCAGCGGACGCGCTGGCCGCGTCAAAGCCCGCGATCAGGCGGCACAGGTCGCAGCCAGCCGTCATACCAGCACTCGCTCAATGCCGCCGTCATTCGCCTTGGCGACATAATCGACCAGCCAGTTCTCGCCCAGTTTATGCTTGGCGATCTCGATCACGATGTAATCAGCCGTGGTGCCGGAATCGTCGTTGTAGCGCGTCAGACCCTGCAGGCAGGATGGGCAAGACGTCAGAATCTTCACATCGCCGGTGAAGCCATCGGCGCGCAGCTTGTCCGCACCGGCAACCATCTCCTGCTCCTTGCGGAAGCGCACCTGCGTCGAGATATCGGGACGCGAAACCGCCAGCGTGCCCGACTCGCCGCAGCAGCGGTCATTCTTCTCGATCTTCACGTTATCGACGGTCGATACCAGCGCGTTCACGGTCTTCAGCGGGTCCTGCTGCTTCATCGGCGTGTGGCAAGGATCGTGGTACATATAGCGCGTACCCGTCACACCTTCCAGCCTGACGCCCTTCTCCAGCAGGTATTCGTGGATGTCCACGATGCGGCAGCCCGGGAAAATCTTCTCGAACTCATAGGTCGCCAACTGGTCGTAGCAGGTGCCGCAGGACACCACCACAGTCTTGATGTCCAGGTAGTTCAGCGTATTGGCCATGCGGTGGAAGAGGACGCGGTTATCCGTCATCATCTTCTCGGCCTTCTCATAATCGCCGGAACCGCGCTGTGGATAGCCGCAGCACAGATAACCCGGCGGCAGCACGGTCTGCACGCCCACATCCCACAGCATCGCCTGCGTTGCCAGACCAACCTGCGAGAACAGGCGCTCCGAACCGCAGCCAGGGAAGTAGAACACCGCTTCCGTGTTCGCATTCGTCTTCTTCGGATCGCGGATGATCGGGATCATCTTGTTGTCTTCGATGTCCAGCAAGGCGCGCGCGGTCTTCTTCGGCAGATTGCCCGGCATCTTCTTGTTCACGAAGTGGATCACCTGCTCGCGCACGGCCGGCTTGCCCACGGTTGGCGGCGGCGCCTTGGTCTGCTTGCGCGACACGGTCTTGAAGATCTCGTGGCCCAGGCGCTGCGCCTTATAGCCCCAGCCGATCATCGCTTCGCGCGTGGCGCGAATGGTCGCAGGATCGGTCGCGTTCAGGAAGAACATCGACGCCTTCTTGCCGGGATTGAAGGAGCGCTTGTCCATCTTGCGCAGCAGATTACGCATATTCATCGACACGTCGCCGAAGTCGATGTTCACCGGACATGGCGTCACGCACTTGTGGCATACGGTGCAGTGATCGGCCACGTCCTCGAATTCTTCCCAGTGGCGGATCGACACGCCGCGGCGGGTCTGCTCTTCGTAGAGGAAGGCTTCGATCAGCGAGGACGTCGCCAGGATCTTGTCGCGTGGCGAATACAGCAGGTTCGCGCGCGGCACGTGGGTCGAGCACACCGGCTTGCACTTGCCGCAGCGCAGGCAATCCTTGACGCTGTTGGCGATCTCGCCGATATCGCTTTGCTGCATGATGAGCGATTCATGGCCCATCAGGCCGAAGGACGGCGTGTACGCGTTCAGCAGCGTGGCATCCATGCCGGGCATATTCAGCAGCTTGCCCTTGTTGAAGCGGCCTTCAGGATCGACGCGCTCCTTGTACTTGCGGAAGTCGCCAATCTCGTCGTCGGTCAGGAATTCCAGCTTGGTGATGCCGATACCGTGTTCGCCCGAAATCACGCCGTTCAGCGAACGCGCCAGCTTCATGATGCGCGCGACGGCTTTGTGCGCGTCCTGCAGCATCTCGTAGTGGTCCGAGTTCACCGGCAGATTGGTGTGCACATTGCCGTCACCCGCGTGCATGTGCAGCGCCACGAACACGCGGCCATGCAGCACCTTCTTGTGGACGGCCTGCGCTTCGTCCAGGATGATCTTGTAGGCGCCGCCGTTGAAGATCTGGCGCAGCTGCGCGCGGATTTCCTGCTTCCAGCTGATGCGCACCGTACGGTCCTGCGCTACGTCGAACAGCGTGGCGTTAGGCTGGCGCTGCAGGCGTTCGTCGAAAGCGCCAGCCAGCGGCTGCAAGCCCAGATCGAACAGGTTGCCGCGCACTTCGCTCAGCGGCTTATCCAGGTTGGCGAGGATGAAGGTCCAGCGTGCATGGACCTGGTCCAGCAGCGCCAGCGCCTGCGCGGGACGGTCGCCGATGATTTCGGCGTAGGGCACCTTCTCGTCCGACACTTCATCGCTCTTGCCGACCGGGAGATTCCCGGCCGCGAAGAATTCTCGCAGCGCTTCCGCCAGTTGCAGCTTGTTCTTGATCGACAGCTCGATGTTGATGCGCTCGATGCCGTCGGTGTACTCGCCCATGCGGTTCAGCGGAATCACCACGTCTTCATTGATCTTGAAGGCGTTGGTGTGCTTGGCGATGGCCGCGGTACGGGCGCGATCCAGCCAGAATTTCTTGCGTGCTTCCGGGCTCACGGCCACGAAGCCTTCGCCGACGCGGGTATTCGCCAGGCGCACCACTTCCGATGCAGCCAGCGCCACGGCTTCTTCGTTGTCGCCAACGATGTCGCCGAACAGCGCCATCTTCGGCAGCGTGCCGCGCTTGGATTTGGTGGCGTAGCCGACGGCGCGCAGGTAGCGCTCGTCCAGGTGTTCCAGGCCCGCGAGGCGCAGGGTCTCGAATTGCTCACCCTGTTTCGGCAGGCCGTCCAGATAGTCCTTGATCTCGACGATCGACGGAATCGCATCACGCGCCTGACCGAAGAATTCAAGGCAGACGGTGCGCGTGAACTTCGGCATCTTGTGCAGAATCCAGCGCGCGGACGTGATCAGGCCGTCGGTACCCTCTTTCTGCACGCCCGGCAGGCCAGCCAGGAATTTGTCGGTAACGTCCTTGCCCAGGCCCTCTTTGCGGAACTTGCGGCCTTCGATTTCCAGGATCTCGGTCTTGAATGGCTCGCCCTTCGCTTCGCCTTTGGCGTTCGGGTGCGTCCATTCCAGCTTGAAGCGTGCTACCGGGGTGTCGTGAATCTTGGACAGGTTGTGGTCCAGGCGCGTGACTTCCAGCCAGTCGCCTTGCGGGTCAACCATGCGCCACGAGGCCAGGTTATCCAGCGCAGTGCCCCACAGCACGGCCTTCTTGCCGCCTGCGTTCATCGCGATATTGCCGCCGATGCAGGAGGCGTGGGCCGAAGTCGGGTCCACTGCAAACACGAAGCCTGCCTTCTCGGCCGCTTCGCTGACCTTGTTGGTGATGACTCCGGCTTCGGAGAACACGGTCGCGTATTCGCGGTCCAGGCCCGGCAGGACTTTCATCTCGACCTTGCCCAGCGTGAGCAGCTTTTCGGTGTTGATGACGGCCGACAGTGGCGTCAGCGGAATCGCGCCGCCGGTGTAGCCGGTGCCGCCGCCGCGCGGGATGATGGTCAGTCCGAGTTCGATACAGCCTTTGACCAGCCCCGCCATTTCGTCTTCGGTATCGGGGGTCAGCACCACAAACGGATATTCAACGCGCCAGTCGGTCGCGTCGGTCACGTGCGTGATGCGCTTCATCGCATCGAAGCAGATATTGTGCTTCTCGGTGAACTTGCCCAGCACTTTCTGCGTGCGCTTGCGCAGGTCGTACATCTGGCGGAATTCTTCGCCGAAGTCCGCCACGGCCTTGCTTGCGGCACGCAGCAGCTTCTCGACGTTCTCGCTGCGCTTGGCCTGGTCGGCGTCGTTCTCGCTGGAGTCGACGGCCAGACGGCGCTTGTCCACTTCCTTCAAGCGGTGATGCAGCGCTTCGATCAGCGCATCGCGACGCTTCGGGTTATCCAGCAGGTCGTCCTGCAGATAAGGGTTGCGGCGCACGACCCAGATATCGCCCAGCACTTCGTACAGCATGCGCGCGGAGCGGCCGGTCTGACGGGCGCCGCGCAATTCATCCAGCAGCTGCCAGGACTCTTCGCCCAGCAGGCGAATCACAATCTCGCGGTCGGAGAAAGACGTGTAGTTATAAGGGATTTCGCGCAAACGGGTTGGCGCGTGACCATCGGGAGACTCTGCGAGCAATGCCTGGATTTGTGCTGGTGCGTTCATTGTGTGCGTTGACGAAATGCTGACGCTAGGACAGAACATTCTATCGTATTGCGGCGCACAAAGCCCTAACAGCCTTAAAAGCCAACAGGGTTCCGTTAACGTCAATTAGCGATCCAATATTCGATCCAACTGGACCGCCGCAAAATTTAATTTAATGAAATAGGGATGATTGCGGCTTTCAATTTGCCGATTAGCGCAAACTGGAAAGTAAAATCAACCGCCGAGGGCGTTGGCGAGACTGCGCCAGAAGCCGTCAGGGACGAACAGGAGGGCTGCGGTCATGGTGATGTAACGGGCGAATTTGCCGATGGCCATGTAGGAAACCGAGGACCAGAACGGCAGCTTGAGCCATCCACCCAGCGTGCACAGGGGATCGCCAATGCCCGGCAGCCAGGCCAGCAGCATGGTCTTGGCGCCGTAATGGGACAGCCAGCCGAACCAGCGGCTCTGGCGTTCTTTGGCAAAGGCTTCCTTCGCGTAATAGCCCAACCAGTAGTCGACCACGCCACCCAGCGTGTTGCCGACCGTCGCCACGGCGATGGCGGGCCAGAACATGTCGCCATTGGCCTTGCAGACCGCAAAGACAGCGGGTTCGGAGCCCAGAGGGACCAGGGTGGCGGAGACAAAGCTGATGATGAAGACCGACGTGAGGCCCACTTCGGGCGCAGCGAGAAAGCCGAGGAGCCAGGAGATTGCAGATTCGATCATGGCTTCCATTATAATGATCTGCACCGAGCACACCGCACGACTGACAGCCGGCCCCACCGCAGATCCGCGCTGGCCGGCGTGCTTGCCCCCTTCGGTTACCCACCGTTGAAAGCATGTCTTTGCACCAGGCCATCCTGCCTGGCCATGAATCGTTCTATACGCAGACTATGACTATCGACTACCTGAAGAAAATCCTGACCTCCCGCGTCTACGACGTGGCCCTTGAAACACCTCTGGAACTGGCGCCGACCTTGTCGCAGCGCTATCAGAACCAGATTTATTTCAAACGTGAGGACATGCAGGACGTCTTTAGCTTCAAGGTACGCGGCGCTTATAACAAGATGGCGAATCTAAGCGACGCGCAATTGAAGCGCGGCGTCATTTGCGCCTCCGCAGGCAATCACGCACAGGGTGTGGCCCTGTCGGCCGCCAAACTTGGCTGCCGCGCGCTGATCGTCATGCCGACCACCACGCCGCCACTGAAGATTGAATCGGTGCGCGCACGCGGCGGTCCGAACGTGGAGATCGTGCTGCATGGCGACTCCTACACCGACGCCTACAACCACTCGCTGCTGCTGGAGAAAGAACAGAAGCTGACCTTCGTCCATCCCTTCGACGATCCGGATGTGATCGCGGGCCAGGGCACCATCGCCATGGAGATCCTGCGCCAGCACGCAGGTCCAATTCACGCGATCTTCGTGCCGATCGGCGGCGGCGGCCTGATTGCAGGCGTGGCGGCGTATGTGAAGCAGCTGCGTCCGGACATCAAGATCATCGGCGTGCAGACCATGGATTCCGACGCCATGGGCCGCAGCCTGAAATCGGGCGACCGCGTGACCTTGCCGGATGTGGGCCTGTTCTCCGACGGCACTGCAGTGCGCCTCGCGGGCCAGGAAACATTCCGGCTCGCGCAGCAGTTCGTGGACGAAGTGATCATCGTCGATACGGACGCGATCTGCGCCGCGATCAAGGACGTGTTCACCGACACCCGCTCGATCCTGGAACCTGCAGGCGCGCTGGCCGTTGCGGGCGCCAAGGCTTATATCGAACGCGCGGAACTGACCAGGAATCCGGTCAAGAACGAAACCCTGGTCACCATTGCTTCCGGCGCGAACATGAACTTCGACCGCCTGCGCTTCGTGGCCGAACGCGCGGAGCTGGGCGAGTCGCGCGAAGCGGTGTTTGCGGTGTCGATGCCGGAGCAGCGCGGTTCCTTCAAGCGCTTCTGCGGCTTGATCGGCCCACGCAATGTGACCGAGTTCAATTACCGTATAAGCGACCAGGACACGGCGCACGTCTTCGTGGGCGTGCAGATCAGCGACCGCAATGAATCGAGCTCGGTGGCGCGCCGCTTCGAAGAAA
The DNA here is from genome assembly GCF_052114165.1 of Pseudoduganella sp. RAF19. NCBI lineage: Bacteria > Pseudomonadati > Pseudomonadota > Betaproteobacteria > Burkholderiales > Oxalobacteraceae > Pseudoduganella > Pseudoduganella sp. RAF19. The sequence goes on along the minus strand of NZ_JBFREF010000006.1, from coordinate 228,659 downwards.
ATGGCTTCAAGACGCTGGACCTGACGCACGATGAACTGGCCAAGTCGCACTTGCGCCACCTCGTTGGCGGCAAGAGCGCTTTGGCGAAGGACGAGCTGCTGTACCGCTTCGAATTCCCTGAGCGTCCGGGCGCGCTGATGCGCTTCCTCGATTCGATGGCGCCGAACTGGAACATCTCACTGTGCCACTACCGCTCCCAAGGCGGCGATGTGGGACGCATTCTGATCGGCTTGCAGGTGCCGCAGGAAGAGATGAACGAATTCGCACGCTTCCTCGCGACCCTCGGCTATCGCTACTGGGATGAGTCGCAGAACCCGGTCTACAAGCTGTTCCTCTGAAAAACCAACACCCTGAAACGCTGGTGGCAGGCACGATGTGCCTGCCACCTGTTTCTGCCTTGGGTTTGCGCTAACATGTCGGTCTTTACGCAAAATACGAAGCACCGCCATGTCCACCAACTCCCCTGATCAATCCCCACTCGGCAAATCCTCGTCCTATCTGAGCGAGTATGCGCCGGACCTGCTGTTTCCTATTCCGCGCCAGGCCAAGCGCGATGAGCTGGGCTTGTCGGGCACGCTGCCCTTCTACGGCGTGGACATCTGGAACGCCTACGAGCTATCGTGGCTGAACATGCGCGGCAAACCGCAAGTGGCGGTGGCGCGCATCACCGTGCCGGCCGCATCGCCGAACATTATCGAATCGAAGTCCTTCAAGCTGTATCTGAACTCCTTCAACCAGACCCGCCTCGCCGGTCCTGAAGCGTTGAAGATGCTGCTGGAGCAGGACCTGTCCGCCGCAGCCGGCACCAATGTGCACGTCGTGCTGATCATGCAGGAAGACTTCGCCAGGCTGGCGATGGGCGAACTGGAGGGCCAGTTGCTGGACCGCCTCGACATCGAGATCGACAACTACTCGCCGCAGCCGGAAATCCTGAAAGCGAACTTCGACGAAAACCCGGTGGAAGAAGTGCTGATTTCTCACCTGCTCAAATCGAATTGCCTGGTCACCGGCCAGCCCGATTGGGGCAGCGTGCAGATCACGTACGCAGGCCCGCAGATCGACCAGGAAAGCCTGCTGAAATACCTGATCGGCTTCCGCGAGCACAACGAGTTCCACGAGCAGTGCGTAGAACGTATCTTTACGGACATATTGCACCAATGCAAACCTCAACACCTGACGGTGTACGCGCGCTATACCCGCCGAGGCGGTCTTGATATTAATCCGTGGCGTACCAACTTTAGTGGTGCAAGCAAGCCGTCCAATTTACGCAACGCCCGACAGTAATTCGGCGGAATTTGTCTTACAATGAATCAATAACTGTTGCGGCAATTCCTCAGCGATTGCCGCCTTCAGATCCGCTCAAAAATCGGCAAAACCACATCACCGCAGCGAAAAAACTGGTGTTTGCCTTGCATGACCGATTTCAAGTTACACCGCTGAGAAAGAAGCCTATAATTCGCTCCGCTGTCAGCAGATACTATGTCGCGTTATGAATAACCTGAGCAAAATCCTGTCGCTCGAGAACGTACAACTGGACCTTGAAGTGTCCAGCAAGAAACGTGCTTTTGAGCAAGCAGGTCTGATTTTCGAGAACAACTGCGGCATCGCCCGTTCCACCGTTTCGGACAACCTGTTCGCGCGCGAGCGCCTCGGTTCGACCGGTCTGGGCCATGGCGTCGCAGTGCCCCACGGCCGCATCAAGGGTTCCAAGAGCCTGAAATCGCCGCTGGCTGCTTTCGTGCGCCTGGCGGAGCCGATTCCTTTTGAGTCGCCGGATGGCAAGCCCGTCAATCTTTTGTTCTTCCTATTGATCCCGGATCACGTCACGCAGCAGCACCTGGAAATCCTGTCGGAAATCGCCGAGATGTTCTCGGACGATGCCTTCCGCGCTGCCCTCTCCACCGATTCGGACCCGGCTTCCGTATACAGCCGTATCGTCAATTGGCAGCCCAGTCTGCAGGCCGCAGGTTAAGTTAAGTTAAACTAGGGGCTTCGACACTACCCTTCAGGCAGGCACATGCTGCAAACCCCTCTGACGATTCAACGCTTATACGATGATAATCGGGAGACTTTGCAACTTGGCTGGTTCGCAGGCTTTCCCGGCGGCGAGCGCCTGATTTCGGGCGATGTGGCATCCGCAGCCGACCAGGTCGGCCACCTGAACACCATCCACCCAGGCCGTATCCAGGTCTTCGGGCACCAGGAAATCAACTACTACCAGCGCCTGAAGTCGCTGACGCGCGCACACGTGATCGGCGAACTGATTGCGGGCGGCCCGCCGGCACTGATCATCGCGCAGGGCCTGGAAACACCGCCCGACATCCTCGCCATCTGCGACGAGAAGAATATTCCGCTGTTCTCTACGCCGCTGCCTGCCGCGCAGGTAATCGACTTCCTGCGGGTGTATTTGTCGAAGAAGCTGGCGCAGCGCGTGATCATGCACGGCGTATTCATGGACGTGCTGGGCGTGGGCGTGCTGATTACCGGCGACTCGGGCCTCGGTAAATCCGAGCTTGGCCTGGAACTGATTTCGCGCTCCCACGGCCTCGTTGCCGACGATGCGGTCGAATTCTCGCGCATTGCGCCGAATATGATCGAGGGCCGCTGCCCTCCACTGCTTCAAAATCTGCTCGAAGTGCGCGGCCTGGGCCTGCTGGACATCAAAGCCATCTTCGGTGAGACGGCCGTGCGCCGCAAAATGCGTCTGAAACTGATCGTGCATCTGGTGCGCCGTTCCGCGCTGGAAGAGGAAGTGGAACGCCTGCCGTTCCAGTTCCCGACCGAGGACGTGCTTGGCCTGCCTGTTCGCAAAGTCGTGATCCCTGTGGCGGCTGGCCGCAACATCGCAGTGCTGCTGGAGGCTGCAGTGCGCAATACTATCTTGCAGCTGCGCGGCATCGACACGCTCCAGGAGTTCATGGAGCGCCAGCGGCAAGCGATGAGCGGGGATTAAAACCCACAGCCTGAAACCTGGTGCCTGCCACATCGTGGCAGGCACCTTTGCTTGGGTTCTCGGGTGATCAGGGATGACTGATGGTATCATCGGCCGCATGCGAATCGTTCTAATCACTGGCATTTCCGGCTCGGGCAAATCGGTCGCGCTGAACGTACTGGAAGATACCGGCTACTACTGCGTCGACAATCTACCGCCGGCACTGCTGCCCAATCTCGTTGCAACCCTGGCCGATGAAGGCACCGAAGCGCTGGCTGTTGCCGTCGATGCGCGCAGCGCGGCCTCGCTGGCCAGCCTGCCCGCTGAATTCCGCAAGCTGAAGGAAGACGGTCATGACGTGAAAATCATGTACCTCACCGCCAGCACGCATTCGCTGGTCGCGCGCTTCTCGGAAACTCGCCGCAGCCATCCACTGTCGCACGAACTGCGTCCGGGCCAGAACCCGGCGGCGCGGCGCACGCTGATCGAATGCATCGCCGAGGAACGCGAGCGCTTGTCGGCCATTCAGCAACTGGGCCATGTGATCGATACGTCGGAGCTGAGCGCCAACAAGCTGCGCGCGCTGATCAAGGATCTGGTGGAGAGCGAGAATGCGCCGCTGACACTGTTCTTCGAATCCTTTGCCTTCAAGATGGGCGTGCCGCTGGACGCCGACTTCATGTTCGACGTGCGCGCAATTCCGAATCCCTACTACGACCTCGCACTACGTCCGCTGACTGGCCGCGATGCGCCCGTGATCGCCTTCCTCGACGCGCAACCGAGCGCGGAGGAGATGTTCCATGACATCAAAGGCTTCGTTGAGAAATGGCTGCCGGCCTTCAAGAAGGACAACCGCAGCTATCTCACCGTGGCGATCGGCTGCACCGGCGGCCAGCACCGTTCGGTGTACATGGCCGAGCGCCTGGCGCGCCACTTCCACGACACCGAAAACGTGGTACTGCGCCACCGCGAGCAATCCTGACATGCATGCGCGGCGGGTCAATGACCCGCCCTACGCCCAGCCGCGTTTAGTGGCGCCACGTTGTAGGGCGGATCATTGATCCGCCGCGCCCAGCCGCAGCTGCCAGTAGCTGACGTCCAGCCAGCGGCCGAATTTGAAGCCGACTTCGCGGAAACTGCCCACTGGCTCGAAGCCCATCTTTTCATGCAGGGCCATGCTGGCGTCGTTGGGCTGCGCAACGCCGCCGATTACGAGATGAATGCCGCTTGCCGCCAGCTGATCGAGCAGCTGCCGATACAAGCGCCGTGCATGGCCACGGCCAATCGCGCTTGGCTTCAGATAAATTGAACTCTCCACCGAGCGCCGGTAAGCCGAGCGCTCCTTCCACTTGGTCGCGTAGGCATAGCCGAGAATTTCGTCGCGGTCTTCCAGCACCAGCCAAGGCAGGCCGCCAGTCATGACGTGGTCGATGCGGCGCGCGATTTCGGCGCTCGTGACTTCGACCTCTTCGAAGGTGATGGTGGAGTTGGAAACGTAATGGTTGTAGATGCTTGCGATGGCTGCGGCATCGGCCGGATGGGCTGCGCGGATCGTGGTCATGTCTGCTTGGGTAAAGTTGACGACCATAGTGAAAGAGCAATTAGCGCGCCAGTGTTAAAGGCGCGCTTCCGCACCAAGACGGGGCGTTCAGGACATCCAGTGCACCACTTCGATCATGTGCTGGTCCGGATCACTAATGATCGCACCGTAGTAGCGCTCATTGACGTCGGGACGCAGGCCAGGCTCGCGCAAGGTTTGTGCGCCCAGCTCGATCGCCTTGGCGTGGAAGGCTTGCGCCGCTTCCTTCGATGGCGCACTGAAGGCGATGTGGGCGCGATGGCCTTGCAGTGGGCTGTCGTCCTGTGCCGGATAGGCGATGAAGCTCCAGTTGCCATCGGCACCGAAGACGGCCAGTGCCGCGTCCTGATGCTGTACGGTGTAGCCCAGCGGCGCCAGACAGGCGGTGTAGAAGTCCAGTGCACGCTGCAGGTCGCGGGTGCCGATGGATACGTGGTCGATCATGATGCTCTCCTTATGCTTGGAGAGCCCATCTTACGTATCGCTTGCGAATCGATTTCCCATTCTCGCCGTCTCAAATGGGAAATTTTCTCACAGCGTAACCTTGGTCTCGAACTTGGAGCAGTTCATCGCGAACAGGCTTTTCACGTTGATGACATTGTTATTCGAAGTGAACACGCGGCGCGTGAACTCGTGATAGGCATCCATCGACGCCGAAGTGACGATCAGCATGAAGTCGAATTCGCCGGCCACCTCATAACAGGACATCACATCCGGCTCCTGCCGCATTTGCGCTTCGAACTGCTGCAGGATGGCGCTGTTCTGGTGGCTCAGCTCCACCGAAACAAACACCGTCAACGGAAGTCCCACCTGCACGCGGTCCACCAGCGCCACATCTTTCAGCAGCACGCCGGATTCTCGCAACTGGGCAACACGGCGCTGGCAGGTCGCCACCGAGGAATGCACGCGCTCTGCAATCTCGCGCAGCGGCGTGGCAGCGTCTTCCTGCAGGATGTTGAGGATCGCGCGGTCGATCCGGTCCAGCTCCCTCATGCGAGGTGACGCAGCGGGTGAGCGTAATCGGGCCAGCACGGCTCGAAGAAGCGCGCCACCATTTCCGGCGTGACCTCGGCCAGCGTTGGCGGATTCCAGCGCGGGGCATTGTCCTTGTCGATCACCAGGGCGCGTACGCCTTCCAGGATTTCGCCATGCTCGAAATTACGTCGTACCAGATTGCGTTCCATGCGCAGGCAATCGGCCACGCCAAGGGTCGTGCCGCGGCGCAGCAATTCGTGGGTGACGCACATCATGATCGGCGAGCGCTGGGCCATCGCGCTCAATGATTTTTGTGCGAACGGATCGGCGTCGCCACGCAGAGAATCCATGATGGCGGTCACGCTGCCGGCCGAGAAATGGCGATCGATGAGCGAACGCTGAGCTTCCAGTTCGCTTTGCCCCGCCAAGGTCTTTAACGGGGCTGCAAAGGCCGCGATGGCCTCCTGCTGAGCCGAACCGTGGGAAGCATCGATCAGCGCGCCCAGGGTGCGCCATTCGGCTTCCGGCACGAAATGATCGGCCAGCCCCAGGTAGAGCGCATCGGCGGCGCCGACGGTCAGGCCGGTCAGGCCCAGCCACATGCCCAGTGCGCCCGGCGCGTGGGACAGGAAATGGCTGCCGCCCACGTCCGGGAACAGCCCGATGTTCACTTCCGGCATGGCCATCCTGGTGCGGCTGGTCACGATGCGCACGCCGCAATCCGGCCCGCCCTGCGCGATGCCCATGCCGCCGCCCATCACCACGCCGTCCATCAGCGAAATGTATGGCTTGGGGTAGAAATGGATTAAATGATTTAGTGCATATTCCTCGGTGAAGAAATCTTCCAGCAGCGCGCTGTCGCCCTGCGGCGTTTTCTGGCCGACATCGTGGAAGAAGCGGATATCGCCACCCGCGCACAGCGCTTTCTCGCTGCTGCTGCGGATCACCACCGCAGCCACGTCTGCGTCCTCGCGCCAGGCCAGCAGCGCCTGAGTAATGGCGCGCACCATGTCGAGGGAAAGGGAGTTCAGAGCCTTGGGGCGGTCGAGGGTGATGAAGCCGGTGCCGTTGCTGACTTGGGTGTGGACGTATTCGCTCATGAACAAGATACTAAATAATTAATATTGTTTATTTTATCGCGCCACAGCCAGCGGCGCGGGGCGCAAAAAAGGGCGCCAGATGCGCCCTTAGTTTGATTGTCCCGCCACTCCTTTACATGACGGTGACAGGTGCTTCGTAAGTGTCCGGGATATGCTTGATCGCTTCGTGGTTGTGATTCTGGACGCGGGCCTTGTACTTCATGACCTGGCGGTCCAGTTTGTCGATCAGCGTATCGATGGCGGCATACAGGTCTTGCGACAGGCTCTCCACATACACAGTCTTACCCGACATACGCAGATTGATCTCCGCTTTTTGACGTTTTTCTTTCTCGGTGAGGTTATCTACAGTCAGGATGACAGCAATATCAATCACTTGATCGAAATGGCGCTTAACCCGCTCCAGCTTGTTCTGCACGTACTCGCGAATCGCTGGGGTCACTTCGACATGATGTCCACTGATGGTGAGATTCATACACACTCCTAAAGATGATGTCGCTTACTAGTTCGTACACGCTGGTGGCGTGCAGCGGAACCGTGCACTACAAAGACTTGCGGAGGCTAACGGGAGGAATTTTCAGAGCTTCGCGATACTTGGCAACAGTACGTCGCGCAATCACCATGCCCTGTTCTCCCAGCATGTCCGCAATCTTACTGTCGGATAAAGGATTTTTAGGGTCTTCAGCTCCTGTCAATTGCACGATCAGCGCACGGATCGCAGTAGAGGAAGCTTCACCCCCGGCTTCGGTTGCGACGTGGCTGCCAAAAAAGTACTTCAACTCAAACATTCCATGCGGGGTGAGCATATATTTTTGAGTTGTTACCCGAGAAATAGTGCTCTCGTGTAGTCCCAGTGTATCAGCTATTTCACGCAACACAAGGGGTCTCATGGCAACTGCACCATGACTGAAAAAGTTCTTCTGCCTTTCAACGATCGCTTGTGCAACGCGCAAAATCGTATCGAAACGCTGGCGCATATTCTTGATCAGCCACTTGGCTTCCTGCAGCTGTGCGCTCATCTGGCTCTCGCCTTTGCCCTGCTTGAGCAGGCTGGCGTACAGCGCATTCACACGCAGGCGCGGCATCACATCATTGTTCAGCATGACGATCCAGCCGTTGCGCCCCTTCTTCACGATCACGTCAGGCACCACGTAGTCTGACACGTCTGACGCAAATTCAGCGCCCGGATGCGGATTGCACTGGCGGATCACGGCCTGCGCTTCACGCAGGTCTTCGTCGTCGCAGTCGAGGGCTTTTTTCAGCTTGTTGAATTCACGCTGGGCGAACCAGGCCAGGTGCTTCTCGACGATGCATAGCGCCATGCGGCGCGTTACCAGCGGGATGTTCGGCAAGCGCTTGATTTGCAGCGCCAGGCACTCGGACGCATTGCGCGCGCCCACGCCAATGGGATCGAAAGTCTGCAGCAGCGCCAGCGACGTACGCAATTCTTCCAGTTCGATTTCCAGCTCTTCCGGCAGACGCGCATGGATTTCTTCCAACGGCTCTTCCAGGTAGCCGTTTTCGTCCAGCGCATCGATGATGATTTCCATCAGCGCGCGGTCGCGCGGTTCCTGCACGGTCACGCGCATCTGCTCCAGCAAATGCTCGCGCAGCGTGCAGCCGCTGGCTTCCAGTTGCGGACGGCCGTCTTCATCATCGGGCGACTTGCTGCTGGAGGAATTGCTCCAGTCGTCAACAGCATCGCCCTCGCCGTTGCCTTCATAGCTCTCGCCGTCGGCCGCAGGTGCTTCCGCGCCCTCGCCGCCTTCGCTGGCAGCCTGGCCGTTTTCTTGCGGCGGCGCTTCGCCATTGCCGCTGCCCTGGCTGATGGCGCCGTCCGCCAGCAGGCGCACGGAATTGTCCAGTGGATCGTCCAGCCGCTCCAGTAATGGGTTATCACTGAGCAGCTGCTCCAACTCCTGGTGCAGCTCAAGCGTCGACAGCTGCAACAGGCGGATCGACTGTTGCAGTTGCGGCGTAAGCGCCAGGTGTTGCGAAGTTCGCAGTTGCAGTGATTGTTTCATGGGCCTTTCTTACATCCGGAAGTGTTCGCCGAGGTAGACGCGGCGCACGGATTCGTCAGCAATAATGTCGTCAGGGCGGCCGGAAGCCAGTACCGAACCCTGGTTGATGATGTAGGCGCGGTCGCAAATGCCGAGCGTCTCACGCACATTGTGGTCGGTAATTAAGACGCCGATGTTGCGCTCCTTCAGAAAACGCACAATCCGTTGGATTTCGATCACGGCAATCGGGTCCACGCCGGCAAAAGGTTCGTCCAGAAGAACGAAGCGTGGGTTAGTGGCAAGAGCCCGTGCAATCTCAACACGGCGGCGCTCACCACCGGACAGCGACAGCGCCTGATTCTCGCGCAGCTTCTCGATTTGCAGATCGGCCAGCAGCGCTTCCAGGCGCTCTTCGATCTGCTCCTTGGCCAGTGGCTTGCCGTTCACCTGCTGGATCTCCAGCACGGCACGGATATTCTCTTCCACGGTCAGCTTACGGAACACCGAAGCTTCCTGCGGCAGGTAGGACAGGCCCAGCGTGGCGCGCTTGTGAATCGGCAGGCTCGATACATCGATGCCACCGATATCGATGGTGCCAGCGTCGGATGCCACCAGTCCCACGATCATATAGAACGACGTCGTCTTGCCGGCACCGTTTGGTCCCAGCAGCCCTACCACTTCACCGCAATCGACCTGCAGCGAAACGTCATGCACCACCTGGCGTTTGCCATAGGTCTTTTGCAGACCTTTGACAACCAGGGTGCTGCTGCAATTGTTCTCCGCCATATTCATTTGACCGCCGGAGTGGTAGCTGGAGTTACCGGCGTTGCAGGCGCTGGTGCGTTGGCTTGCGAAGGCTGGATCACCATCTTCACGCGGCCGCCGCCCTGCTTGCTCTCGCCCGTGGTGGAGTTCTGCACGGAGAAGAATTCCTTGCGGCTGTCGTAGGAAATGAAAGGACCTTCAACTTCATCGGTGGTCTTGGCGCCTTCCAGGCGCGTGACCTTGGCCTTGGAAATCAGGCGCACCAGTTCGGACTTCTGGTCGTATTCGATGCGCTCGGCCTGGCCTTCGACCCACTGGTCGCCGGCGCCATCGCGCTTCTGGCGGAAAGTGGCCAGCGCGTTCGGCGCCGCCCAGAAGGTCACGTACTGATAGCCCTGCGGATCTTCCGTCACCAGCGCGCGGCCTGCCTTCATCAGCAGCGTGCCGCGGGTCAGCACCACGTCGCCGATCAGCGTGCGGGTCTGCTTCACTTCATCCGTGGTGCCCTGATTGGCTTCGATCACCGTTGGCTTGAGGGAGTCCGCCTTTTCCGCGCGGGCCAGGTTCAGGCCCATCAGCGGCAGCAGGGACAGCAGCAATAACTTGCTCAGTTTCTTTTTCATGTATGCTCCGAAAATTCTTGCTCAACGCTGAGGGGCAGGCGGATACACCAGGCGCATGCGCTGGTTCACTTCCGCCTGGCTGGTGGCGTTATTCACCTTCAGGCCAGTGCCTGTCAGCTTGGCGTTGCCGGACGTGGCGGTGAACGCCTGGTCCGTTTCCATCCGGTCTTCGTCCGGATAAATCGTCATCGCTTCAGTCTTCATGCTGAAGCTCTTTACGGTCTCGGTGCCGGCGCGGTCGGCGGTCACATTGCCGGCCAGCTTGACGCGGCTATTGCTGTCGTCCACGCGCGCCGTTTTGGCGTGAATGTCCATTGGCGGCAGGTCCGGCGTGATCTTGCGCACGACGGGCTTGTCGATCTCGGACGAATCGTCAATCGGGCGGTGGGTCAGCTTGTCGCCGGAAACGATATACGCCGGCTTGCCCTCTTTGCTCAGACGCACAAAGCTGAAGCGCTCGACGATGTAGTCAGGCTCCGTGAGCTTGGCGGCCGCCTGCATTTCCTCGCCTTCGCGGTTCAGCAGTTCGAGCAGCCAGAAGGTGCCGACGGCTGCGAACAGCGCCAGCATCATGCCGATCGAAAGCCTGACACGGTGAGAGGTCCTCTGGTTGCGCATACTGCTTCCTTACACCATGAATTGCGCCATGATGCGCTCAAAATTGCCCTGAGCGCGCAGCACGAATTCGCACACCTCGCGCACTGCACCGCGGCCACCGCTGGCCTGGGTCACGTGATGCACGCGGCTGTGCACTTCCGGGCGGCCGTTCGGCACACTCACGGCGAAACCGACGCGGCTCAGGATAGGCAGGTCCACCACATCGTCGCCGATGAAGCCGACCTGCTCTTCGGTCAGGCCCAGTTGCTGCAGCAGGGCCTTGAACGGCGTCAGCTTGTCGTGGCCGCCCTGGTGGACGAATTCGATGCCGAGGTCCTTGGCACGCGCGGTCACCTGCGGCGAACGGCGCGCGCTGATGATGGCGGTCTGCACACCCGATTCCTGCAGCAGCTTGATGCCCAGGCCATCGTGCACATTGAAGGTCTTCATCATCTCGCCGTCGGCACCGTAATGCAGGCTGCCGTCGGTCAGTACGCCATCGACGTCAAAGATCATCAGGCGCACCTTGGCGGCGCGCTTGACGATGTCCATATTGTAGGGGCGGCTCATCAGATCACCTTGGCGCGCGTAAGGTCGTGGATGTGCAGGGCGCCTACCAGTTTGCCCGCTTCGTCGGTGACCAGCATCTGGTTGATGCGGAATTCTTCCATGATGGCCACGGCATCCACGGCCAGCTTGTCCGCGTTGATGCTGCGCGGGTTCAGATGCATGACATCCTTGATGATCACCTTGCCGAAATCCTGCACCTTCTCGATCATGCGGCGCAGGTCGCCGTCGGTGAACACGCCGACCGGCTTGTTGTCCGCGTCGACGATGGCGGTCATGCCCATGCCCTTCTGGGTGATTTCCAGCAGCGCGTCCGGCAGACGGGTATCCAGGCCCACGGCCGGAATGGCGTCGCCGGTGCGCATGATGTCGCGCACATGGGTCAGCAGGCGGCGGCCCAGGGCGCCGCCCGGATGCGAACGGGCGAAGTCTTCTTCCTTGAAGCCGCGCAGGTCCAGCAGCGCCACGGCGATCGCGTCGCCCAGCGCCAGCGTGACGGTGGTGGAGGCGGTCGGCGCCAGATTCATCGGGCAGGCTTCCTTGGCGACCGACACGTCCAGGTGCACGTCCGACAGCTTGGCCAGGCTCGATTCCGGCTTGCCGGTCATCGAAATCACCACGCCGCCCATGCGCTTCACGACCGGCAGAATGGCCATCAGTTCGGCCGCTTCGCCGGAATAGGAAATGGCGATCACCGCATCTTCCGGCGTGATCATGCCCAGGTCGCCATGCGCCGCTTCGGCCGGGTGCACGAACAGGGCCGGCGTACCGGTGGACGCCAGGGTGGCAGCAATCTTGCGACCGATATGGCCGGACTTGCCAATGCCGGACACCACGACGCGACCTTTGCAATTCAGCAACAGCGACACGGCCTTGCCCACGGACTCGTCGGTCGCCAGGCGTTCATGCAGGGCGCGCAGCGCGTCCGTCTCGATTTGCAGGGCCTCGCGCGCCAGTTCCAGTGCGCGGGTTGCGGTCTTGGCATCAAAAGCTTTCAGCATTGTTTTTTCATCGGTTACACTCATGCCGGAAGTATAGCCGAATTGGTAAAGCAAAAAACTTGCCAGACGCAACAAACAACGGTGCCAAGTCGACTAGGATCAAAATGTTCTCGCCCCTCGAACTGACTCTCCTGCTGCTCGCCAGCGCCGTGCTGGGCGTGGTCGCTTTCCGCATGCTGCACCTGCCACCGATGCTCGGCTATCTGGCAGTCGGCATTCTGATCGGTCCCAATGCCCTGAACCTGGCCGCCGAGAGCGAAGCCACCCACTCGCTGGGCGAATTCGGGGTGGTGTTCCTGATGTTCTCCATCGGACTGGAATTCTCGCTTCCCAAGCTGATGTCGATGCGGCGCATCGTGTTCGGACTGGGCATGGCGCAGGTGGCGCTGACCATTGCCGTCACCATGCTGTTTGGCTGGGCGGTGCATTTCGTGCTGCCGCCGGCAATTCACCTGACCTGGCAGGCTTCCTTCGCCCTGGGCGGCGCGCTGGCCATGTCGTCCACCGCGATCGTGGTCAAAATGCTCACGGAACGGCTGGAACTGGAGCGCGAACACGGCCGCAATATCGTGGGCATCCTGCTGTTCCAGGATCTGGCCGTGGTGCCACTGCTGATTCTGATCCCGGCGCTGGCGCAGAATCCCGAGAACCTGGCGCCGACGCTGGCCTTCGCGAGCTTCAAGGCCACGGTGGTGCTGGTGCTGCTGCTGTTTATCGGCCAGCGCGTGATGCGCAAGTGGTTCACGGTGGTGGTCAAACGCCGCTCGCAGGAACTGTTCATGTTGAACCTCCTGCTGATCACGCTGGGCGCGGCCTGGATCACCGAGCAGGCCGGCTTGTCCCTGGCGCTGGGCGCTTTCGTGGCGGGCATGCTGATTTCCGAAACCGAATACAAGCACCAGGTGGAAGAGGACATCAAACCGTTCCGCGACGTGCTGCTGGGGCTTTTCTTCATCACCATCGGCATGCTGCTGAATGTGCGCATCGTGCTGGAAAACTGGTGGCTGGTGCTGCTTCTGCTGGCCGGTCCGGTGCTGCTGAAGTTCGGCCTGATCGCCGGCCTGGCGCGCCTGTTCGGTGCAAATACCGGCACGGCGATGCGTACCGGCCTGGCGCTGGCACAGGCGGGCGAATTCGGCTTCGTGCTGCTGAACGTGGTGGGCGGCATGCGCCTGGTCGATCCCTTTGTGGTGCAGGTGGTGCTGGCGTCGATGGTGTTGTCCATGCTGCTGGCGCCCTTCCTGATCGAGCAGTCGGACAAGATTGTGCTGAAGTTCTCCGCCAACGAATGGATGATGCAGTCGCTGACCCTGACCAAGATCGCGGCACGCACCATGTCCACCAACAAGCACGTGATCGTGGCGGGTTTCGGCCGTTCGGGCCAGAACCTGGCGCGCCTGCTGGCCGAAGAGAATATCGATTACCACGCGCTGGACCTGGACCCGACCCGCGTGCAGGAAGCGCAGAGCGCCGGCGCCAACGTGTCTTACGGCGATGCGGCGCGGCGCGAATCGCTGATTGCAGCCGGTATCTATCGCGCTTCAGCGATCGTGATTACCTACGCCAGCACGCCCTCGGCGCTGAAGGTGCTGTATCTGGTGCATGAGCTGGCCCCTACCCTGCCGGTCATCGTGCGCTCGCATGACGATTCGGACCTGGACCGCCTGAAAGCCGCCGGCGCTGCTGAAGTAGTGCCGGAACTGATGGAAGGCTCGCTGATGCTGGCCTCCCACGCCTTGGTGATGCTGGGCGTGCCGCTACGACGCGTGGTGCACCGCGTGCAGCGCGCGCGCGAAGAACGCTATGCCTCGCTGCGCGGCTACTTCCACGGCGCCAGCGATACGGGCGACGAGTCGGAGCTGGTGCGCCTGCATACGGTGGCGCTGGGCGATGGCGCTTCCTGCGTCGGCAAGCCGCTACGCGAGGTCGATCTCGGCGACACCGGCGCCGAGGTGACGGCCATCCGGCGCGGCAAGGCAAGGCTGGAAGTATCGGAAGAAACGGTGCTGGAGGCGGGCGACGTCATCGTGCTGCGCGGCGCCGCCGAAGCCGTAGCGCGCGCCGAGAATAATCTTTTGGCCTGAACGGCGGATCGATGATCCGCCCTACAATACGCCACTGCGTAGGGCGGGTCATTGACCCGCCATGCGTGATCAGCCGTAGCGAATCACGCGGTTACGGCCGCCTTCTTTGGCCTGGTACAAGGCTTCGTCCGCGTGGGCAATCAGCGCCTGCGCCTGGGCATCAACATCGGCATCGGCCGGCGTCTGCGCCAGACTGGCCACACCCACCGAAGCGGTAATCGATACCTTCACGCCGCCCGACAAATCGATCATGCTGGCAGCAATGCCGGCGCGGATGCGTTCCGCCACGAAGGCCGCGCTTTCCAGGTCCGCATTGATCAGCAGGACAACAAACTCCTCGCCGCCGAAACGCGCCAGCGCGTCCGACAGGCGCAGTTCGTTCTTGATGCGGTTGGCCACCTCGCGCAGTACATCGTCGCCGCCCTGGTGGCCGACGGTGTCGTTGACGCGCTTGAAGTGGTCGATGTCGATGTACATGAAGGAGATCGGATAATCCTGGCGGCGTGCGCGCGAGATCTCTTCCAGCAGGCGGCGGTCCACATAGCGGCGGTTGTACACGCCGGTGAGCGAATCGGTCAGGCCGATGTACTTCAACATTTCATTGGAGATCACGTTCTCCAGGCAGATGGCGATGATGGACGCCATATGCTCCACGAAGTCCGTGCCCAGCGATGGCGAGAAGCGCGCCGGGTCCACGCTGCCCAGATTCAGGCTGCCGATGATGCGCTTGTTACGCAGCAGTGGCACGATGGCCACGCTTTGCAGGCGCTGCGAGCTATCCGGGAACTGCGCACCGTGGCGCTCAGGATCGAACATGCCCAGTTCCGGCTTGGGCGGCATGCGCGGCGTCAGCTCGAAGCCCAGGGCATCGACATCCGGCACGAAAATCAGCTGCGGGAAATCTGCAAAGTTCACACCCAGCTTTTCCATCACGGTGCGGATGTCCGAATCCTCGTCGATCAGGCTCAGGGTAACGGCACTCAGGTCCGAGATGACGGGCAGCGTGCGGAAAATAGTGCCAATCAGTTCAGGGAAGCTGGCGGCGCCGACGATCTCCAGGTCGAAAGCCTGGTGGCGCATCATGATGGCGTGATTGCGTTCGGCCTGTTCGATCAGGTAAGCCATGCGCGCCCGCAGCGCCTGGTTTTCTGCCGCCAGGTCCGTTTGCTTGGGCCCCTTGCCCGGGATTTTTTGCGTCATGTCCATCAGCCCCGCCGATTCGATGCAACTATCAAAATGCCAGTGTAACTCCGATTTCCTCACCTACCCTTAAACGCTGGCCCTCGCCTTGCAGAACTACCACATTCATGCCGAAGCAGATGCCGCCGTCCACTTCCGGCTTGGCGCGGTAGCCTTGCAGAATATCCATTGGGTCCGGGCCGAATTCGCCGGTGCACTGATCGATCGAGGGCATGGGGCAGCGCGGGCAAGGTTTCACCGGCTTCAGAACGGCATCGCCGATGGTGAAGGTGTCGGTGTAGTCTTCTTCGAAAGGCTCGATACCGCCCACCACAATGTTCGGGCGGAAGCGGTTCATCGGCAGCTGGTCGCGGCCTGCCTTGCTCAGTTTTTCGTTGAGGTCCTGCAGGGAGCCGGTGCCGATCACCAGGATCGGGTAGCCGTCCGAGAACAGGGTGGGATGCTGCTCGCCGTTGGTCCAGGTGCCGCTGGTGGTGCGCTTGGCATTGACGTGGAAGCGCGCCAGGCGGCACGGCAGTCCGAGATAGCTGCTGAACCAGGTCGCGGTGGTTTCGTCGCAATCGTAGGCCAGCACGCTGTCTTCCCACACCTGCACTTGCAAGGTGGGCGCGGTGTCCGGATCGGGCATGCCAAGGGGGATTTCGAGACGCAGCATGCCGGGAGCACTGATCTCCAGCACGTCGCTTTTCAGTTTGGGCTTGATCAGGGCCATGCGCGGATGCTCGCGCTGGGTGAGCGCCACCCCGTCGGTGCCGACCAGCACCCACTCGCGGTCGTAAATCTGCTCCGACATCAGGCCGGCGCGCGTCAGCGTGGCTTCCTTGAGCGCGATGCCCGCACAGGATTTGATCGGATACAGATTGAGTTCGGAGAGGATGGCCATGTTGCTAACGCCCGATGACTAATTATTAAGCATCGATTATGGCAGCAAAGCGGACGGCCGACAATCGGCCGCCGCGCTTATTTCGGCCCTCCCGGCCGGATCAGGCCTCGGTTTTGGGCTTCGGCTTGCGTGGCAGCCTGCTGCGGGCAGGCGCCTTGTGCTTGCCCGGCTTGGGCACGCGCTTCGCCTTGGCGGCGCCGGAATCGGCATCGAGTTCGTTTTCGATAGCGTTCACGGACGCTTCCAGTGCGCGGTCGGCGGCGGCTTCGGCATCCGCATCGGCAGCCTTGCTGTCGGCCGCAGCGGCGGCAGCGTCGGCGGCCAGTACGGCTTCCGCTTCGTTCACGGCTTCCGCAGCGGCTGCGGCGGCCTTGGCGACCTTGCTGGTGCGGGTGGTCTTCTTGGCGGCCGGCTTGCGGGCCGCGCCACGGGCGCCGCGCTTGGCAGGCGCCGGGGCTTCAGACTGCTCCGGGGCTTCGGCTTCAGCATCGGCTGCAACGGCGCCGGCCTCCACTTCGGGCGCGTCATCCAGCGCGGCCTCGACCTGATTGGCCTCGGCCGCCAGTGCTTCCTCCGCGGCGGCGATGTCGGCGGCCATGGATTCCTCGGACTCCGGCACAGGGGCGCCACCACGGCGATTGCGTCCGCCACGGTTGCCGCGGCTGCGGCGGCTATCCTGGCGGCCTTCACGGCCTTCGCGCTGCTCGCCGGCTTCTGCCTGCGCTGCCTGCTCAGCAGTTGCGCCGGCGGTTTCGCCTTCAGCGGCAGGCTCGGTCACCGCCACTGGCGCCACTACCGGCTGGCTGCCGCGGTACACATAAGCACCCGATTTCTCGTCACGGCCGAATTCCAGCAGGCCGCGCGCCTTCATCTCTTCCAGCAGATTGCCGAAGGTACGGAAACCGTAATAGGACTCGCTGAAGTCCGGCTTGCGGCGCTTGATCGCCTCTTTCAGCACGGACGCCCAGATCTTTCCCTCGCCGCGTTCGGCGGCCAGCGCATCGAAGGTCGAGTAGGCAATTTCCACCGCCTGGTTGCGGCGCTTGTCCATTTCCTCCTTGCGGCGCTTCTCTTCTTCCGGCGTACGCTTCGGACGCTGCTCGTCGCGGCGCGCAGCCTGCTGGCGGCGCGATTCGCGCACCAGGTCGTCGTAGAAAATGAATTCGTCGCAGCCTGCCACCAGCAGGTCGGAAGTGGAATCCTTCACACCCACGCCGATCACGCGCTTGGCGTTCTCGCGCAGCTTGGAAACCAGCGGGGAGAAATCGGAGTCACCGGAAATGATGACGAAGGTGTTCACGTGCGACTTCGTGTAGCACAGGTCGAGCGCGTCGACGACCATGCGGATGTCGGCGGAGTTCTTGCCGGACATGCGCACGTGCGGAATCTCGATCAGTTCGAAGTTCGCTTCATGCATGCCGCCCTTGAAGCCTTTGTAGCGGTCCCAGTCGCAGTACGCCTTCTTGACTACGATGCTGCCCTTCAGCAGCAGGCGTTCCAGTACCGGCTTGATGTCGAATTTTTCGTAGTTCGCATCGCGCACGCCCAGTGCGACGTTCTCGAAGTCGCAGAACAGCGCCATGCTGAGGTTTTCGTTTGAAGCCATCGATGAGTCTTGTTATCTTCTATGCACAATCCAACGATTATAAACGGTGTATGCTACCGCCCATGAAAAAACTCATCGCGACCCTGCTATTGTGCGCTGCTGCCAGCGGCGTTTCCGCCCAGACGCCCGACGCCGATGCGGCCTTCCGCCAGCAAGTAAACGCCTTCGTCGACCGCTGGCACGACGACGCCGCCAACACCCGTCCCGATTACTGGGACAAGTTCGCCCCCGAGGGCGTGTTCATCGGCACCGACAAGTCCGAAATCTGGACCCGCGACGAGTTCAAAGCCTGGGCCAAGCGCTTCTGGGACCGCAAGAAAGCCTGGAGCTTCACCGCGCAGAAACGCAACGTCTACTTCTCTCCGGACAAAAAGTACGTCTGGTGGGATGAGCAGCTCAACACCCAGTTCGGCACCGCCCAAGCCAGCGGCGTGCTACACAACACCGGCCACGGCTTCCTGATCGACCATTACCAGCTCTCGCTGGCCGTGCCGAATCCGCTGATGGACAGCTTCACCAAGGCCATTTCCGAGTACGAGAACAAGAACAAGTAATGGCGCGTTTCCTTTTCATCCATCAGAACTTTCCTGGTCAATTCCGCCACCTCGCTCCCGCCCTTGCTGCGGAAGGCCATGAAGTTGTTGCGCTGGGAATGGCTGAACAGCCCGAGCCCCTGAAAGGCGTTCGCTACTTCCGCCACATGGCACGCGTGCCACAGCCGGTGAAGTCTCAGGCGCCACAACTGCAGGACCTGTACAGCAAAGTGCTGCGCGGCGAATCGGCCGCTCATTCGCTGCATCAGCTGAAGCAGCAAGGATTCGATCCGGACGTGGTCTTTGTTCATCCTGGCTGGGGCGAGGCGCTGTTCATCAAGGACGTGTTCCCGCGCGCGCGCATGCTGGTCTACGCCGAGTACTATTATTCTGCCCAAGGCGGCGATTCCCACTTCGACCCGGAATTTTCGACCGAGCCGACGCTGGCCAGCCTGCAGCGCTTGCGCCTGCGCAATACCCACTTGCTGCATGCGATATCGGCTGCCGATGCCGGCTTGTCGCCAACGCGGTTCCAGCGCGACCGCCATCCCGCCTGGTTCCGCGACCGCATTTCGGTGATCCACGACGGTATCGACACGGAGCGCTTCCGCCCAAGTCAGAACGCCAGCGTGAGCTTGGCCACGGCGGGCCTTACACTGCGCCCCGGCGACGAAGTGGTGACTTTCGTCTCGCGTCAGCTGGAGCCTTATCGCGGCTACCACATCTTCATGCGCGCCCTGCCTCTGGTGCAGAAGCTGCGGCCGAATGTGCGTGTCGTGATCGTGGGAGCGGACGGCGTGAGCTACGGCGCCGCGCCGCCGAAAGGCAAGACGTGGAAAGAGATCTTCCGCGATGAGGTCAAGGATAAGCTGGATATGAGCCGCGTACACTTTGTCGGCAAGCTGCCCCATTCCGTGCTGACGCAGCTGATGCAGGTGTCGGCGGTGTACACCTACCTCACCTACCCCTTCGTGTTGTCCTGGTCGCTGATGGAAGCCATGAGCGCAGGGTGCCTGATTGTCGGCTCCCGCACCGCGCCGCTGGAAGAGATGATCACCCACGGCCAGAATGGTCTGCTGACGGACTTCTTCGACGTCGAACAGCTGGCCCACACCGTTGCCAACGCCCTGGAACGTCGCTACAGCCTGACCGCGCTGCGCGAAGCCGCGCGCCAGACCATCGTCGACCGTTACGACCTGCACCGGCATTCGCTGCCGGAGCAGATGCGCTTCGTACTGCCGTAAGCCCCCAGCAAGGAGCCGCTGACGTCCAGGTCAGATCAGAAGAACTGGACGTCCTGGAAATTGAGGGCGGTAACTCCTGTCAGCCACTGCCGCCATCAGCCAGGTCATGGCCGCTGCCTACGCGCAGCAGGTCGTTGCTGTCGCCGCCAAGCAGGGTGTCGTTACCCGCCACGCCGCTCAGGAAAGCGCTACCGGTGCTGCCGGTCAGGACGTTATCCAGCACGTTGCCCGAGCCCTCGAACGCGGACGATCCGGTATGGGTTCCCGCTCAGAAGGGCATCGTCAGAGGAAATCTCACCATTCGCCACAGGCAATACAGTTTTCTTCATGCAAACAAAAGATCTTCCGCTGAAATAATAGGCGCACCAGTCAGGGTGGCCAGCTGCGTCAGCTCGGCGGCGCTGACAACGGCATCGTCGCCATTCGAAGTGAACTTGAACAGGGTGTTGGTCGTGCCGCTGTGCAGTGCGAACAAGACTGTGTCCCCCGCGTGGTAATTCGACGCCGCGCTGCCGATGGCTGCGGCAGCGTTGACCGCATTCATCGACGCCACGTTCTGCGTGAAGACCACCAGTTCGGCGCTCGCGCTAAAGCCACCTGCAGCGCCGCGAATCTCGGCGCCATCGACGACGTTGTCCTTGTTGCCGATAGCGATCCCAGACTGCAGCACAATGAGCTTGTCGGTGCCGCTGACGAAGTCCTTGACCGTGTCGCTGCCGATGGTGGTGTTGAGCACGAAGTAGTCGGTGCCTGCGCCACCAGTCAGGGTGTCGCTGCCCGCGCCGCCCAGCAGCGTATCGTCGCCACCCATGCCATTCAGAACGTCGTTGCCGGCACCGCCTGTGATCAGGTTGCTGTCTGCGTTGCCGGTGCCGGTGAAGTTGCCGCTGCCGGTGTACAGCAGCGCTTCCACATTGGCCGACAGGGTGTAGCTGGAGGAGGAAGCAAGGACAGTGTCGGTGCCTTCGCCAGACTGTTCGACAATGACGTCAGCGGCGCTGTCCACCACGTAAGTATCGTCGCCAGCGCTGCCAACCAGCTTGTCGTTGCCTGCCCCGCCGATCAGACTGTCGTTGCCAGCACCACCGTTCAGGACGTCATTGCCGGCGCCACCGTCCAGCGTGTCGTCGCCATCCATGCCGGACAAGGAATTGGCGCCGCCATTGCCAGTCAGGATGTTGTCTTCGCCATTGCCGATGACATTCGCGGCTACGCTGCCCTTGATGATGGCGTTCTCTAGATTGTCGGACAGCGTGTAGGTGCCGGCAGTTGCAAATGCCACCTCCACCATGTCCGTACCGCCTGCTGCGTCTTCGTGGATCACGTCGCCAGCGACATCGACCACATAGGTGTCATTGCCGGCACCGCCCGTCATGTCGTCCGCGCCCTTGCCCCCGTCAAGGCGGTCATCGCCCGCGGTGCCACCCAGGATATCGTTGCCGATGCTGACCACATTGAAGACCAGATCCTTGTAGCTCTTGGTGACGATGGAGTCGTCGGTCGTGTTGTGGAAGCTGACCGCCTCCACATTGCGCAGCGTGATGACCTGGCTGCCCTTGGTCAGCACCAGATCCGTCGCGTTCGGACGGGTGCGCACGAAGTCCGCGAAGCTGCCATCGACAATAACGGTATCGTTGCCGGCTGCGCCGTCGACCGTACCGCTGGCCCGATTGAGATAAATGGTGTTGTCCAGAGTATTGCCGGTCAGCTTGAAACCGGAAGCGCCACCAAAGATAAGTTCCTCGACGTTTGCTGCCAGCGTGTAAGTCGCCAGCGCAGTCTTCACCGTATCGTGCCCTTCGTTCAGCAGTTCCGTAACGACGTCGCTTGCCGAGTCCACTACATATGTGTCATCACCAACACCGCCAATCAGCCTGTCTGCGCCAGCACCGCCATCCAACGTGTCGTTGCCAGCATTGCCAACCAGCGTATTCGCGCCGCTGTTACCCTTCAGGTTATTGTCTGATGCATTACCTGTTACGCCAGCGCCCGCACTGCCAGTTACGACAGCGTTTTCGATGTTATCCGACAAGATATAAGTCCCGATGGATGTGAAGGCGACTTCGACCTTGTCGGTGCCTGCATCAAGATCTTCGTGGATCACATCCCCTACCGCATCGACCACATAGGTGTCATCACCTGAGCCACCCGCCATGCTGTCGTTGCCCTTGCCGCCATCAAGACGATCATTTCCCGAAGTGCCAACCAGGATGTCATTGCCGACGCTGACGATATTGTTGATCAGCTCTGCATAGCTTTTCGTGACCAGCGAATCGTCAGCCGGGTTGTGGAAGCTCACTGCCTCCACGTTTCGCAAAGTGATTACCTGACTGCCTTTGCTCAGGACCAGGTCAGTCGCGTTCGGACGTGCGCAAACGTAATCGCTGAAGACGCCATCGATGAGGACGGTGTCGGCGCCAGCCCCGCCATCTATAACGCCACTCGCACCACCGATGACCTGGATGACATTGTCAAGTACATTGCCCGACAGTCTGAACGCCGCGCTGCCTTCGTAGCTCAGATCATCGACGTTCGCTGCCAGTGCGTAAATCGCGAGCTTGGTGATGACTTTGTCGTGGCCCTCGTTTGCGAATTCGGTCACGACGTCGCTGCTGCTATCGACGTAATAAGTGTCATCGCCAGTGCCGCCCATCATCCTGTCCCCGCCTGCACCGCCATCAAGCGTATCGTTCCCGGCGGCTCCTTGCAGAACGTTGACGCCATCATTGCCCTTCAGGAGGTTGTCTTGCGCATTGCCTGCAATACCGACTGCCAGCGTGCCTTTCACCGCATAGGCCTCCTCCACATTGTCGCCAAGCTGGTAAGGTGTTCCTACGTATGAAACCTCGGCTTTATCGTAGCCTCCGTCCGTCTTTTCGATGATCCGTACGCCGGCAGAGGAGACCAGGTAGAGATCATCCCCTCCTCCGCCAACCATGGTGTCATTCCCGCCCATGCCATCCATCGTATCGGCGCCATCACCGCCAACCAGGCTATCGGCACCGGTACTTGGCAGCCCCACCAGAAGGTCCGCCAAAGAAGCCTTCACGCCGTTCATTAGGAAATACTCGACACCCCGCACGGTCAGGGTGCCTCCCGTGACAGTATTGGTAATCAGCGTGTCTGTGGCACTCAGACGCTTGACTGTGTAGTCGCTGCGCGCAGCCATCATCAGTACCGTATCTTCACCGTCGCCGCCCAGATAGGTATCGTTGCCAGCGCTCGCTTCAAACCGGTCATTGCCGCCCAGTCCTTCCAGCCGGTCGGCGCCGCTGGTGCCGTGCATGAGGTTATCCAGATTGTTGCCGACGCCAATAAATCCAGTCGATCCTGTCGCGATCAGGTTTTCGACGTTGTCGCTCATGGTGTAGCGCGCCAGTGTCGTGTACACCGTATCCTGCCCGCCGCCAGCGAGTTCCACTACCTTGTCGCCCACGCTGTCGACATAGTACGCGTCGTCGCCTTTGCCACCGATCATGGTGTCGTTGCCGGCCAAGCCATCCAGCACGTCGGCACGATCGGTCCCCGTCAGCACGTTGTCGCCAGATGTACCAAGCATCGCCCGAATCTGCGCCGCAGATTGCGTGACATTGGAGAAGGCCAGCGATTCGATATTTTTCACGGACACCACGTCATCGACGTCTATCCGTGTGATCACGATTTGACCATCAGCCGACAGCGCAAAGCGATAGTCTTCGTAGCTGCCCTCCAAACGCAATTCGTCTTTGCCGGCGCCGCCATCAATTACGTCATGACCGCCACCACCGATCAGCACATCGTCCCCGTCCCCGCCGGACAAGGTTTGCGCACCCGCGTCGCCGACCATGGTGTCGTTACCGGCCATGCCATATGCGGCTCCGCTAACGTGCAGCTCGATTTGATTAGCCAGCTCATTACCGTTAACGACACCGGCCTCGGACAGTATCTTTGCATTCTCGACGTTCGGCGCCAGTGTGTAAGCATCGATATACACTGCGCCATTCATGACAACGGTATCGATACCGCCGTTGCTTTTCTCAACCACAACGTCATCAATGCTATCAAGCACGTAATAGTCATTGCCCGAACCACCAATCAGGGTGTCCGCGCCCGCGCCGCCATCCAGGGTATCCGCGCCTGCGCCGCTTTGCATATAGTTGTTCGCGTCTGTGCCCTGCAGCGAGTCGGCGCCCACGCTGCCGGTAATGGTGTTGCCATCCACTACCGGAGCGGATGCGGCAAAGTTTGCATCCGTCAGCGTGCTGGCCTGGAAGTTTGCCAGCGTCACAACCACATGGAATGGCCAGCCATTTCCGCCCCAAGCGACCGCAGTGTCGGCGCCCTGCTGTACAAACGTAAGACGGCCGATACCGAAGGGATCGAGACGCACATCAGGACTCGCATGCACATAATCCAGCAAGGGCTTCAGATCCAGCATGTCTCCACCTGCACCGCCCTGGAAATCCAGGATCTTGTAGCTGAAGCCATTATTGAAGTCCCACACGACGGCGTAAGTATCCGAACCGGCGCCGCCTCGAGCGATCACCTTGATGTTATCGTTCTCGCCCCAATTAAAGTACATATTGATGCGGTCATTGCCATCGCCGCCGTCGATAAACACGGTTTCGACATGCGTGCTCCACACTGGCAGAACGCCGTGCAGGGTGAAACTGTCATCGCCTGCGCCACCCGACAGCGTTGTATTGCCGACCAGCAGATCGCCAAACTTATAGCTGAATGCATCATTCCCGGCACCGCCATCGAGCAACTTGTCTTCGGACGTACCAATCAGCGTGTCGTTACCGTCACCACCGTACATGGTATTGTCGCCATCGCCGCCAATCAGCACATCGTCCCCATCTCCTCCATTGAGAAGGTCATGGCCGTAATCGCCGGACAGGGTATCGTTGCCGCCGTTGCCAAGCAGGGTGTCGTTAGTGCTGTCGCCAACCAGGCTGTCATTGCCATCGGTCCCCGTCAGCAGCAGGCCTGGTGCGCCAGTGTTAATCGGCACGCTGTTGACGAAGTTATCGCGCGTAAGGCTTGCCAACTCCACGTTTTGCAGGACGACAAGAACCTGAGGATTGTAATAAGGGCTGATGCCATCCCTGTCAAACAGTACGTGAACATCGGCGCCTACCTGCTGTAAATCCATAACGCCAATCTTCGGGTCAAAGGGATTTCCACCGAAGTAGTAGTAGTTATTGAGAGCCTTCAGCAATTTCGTCGTGTCGATGCAGTCACCGCTAGCGCCAGCCTTGAAATCCGTGATGATGGGATGGCTTTGGTAGAGCACAGATTCAAAGACATAGGTCTGGCGACCGACGCCGCCAGTAATAGTTCCACCATAGCCATCAGCCAGCATATTCAGCAGAACCGTATCGTCACCATCCCCGCCATTCACAGTGAAGTTGCCAGAAACGGGGGCGACCAGCGTATCGTTGCCAGTACCACCATCCAGCAAATCATTTCCAGCAGTACCGACGAGCGAATCATCGCCCGCACCGCCGTAGATCGAATCATCTTCCGAGGTGCCAAACAGCGTGTCGTTCTGGTCAGTGCCGATATAGATCGCCATGATGGTAATTTGCCAATATGAAATGACAAATGCTAGCACGGCAATCTTATTGCAAATCTATCGATTATTCACAATTGGAACCGGCATGTGCGCGAGTGCGCGCCGGAAAAAGAAAGGAGCTTGCCGGCCAAGGGCGGCCGGCAAGCGAGGGGAAGCTTAGACGTTGAACAGGAAGTTCAGCACGTCGCCGTCTTTCACCACGTATTCCTTGCCTTCAGCGCGCATCTTGCCCGCTTCCTTGGCGCCGGCTTCACCCTTGAACTGGATGTAGTCGTCATAGGAAATGGTCTGGGCGCGGATGAAGCCGCGTTCGAAGTCGGTGTGGATCACGCCGGCCGCTTGCGGGGCGGTGTCGCCGATGTGGATGGTCCAGGCGCGGACTTCCTTCACGCCGGCGGTGAAGTAGGTCTGCAGGCCCAGCAGCTTGTAGCCGGCGCGGATCAGGCGGTTCAGGCCTGGCTCTTCCATGCCCATGTCGGACAGGAACTCCACCTTGTCGGCGTCGTCCAGGTCGGCGATCTCGGCTTCGATGGCGGCGCAGATCGCCACGATCGGTGCGTTCTGGGACTCGGCGTACTTGGTCAGCTGGTCCAGCAGCGGGTTGTTGGTGAAGCCGCTATCGGAGACGTTGGCCACGTACATGGCCGGCTTGGCAGTGATCAGGCACAGTGGCTTGATCAGGGCCATCTGTTCAGCGTCCAGTCCCATGGCGCGCACAGGCTTGGCTTCGTTCAGGTGCGGCACGATGGTTTCCATCAGGGCCACCAGCTTGGCGGCATCCTTGTCGCCGGAGCGGGCCTTCTTCTGCTCGCGGTGGATGGCTTTCTCAACGGTGCCCAGGTCGGCCAGCGCCAGTTCGGTCTGGATGACCTCGATATCGTCCAGCGGGCTGACTTTGCCAGCCACGTGGATCACGTTGTCGTCTTCGAAGCAGCGCACCACGTTCACGATGGCGTCGGTTTCGCGGATGTGCGACAGGAACTGGTTGCCCAGACCTTCGCCTTTCGACGCGCCCGCCACCAGGCCGGCGATGTCGACGAATTCAACGATCGCGTTCACCATGCGCTCAGGATTGACGATGGCAGCCAGCTTGTCCATGCGCGGGTCAGGCACTTCCACCACGCCCACGTTCGGCTCGATCGTGCAGAACGGGTAGTTCTCGGCCGCGATACCGGCCTTGGTCAGTGCATTGAAGAGGGTGGACTTGCCGACGTTAGGCAAGCCGACGATGCCGCATTTGAGACTCATGGAAAACCTTTAAGATATATGTTCTGCTACGGCGAACGCCGCAAAATAAACCGAGATTGTACCCCAGAACATGTCCCTGACCGCCCAATTCCGCCTGATGGCCCAGTACAACGACTGGATGAACCACAAGCTGTACGAAGCTGCCGCCAAGCTGTCGCCCGAGGAGCGCACCGCCGACCGCGGCGCGTTTTTCGGCTCCTTGCAGGCGACGCTTCAGCATATTGTCAATGCGGACACGATCTGGCTGCGCCGCTTTGGCTCCCATCCGCGCTTTGCCGAGATGCTGGCAGCCGTAATGGAGCTGCCGCAACCGACTGATCTGCGTGGCGAAGCCATGGAATTCGACGCGCTGCGCGTGCGCCGCGCCTGGATGGACCGCCAGATCATGCATTTTGCCTGCGCGCTGACGGGGGCGGATCTCGATCTCGTGATGCATTACAAGAGCATGGCGGGAGTGCCCGGCAGCCGCAGACTGGACGGGCTGCTGATGCACTTCTTTAACCATCAAACCCATCACCGTGGCCAGGCCACGACCTTGCTGTCGCAGCAGGGTATCGACGTGGGCGTGACTGACCTGGTGGTGCTGGTTCCAGAGGCGTGACCCCGGATCAAATCATGATACTTCCGGCAGCGGCCAGCGATACAAGTATCGCCAGGCTTGTGCTATCGTCCCCTCTTGCAAATAATGCACTGCGGACAATCTTCGGGGGCATTCATGGATTTGCTTTGGTTTGTGCTGTTCATCGTCATCGGACGCTGGGCGTGGCTGGCGCGGCGCGATGCACGCATTGCGGGCGAACAGGTCAAGCGCCTGCAGCGCGACCTCGCCAGTCTTCAGCACGCGCTGGAACGCCTGCGGCCACGCGGTATTGCCGCTGCCGACGAGGCCATTCGGACACCGTCGCCTGCCGCGCCGGAAGCGCCGGCAACGGCACCCACGCCGCCAGCGCGGCAGCCCCAACCTCAAGCCCAAGCTCAAGCTCAACCCGCATCGCGCGAGCCCCTGGTGGCCCGCGCGATGCCACCGGTCACGGCACCAGCAACTGAGTCAGGCGCACCAGCCGAGAGCGCTGCCGAGCCGGCCGGAGCATACGCTATGCCGCTGCCAACGCCCCCAGCCGCTGGCGTCGATGCAACCACGCATGCGCAGGCGCCGCGCCGCGAACGTCCACAAGCCCCGCCAAGCGAACCTCCGGCCTGGTTGCTGGCCGCCAGGCGCTGCCTGTTTGAAGGCAATCTGGTCGCCAAGATCGGCCTGCTGATCCTGTTCATTGGCGTCAGCTTCCTGCTCAAATACGCTGCCGCCCGCGTGACGGTGCCGATCGAGCTGCGGCTTGCGGGCATTGTGCTGGTCGATCTGGCCGCACTCGCCTGGGCCTGGCGCATCCGCAACAGCAACGCGGCAGTCAGCCTGCCACTGCAAGGCACGTGTATGGCCGTGCTGATGCTGGTGAGCTTCGGCGCCTTCCGCTTGTACCACCTGATCCCCGGCGGGATGACTTTCGCGCTGCTGTTCCTGCTTACGCTTGGCACCTGCATGCTGGCGGTACTGCAGAACGCGCAGTGGCTGGCCATCTTCGGCATTGCCGGTGGCTTCGCCGCACCGATTTTGGCATCGACGGGCAGCGGCAGTCACATAGCCCTATTCAGCTATTACGCCCTGCTGAATGCCGGCGTGTTTGCAATCGCGCTGAAGCGTTCGTGGCGCGCACTGAATTTGCTGGGCTTCGCATTCACCTTCGCCATTGGCACTGCCTGGGGCGTGCTGCGCTACCAGCCGGAAAACTATCAGTCGGCGCAAGCCTTCCTGATTCTGTTCTTCCTGTACTACGTCGGCATCGCCGTCGCCTATGCGCGCCTGCAAGCACCTCAGTTGAAGAACTATGTCGACGGCACGCTGGTCTTCGGTACGCCAATGCTGGCGGCCAGTTTGCAGTTCCCGCTGGTGAAAGGCATGGCATTCGGCATGGCTTTTTCTGCCTTGGCGCTTGGCCTGTTCTACGGCGCATTGGCGATGGTGCTGGCGCGCCGGCGCGCGGTGTTCGGCATGCTGGTTGACGCTTTCATCGCACTGGCCGTCGTATTTGGCACGCTCGCAATTCCATTTGCGCTTGATGGCCGCTGGACGTCCGCCGCCTGGGCGCTGGAAGGCGCGGGCATCGTGTGGATCGGCCTGCGCCAGCGCCAGCCGCTCGCCTGGGGCTTCGGCCTGCTGGTGCAGCTGGGAGCGTGGGTCAGTTTCATCGGCAGCGTGTCCGGCATCGACAAGGAAGCGGCGCTGCATTCCAATTTGTGGCTGGGCTTCCTGCTGCTGGCGGCAAGTGCCTTCCTGATGGCGACGCGCTTCCGCGCTCAGCGCAGCGATGGTCCGAACGCGCTTGGCCTTCTGGGCACGATCTTCCTCGCCGGCGCCGCTGTATGGCTTGTAGGCGGGTTCTGGACGGAGATCCTGCTGCGCACGCAGGGCAACGCGCAAGCCAATCTGCTCGTGGCCAGCGCCCTTGTGAGCGCCATGCTGTTGGCCTTTATCGCACGCCGCATGGCATGGGCGCTGGCGGGCTGGCTTGCAATGGCGGTCGAGCTGCTGGCTGGCGCCGTGCTGCTTGCGCTGATGCTGCAGCAATGGGCCCTGGCGCCAGTGTCCACCGACCTGTTTGCGACGCCCTTCCTCGGCGGCCTGATGATCCTGGCTGGTGGCGCCTTCACCGCCTGGGCCATGTTCCGTCATGGCGATGCGCCGCAGCAGAAGCTGTCGCATGTGATTCTGGGCTGGTCCATGCTGTGGTGGCTGGCGATGGTGGCGCCGACCTTGTCCAACTGGCTGCTGGCGCATTACGAAAACTGGTCTGGCATGGCGGCGCGCGCTGAACTGCAATGGCCCGCCTATTGCCTGCTGATTGCGGCAACAACGCCGCTGTGGCTCTCGCTGGCGCGGCGACTCACCTGGCCAGCACTGCGCTGGACAGCACTGCCCGCATGGGCTCTCTTCGCCCTGACCAGCGTGGGCATGCTCGCGATGCTGCACTTCACCGGCATGCCATCGCGCGAATTCTGGCTGGCCTTCGCCGCGCTGTGGTTGCTGTCCGAATGGCTGATGCGCGTCTGGTCGCCGATCAGAGATGTGCAAATGCGCATCCTGCACACGCTGCGCTCGGCCGGCCCGTGGCTGATGATCTGGCCCGTTGCCGCGTACTGGATTGCGCGCGGCCTGCAAGGTTCGCATGCCGATCCGTCCTGGGCGCGCTTCCTGCCATTGTGGCTGATGATGGGCGTGCTGGCGTGGACCATGCACCGCGTGCGCACCGATGCCTGGCCCGTGCGCCCTGTGGCGCAGTGGTATCGCACGGTCCTGCTGCCGCTGGGATGCGCATGGTCGCTGCTGCTGGTAGCGGCATGGAATCTGTCGCAGGATGGCGCAATGGCGCCGCTGCCATACATCCCGCTTGCCAATCCGCTCGACCTGACCAGCATCTTCGCCATGCTGCTGGCCATTGGTTGCTACCGCCAGCTGCAAAACGAGTTGACGCACGCACGGCAACCGTTGTTCATCGCCGCTGCGCTGGCCGCGTACGCCTGGTTCAATCTCGCCCTGCTGCGTACCGTCTCGCACTATCTCGATGTGCCATATGAGTTCGAGCGCCTGTTCGCTTCGCAGTTTGTACAGGCCATGTTCTCGCTGGTGTGGAGCGTGACCGCGCTGATATTGATGCGCTATGCGGCGCGCAAGCAGGAGCGCAATATCTGGCTGGCAGGCGCCGTCTTGCTTGGCGTTGTGGTGCTCAAGCTTTTCCTCGTCGACTTGTCGAACGTGGGCGGCGTTGAGCGCATCGTGTCCTTCCTTGGCGTCGGCGCGCTGATGGTCGGCATCGGCTACATTGCGCCCTACCCGTCCGGCAAAGGCGGGCAAGCGCAGCAGGAGGCAGCATGAGCGCTCTTCTGCTCGCTGCAGCCCTGGCCAGCGCGGCCAGCGATACGCCGCAAGACTACAGTCATCTGATCCCGCTGACCATCAGCGGCAAGCAGAGCGTGGTGCAGTTGCAGCTGCCGCGCGCGGTGTACCTGAATGCGCGCTCCCCTGATCTGCGTGACCTGCGTGTGTTTGACGCGCGCGGCATCATTCAGCCATTCGCGCTGCGCCAGCCCGAAGGCGATGCGCAAACCAGCCACCGCAGCCTGGCCGTACGTATCTTTCCGCTGATGGCAGACAGTGCCGATAACGCACTGGCAGGCCTGGAGGTCAGCACCGGCACCGACGGCCGCGTGCTGTCCGTGCGCTTGCCCGCTGCGCAGGATGCAGCCAGGCCGCGGCAACAACTGGCCGCGCTGGTACTGGACCTGCGCCGCGATGGCGAAAGCGAACCACCACAGGTCGATGCACTGCGCTTTCAGCTGCCAGCGGGACGCAGCAATTACACAGGCCAGATCTGGCTGGAATCCAGCACCGACCTGAAAAACTGGGACACGGTGGGCGTCGCGGAACTGAGCTGGCTCGCCAACATGAGCGATGAGACGCTGGCCAACGACCGCCTTGAATTCGCGCCGCGCTCAATGCGCTACGCGCGCCTGCGCTGGCGCAGCGGCGAGCCCCTGCAGTTCGCAGCGGTGACCGCCGAATCGCCCGTTCGCGACGAAGCGCTGCCAATGGAATCCGTGCAACTGCCCGCGCAGCCGGGACGTGAAGCACGCGATCTCCAATACACCAAGCCGCCGGGCATTCCCGCCACGCGCGCTGGACTGCAATTCGACAGCGGCAATGTCGTGCTGCCTGCAACGCTGGGCCGCTATAACGCGCAGCGTCAGGGCCGCAATTATTTCGAGCCCGCGCTGCGTACGACCTTCTACCGGCTGGAGCGCGACGGCAAGCCCCACGTGTCGGCCGACATTGCCGTGCCATCGTATCTGGGCGATCGCTGGGTACTGCGTTTCGATCAGCCACCCGCGATGCAGCCTATGCTGCGCTTAAGCTGGCAACCGGCTACGCTGGTCTTTGTCGCCGGTGGCACTGCGCCTTACACCTTGGCAGTGGGACGCGACAAGGCGAATTCCGCCGCGCGCGCCATCGGCGATGTGGCGCCGGGATTTTCGTCCGCCGAATTGCGCGCACTGGAGCAGGCGCGTGCCGGCGACGTGCAACTGCAAACCGACGCGCTGGCCAATGCCGCCAAGCGCGCCAGCGCCGACGCCGCCAGCGCACAGCAACGCTTGATCCTGTTGTGGGGCGTGCTGCTTGCAGGCGTTGCCGTTGTGGCATGGATGGTGTGGCGCTTGCTGCGCCAGGCGAGCAATCCGACCTGAATGCCTTTAGAATGGACGCATGCGTATTCTTCCCTTGCTCGCCATGTGCGTCACCCTGTGCGCCGCCGCCCAGGAACCTAAACAGATCTACCAGATGACGCCCGCCGAAGCGGGTAGCTTCATCAGCAGCGTCCACGATAGCCAGCCGGATCTGCGCAAGCGCATCGCAGCTATCGCGCGCCGCAATATCGGCCAGCCCTACAAGTTGAATCTATTGGGCGAATATCCCTATGAGCTGCATGACAGCTTGCCAATGTTCAGCCTTGGGCAAAGCGATTGCACGGTCTTCATCGAGCACACTTATGCGATGGCTCTGAGCGAATCGTGGGAAGAGTTCTTCTGGATGCTGCAACGCATACGCTACAAGGACGGCGTGGTTGGCGTGGCCACGCGCAATCACTACACGGAAGTGGATTGGAATATCAACAACCGCTGGCTGCTCACTGACGTCAGTGCATCGTTACCCGGCGCTGCCTACTACGACCTGACCGTGGACCGCGCGCAGTTTTTGAAAACGCATCACAACACCGAGAGCAGCATTCCGGTACAGCACACGCGCGAGGCTTACGTACCGGTGGAAAATGCCAGGCAGGCATTCCAGCAGATGAATGAGGGTGACATGGTCAACGTCATCTCGATCCGCAACGGCGAGCATATGGTGACCCATGTTGGCCTGGTGGTGCAGGACGCGCATGGCCATCGCCGCTTCCTGCATTCATCTGCACCCGCCGTACGCGAGGAGGAATTCGAAGACTTCATCGCCCGCACGCAAGCACGCAAAAGCGGCCTGCAGCTGGCGGGCTTCAAGTTCCTGCGTCTGAATGAGGTGGTTGAAGTGCCGCCGGCGGCGCCGCAACCGCGGCCGCAACGGCAGCACGCTGCTGCGCCTTAAGGCGTGTGCAGCTCCATCATCGCCTTGGTGAAATCGCCGGTGACGGCAGTAGGGATGATGCGCAGGGATTTTTCGATCGCTTCTTCGATCAGCAGCTGTTCTTCGCGGCGCGGACGATGCAGTACGAAATCCGCCACCGGCTGGTTCAGATTCAGTGTGCGCGGATGGCCGATGCCGATGCGCAGCCGCCAGTAGTCCTGGGTGCCGAGTGCCGAGGTGATGTCCTTCAGGCCATTGTGGCCGCCGCTGGAGCCGCCTTTTTTCAGCTTGGCCACACCCGGCGCCAGATCAAGTTCGTCATGCACGACGAGCACTTCGTCCGGCTGGATTTTGTAGAAGCGCGCGATAGCACCGACCGACTGGCCGGAACGGTTCATATAGGTTTGCGGCTCCAGCAGCCAAAGCTGGTTGCCGCCGATGATCGTCTTCGCCACCATCGCGTTGAAGCCGGACTCGCGCTGCAGGCGCGCATTCGGCAGCGAATTGGCCAGGTTGTCCACCAGCCAGAAGCCGGCGTTGTGGCGGGTTTGTTCGTAGTCGGGTCCGGGGTTGCCGAGGCCGACGATCAGACGAATAGGCATGGCTATGCTAACGCTTGGCAAAAGCGCAGATTATACCCGCCGGGCGCATGCGATTAAGGCTTCACGCGGGGCGTATCGAAATTCCAGGTATCGCGCACGTAGAGCCATTTGCCATTGACCTTGTGCGAGACGGACAGGAATTTCCCCGCATCGACCTGCTTGCCATCCTTGTCCTTGACGGTGAAGTGGCCGGCTGCCCAGCCCGTGCCGTCATTGGCGCCACCATCTTTTTCTCCGCTAAAGCTCATTGTGATGCCGGCTTTGGCGGAATCGGCAACATCCTTGGCCCAGTACGCGCGGATCGCGGCCTTGCCACGTACGGCTGCGGAACCAGGCGGCATCAGCACGGCATTCTCGTCGTACAGATTGGCCAAAGCATCCGCATCACCGGCCGTGTAGGCCTTGAGGAAGGCCTGATCTATCGCGTGCACAGCCGCCACATCCGCCTTCTGATCCGCCGTGGCCAGCCCCGCCATCCCGGCCAGGACGGCGACAATACCCACTACCCGAAAGCTCTTGTTCATGACGGCCTCCTTCTGAGTTGATCTACTCAGCATAGCCGCATTCGGGCAGTTAGCCAGCTTTCCTCAAGCTTTCGCGGGCACGCGGGCGGAGCCCCAGCGGTCACCGGATTTGCGGATGTAGTGGTCGAACACATAGCCCCATGGGACCACGAGCGGAATGATCACGACGAAGGCAACCTGGAAAGCGTAATGGGCTAGGTGCTCGTCCATGGTGCCGTTGAGGTAGCGCGGCAAGGCTTCGTTGAACAGCCAGATCAGCTTCCAGGTTATTTCCCAGAACAGCACCGGCAGCATTTGCAGCGGATAGCGCAGGCCCAGCAACGCCATCAGCGAGAAGCCTGCCAGCATGCAGACGACGACGCCTTCGTTCAGCTCCCACGCCACATGGCGGTTCAGCACTTCGGGCCAGATCAGGTTCCCAAGGCCCACGACGATAAACAGGTACATGGCCCGCAGCAGATACAGGCGCAACAGCGAAACTTCGTTCATTTGCAGCTCCTCTTCAAAGTGCGGGCTTAGCCGCGATGGTCTATTCGACTTGTCTCAGCAATTTTTCTACCGCAGCGAGACGCGCCGCGGTTTCCGAAGCCGAGGCGCGCAGGGCGGTCAGCGTGGACAGCGTTTCCGCCTGCTGTGCTGCCGCCTGCGCAGCCAGCTGGCGATACGCTTCATTCGCTTTTGCCGTCTGGGCCGCCGCGTAATACTTCATGCCAAAGATGATCAGCAGCGTGACGAACGGCAGGCAGATCGAAAACAGATAGATCGGTGCGGACATGATTTCCTCTACTCTTCCTCGTTACTCAGGCTTGCAGCTGCTTCGGCGATGGCCGCAGGATTCAGCTCCAGCCCAAAGGGACTGACCTCGAAGTAGTTCAGCGCCTTGCCGTCCTGCGACAGCTCCAGCTGGCTGGTCACCAGGCCGGCGTCTTCCAGCTTCTGCAGATGCAGGTGCAGCAGCGGCCGGCCGATGCCCAGTTCGCGGGCGAGCTGGCTCACATAATTACGGCCGCCGTTGGCGAGGGCCGCAATGATGCGCAGGCGGTGCGGATTAGCGAGGGCTGCCAATTGCGCCAGCAGCAAGTCGCCTCCACTTCGGTTTGTTTTTTCTATCACGTGTCAACAATAACTGACACGTGAAAGGATTGCAAGCGGTATGGGCGAAAAAAAACCCCGCCGAGGCGGGGTCTTCTTTTTGGCAGACGCCAGAAGATTACTTCTTGTCTTCTTCAGCGGCAGCAGCAGCTTCAGCGGCAACGGCACCAGCCGGTACGGAAGCGGTAGCAACGGTAGCGTCGGAACCGTGGGTCACGATGGTCACGCCCTTCGGCAGCTTGATTTCCGAAGCGTGGATCGACTGGCCTACGTCCATCTTGGACAGGTCAACCACCAGGAACTCTGGCAGGTCAGCTGGCAGGCAGGAGATTTCGATCTCGTTGGCCACGTGGCTGATGGTTGCGGAGTGCAGTTTCACGGCTGGGGACACTTCAGCGTTTTCGAAGTGCAGAGCTACTTTCACGTGCAGTGGCTTGTTGGCGTCGATACGCTGGAAGTCAGCGTGCAGAACCAGTTGTTTGTAAGCGTGCATCTGGAAGTCGCGCAGCAGCACTTTCTGTACTTTGCCGTCGATTTCCATGTCCAGGATGGACGAGTGGAAGGCTTCTTTTTTCAGCGCGTGGAACAGTGCGTTGTGGTCCAGGGCGATGGTCACCGGTGCTTCGGTGCCGCCGTAGATGATGCCAGGGGTCTGGCCGGAATTACGCAGGCGGCGGCTCGCACCCGTACCTTGCAGATCACGTTTGAATGCAACAACTTTCATGGAATACTCCAAAAAATAAAAGACAAGGCTCGCGCCTTGCCGGTAAATAGAAGCGCCCCGCGACCAGGACGCTTCAGCGAAAACGGCCATGGTT
The DNA here is from genome assembly GCF_052114165.1 of Pseudoduganella sp. RAF19. NCBI lineage: Bacteria > Pseudomonadati > Pseudomonadota > Betaproteobacteria > Burkholderiales > Oxalobacteraceae > Pseudoduganella > Pseudoduganella sp. RAF19. The sequence goes on along the minus strand of NZ_JBFREF010000006.1, from coordinate 192,963 downwards.
TCCCACAGCCGGCAAATCTTAGTCTACGAAGAGCGAAATAACCGAATCGCCCTTGATGATGCGCTTGAAGGTCTCGGCCAGCAGCGGAGCGCTGGTCAGTTGACGGATCTTGCCGCATGCCTTGGCTGCTTCGGACAGCGGGATGGTGTCGGTCACCACCAGCTCGTCCAGCGAAGAGCCGGTAATACGTTCAATCGCAGGACCGGACAGCACAGCGTGCGTGCAGTAAGCGGTCACTTTCAGGGCGCCGCGCTCTTTCAGCACTTCCGCTGCCTTGACCAGGGTACCGGCGGTATCCACCATATCGTCCATGATCACGCAGTTGCGGCCTTCGACGTCACCGATGATGTTCATCACTTCGGACACGTTGGCTTTTGGACGGCGCTTGTCGATGATCGCCAGGTCGCAGTTCAGGCGCTTGGCCAGTGCACGGGCACGCACCACGCCGCCGACGTCCGGAGACACCACCAGCAGGTTTTCGTTGTCCTTCTTCTGCAGGTCGCCCAGCAGAATTGGCGAAGCGTAAATATTGTCAACCGGGATATTGAAGAAACCCTGGATCTGGTCAGCGTGCAGATCCATGATGATCACACGTTCAACACCGGCGCTTTCCAGCATGTTCGCTACCACTTTCGCGGAGATCGCGACGCGGGCGGAACGTGGACGGCGGTCCTGGCGGGCATAGCCGAAATAAGGAATTGCAGCGGTGATACGGCCAGCGGACGCACGTTTCAGGGCATCAACCATCAGGATCAGTTCCATCAGGCTGTCATTGGTCGGCGCACAGGTCGATTGCAGCACGAACACGTCTTTACCGCGGACGTTTTCGTTGATTTCGACCATCACTTCGCCGTCCGAGAACTTCGATACGACTGCTTTGCCGAGAGGAATGCCGAGATTCTTTGCGACCCCTTCTGCCAAGGCAGGATTAGCGTTGCCGGTAAAAACCATCAGGTTTTCGAAAGCCATTGGGAGTCCCGAGAGATGTAGAGTTTTGAAATCTTGAAGGTGCTCCGCGCTTGTCGCGGGAGTCTTGTTTTTAACCCTGGCTGGAGACTAATGCCTCGACAGATCCAGGGAAAACGGTGGCAGGGGAACAAGGATTCGAACCTTGGTATGCCGGAATCAAAATCCGGTGCCTTAACCAGCTTGGCGATTCCCCTACTTTTAACTGACTGCTTTCCGTCAGTAGGCCGACATTATAAGACCTAATTCACGAAAAGCCAAATCTTTTTACGCATCACAACTTTTCGATGATCGGGTGCCGTTTCAGCGCTTTAGCCTTCCAGCCAGCCCAGGCGGCAGGCACTCTTGCGAGCACTGCATCGGCCTGTTCTTCGCTGCGGACTGCGCAGAACACACATGCACCGGAGCCAGTCATCCTGGCATCACCGTAAGCATCCAGCCATTCTACCGCGTCTGATACTTGCGGGAACAACCGGGTGGCTACCTGTTGCAAATCGTTCTTTCCAAACTGTCGCAGATCTTTACGATTTGCGTGGTAGCTGGAAAAGTCCGACATATTAACGACTGGAGTATTTCTTGTCAAATGCTCAGACGTGAAAATCGTCAGCGTCGGCACCTGCACACCGGGCTCGATCACCACATACCAGCACTCCGGCGCATCGACCGGACGCAGCGCTTCGCCCACGCCTTCGGCCCACGCCGTCTCGCCAAAGATAAAGAACGGAACGTCGGCGCCCAGCGGCAGCGCGAGGTCCATCAATTCCTGCTTGCTCAACCCCACCTTCCACAGCTTGTTAAGCGCCATGAAGGTGGTGGCGGCATCGGACGATCCACCACCAACGCCGCCGCCCATCGGCAGCACTTTGTGCAGAGTGATATTCACGCCCTGCGGCTGTGCGCCAGTGCGCTTCTGCACTTCGCCCGCCAGCATGCGCGCGGCGCGGATGACGAGATCGCTGTCTTCCGGCACGCCGGGCACCTCGTTCACGCGGCGGATTTCGTGGTCCGCGCGCAGCTCGAAATCGAGCGTGTCGCTACGGTCGATGATCTGGAAAACCGTTTGCAGCAGGTGATAACCGTCGGCGCGGCGGCCAGTCACGTGCAGGAACAGGTTCAGTTTGGCCGGGGCCGGGCAATTCTTCAGGCTATTCATTCTTGTTTATTCTGCATCGATCACGATGCGCAGGGATACTTCTTCAATCTGGCCGCTGGCGGAACGCTCGGCGTCGATGCGCTTGGGCTTGGGTGGATTGCTGCCGTCCTGCCAGCTGACAAAGCTCAGGCGCCAGCCATCTTTGGTGGTCACATCCGTATTGCCCGGGCTGGCGTTAAATCGCTTGCCGTCCGCCGCAGTGGCATAGCCTTGCATCCACTCGCGCAGGCCCGCCACGGGCAACGACCAGCCGAGGATGCGCGCGGTCAGCGTATCGATGTCGGGAGCGCTGCGCGGCGGCTTGCCGCTTTCCGTCAACACGGCCTGCTCCGGCGTTACTTCGATTGTGGCAATCGTCGAGCCGATCGGCATCGACAAGGCCACGTTCGTGCACTGGGGCGTCTGGCTCCAGCTGTAATTGACCGTCATTGATTTGGGCTCGCTGTTCTGCGTGTACTTCACGGCCAGGCGGCCGTGCAGATCCACAGCGTCACCCGACGCAGCGCTGCAGACAGGAGCCTTGGTGGTCGTGGCGCAACCGCCAAGCAGGAAAGCCGCCGCCGCTGCGGCTACATAAACACGCGCGCCCATCAGATACTGGCGTTCAGGCGCGCCAGCGTCGTGCGCAGCGCATCGTTATTCGGGTCTTTGGCACGGGCTTCGCGCCACAGCTTCTGGGCGCCGCTCTTGTCGCCCTGCGCCCACAGCACTTCGCCGAGGTGCACGGCAATCTCCGGATCGTTGCGCAGCGTGTAGGCGTCGCGCAGCATTTTCTCGGCTTCCTTTAACTGGCCCATGCGGAACTTGACCCAGCCCATGCTGTCCATGATGAAGGGATCGCCGGGCGACATCTTCAGCGCCTTATCGATCAGCTCATAGGCTTCATCGAGGCGGATGCCGCGATCGGCGAAGGAGTAGCCTAGCGCATTGTAGGCGTGGTGATTGTCCGGCACGGACTCGATCACCTTGCGCAGCGCGGTTTCCATTGAATCAAGCTTGCCCATTTTCTCGGCCGCCAGCGCGTAGTCATACATCAGGTCCGGGCTGTTCGGGAAACGCAGCACGCCGTCTTCCAGCGTGGCATAGGCTTCCTTGGCGCGGCCTGCGTCGCGCAGCAGCTGGCCCTTGGTTTGCAGCACCTGCACTTCTTCCGCTTCGTCGGCGGGCGTGATTTCCGCCAGCTGCTTCAGGGCGCCATCAATATCGCCTTTGCGCGACGTCAGGTGGGCGCGTTTCAGGCGCACCGCCAGCGTGAGGCGTGGATCATCGGTATCGACTTTATCCAGCCAGGCAATCGCGCCGTCGAAATCATTGCGTTCCTCGTCGATCTGCGACAGGATCATCAGGGCCTTGGACGGATCGCGGTCCGGGTCCGGGCTCTTTTCCAGCGCATCGACAAAGCGCTTGAAATAGCCTTCGGCAGCTACCGTGTTATTGCCCTGCATAGACATGATGCCCAGCGCATACAGCGTTGCAGGATTATCCGGCTGCGCCTTCAGCAGAATCTGGAACTGCTCGGTGGCCTTGTCGTACTGCTTCTGTTCGACCAGCAGGCGGGCGTAGGCCGAACGCACCTCGCGCGCATCGGGGTATTTCTTGAGGAAGCCGGTGAACAGCGTTGCGGCGCCGTCGAGATCCTGCAGCACCTGCGCCATGGTCAGCGCGGCCAGCTCGGAATCGGGCTTGATGGTCAGCGAGCGCCTGGCTTCGGCAATGGCCTGTTCGTTCTCGCCTGCGGCCAAGGCGCCCTGAGCCAGCACGAGGTGCGATTCCAGCATTGCGTCATAAGGCTTCAGCACGCGCTGCATCAGCGCGTAGGCCGCGGCTTTGTCTTTGGCGCGCAGCAGGAATTGCTGCATCTGGAACATGGCCAGGCCGCGTGTGGACGGCTGTGCCGCCTGCAGTCGCTGGGCGAAGACTTGCTCCGCTTCGCTCAGGTCATCACCCAGCACAGAGAAGCCGAGGAAGTATTGCGCTGCTTCGTCCGAATCTGGCGCCAGTTCGCGCCACAGACGGATCGCCGCCAGCGCCTCGTTGCCCTGCTTGGCCGACAGCGCCATTTCTGCGGAACGTTTGGCCAGGCGCGGATCACGCGTCTGCTGCGCCAGCACCATCATGGTGAGGTAGGCGCTTTGCCATTGGCCGCGTTTGAAATCCAGTTCTGCCTTGGTGAGCTTGTAAAACAGCTCGCTGGTCAGCTCCACGGATGGCAGGTCGCCGTCCGGTTTGACGGCGGCTGCGATGGCATCGGAACCGGGCGCATTGACGGCGGCTTCAGGCGCCGGAGCGGGTTCTGGTGCGGGCGCAGCCTCTTTCTGCGGGGCGACCGCGCAAGCGGACAACAGGGCCGAGAGCGTTACAATGGCGAATGCGTTTTTCAATGGATGATCCTGCGAAGTCGGACTCAGGACTTGATTCTACGCCAACCCACAACTTGCGTTGCTTTGCAGGTGTAAGCAATTCCCAAACATGCCTGAATTACCAGAAGTTGAAGTCACCCGGCGCGGGGTCGCGCCACATATCGAAGGCCGTACCGTGCGCAACGTCGTTCTGCGCCGCGATGGCTTGCGCTGGCCGTTTCCGGACGACCTGCCGGCCAATCTAACGGGCCGCGCCGTCATCGCCACCGGGCGCCGCGGCAAATACTTGCTGATACATTTCGAACATGGCACTTTGATTATTCATCTTGGCATGTCCGGCCACTTGCGCGTTCTGCCGCCCGGCATCCCCGCTGAAAAGCATGATCATTTCGACATGGTCGTGGAAGGCGCCGACGGCACGCAGGTGCTGCGCATGACCGACCCGCGCCGTTTCGGCGCCGTGCTGTGGCATCCGCGTGAGGAAGGCGAACTGGACGAGCACGTGCTGCTGCGTGGCTTGGGCGTAGAGCCGCTGAGCGAAGATTTCACCGGGAAATTGCTGTGGGAGCAGACCCGCACCCGCAGCGCCGCCATCAAGCAAGTGTTGATTGCAGGCGACATCGTGGTTGGGGTCGGGAATATCTATTGTTCTGAAAGCCTTTTCCGCGCCGGGATCAACCCGAAAACCGCGGCAAACCGCATCAGTGCAGCACGTTACGACCGTCTCGCACAGGCCATCCGCGAGGTATTGGCTGAGGCAATTGTGCAAGGAGGCAGCACTTTGCGCGACTTTATCAGCGTAAATGGGCAATCAGGCTATTTCCAGCAGACATATTTCGTCTATGATCGTGCTGGTGTGCCCTGCCGCATCTGCGGTGCCCCCGTGCGCCAGATCAAACAGGGCCAGCGTTCAACCTTCTATTGCGTAAACTGTCAAAAATAACAACGGGGTAAAGTCTGATGATGGTCAGGGACCTGGAGCAATACAGCGCGTGGCGTCAGAATGTGTACGCCGCCGTTCAGAATTACCGCAACTGGGTGGTAGGGGCCGAACTGGCCGATGCCGCCGCCGAACAGCGCCTGGCGCGCACACTGGCCAAGCTGGCCGACGACAAGCTGTCCGTGGCTTTTGTCGCTGAGTTCTCGCGCGGTAAATCCGAACTGATCAACTCCATCTTCTTCGCCGATTACGGCCAGCGCATCCTGCCTTCCGCGGCGGGCCGCACCACCATGTGCCCGACGGAGCTGATGTACGACCCGGCTTACCCCGCCTGCATCCGCCTATTACCGATTGAGACGCGCGCAGAAAACCTCTCCACCAGCGACTACCGCGACCAGCCTTCCGCCTGGACCGTGCTGCCGCTGAATCTCGACAAAGCGGACGAGATGCATGAAGTGTTCAAACAGGTCAGCCTGACCCGCCACGTGAGCGTGGAAGAGGCCAAGCGCTACGGCCTGTATGACGAGAACGATCCCGACATGCCGGTCACGCTGGACGAAGACGGCCTGGTTGAAATTTCGCTGTGGCGCCACGCCATCATCAACTTCCCGCATCCCCTGCTGAAGCAAGGCCTGGTGATTCTGGATACGCCGGGCCTGAACGCGATCGGTACCGAACCCGAACTGACGCTGAACCTGATTCCGCATGCCCACGCCGTGCTGTTCATCCTGGCTGCCGATACCGGCGTGACCAAGAGCGATATCGAAGTCTGGCGCACCCACATCGGCGGCGGCGCGGGACGCATGGTAGTGCTGAACAAGATCGACTCGATGTGGGATGCATTGCGCAGCGACGGCGAAGTCGAAGCAGAAATCGCGCGCCAGCAGGAACATGCAGCGCATATGCTGGGGCTCGCACCGCGCCAGGTGTTCCCTGTCTCCGCGCAGAAGGCCTTGCTGGGCAAGATCACCGGCGACAAGGCGCTGCTGGAGAAGAGCCGCATGGAGCAGCTGGAAGGTGCGTTGTTCAACGAGCTGATTCCGGCCAAGAAGGACATCATCCGCAAGCGTCTGTCCGACGAAATGCAGGCGCTCAGCACCTCGCAGCACGCGATGCTGTCGACCCGCTCGCGCGGCATCGTCGAGCAGCTGCTGGAACTGAAAGGCCTGCGCGGCAAGAACCAGAATGTGATCGCGCACATGATGAAGCGCGTCGACGCAGAGAAGAAGGAATTCGACGAGAGCCTGTTCAAGCTGCAGGCGACGCGCGCCGTGTTCACGCGCCTGTCCACCGAGCTGTATTCCAGCCTGGGCATGGACGTATTGCGCGACCACGTGCATGCGGTACGCGATGCGATGTCCAACAGCCGCTTCTCCACCGGCCTGCGCGATGCGGTGCGCGTGTACTTCGACGCCATTCGCACCGACCTCGACGCGTCCGAACAGAAGATCGGCGAGATCCGCGAAATGATGGAAGGGATGTACCGCAAGTTCTCCGGCGAGCATGGCCTGCAGCTGACCATGCCGATGCCCTTTTCGCTCGCCAAGTACCGCGATGAGATCCTGGAAGCGGAAGACATCTATCACAAGAACTTCGGCACCGCTGCTCTGCTGACGACCACGCGCGTGGTCGTCATGGAGCGCTTCTTCGACTCCGTGGCCTCGTCGGTCAAGCGCTGCTTCAAAGCCGCCAATGCCGATGTGGATGCCTGGCTGAAGGTCATCATGGCGCCGCTGGAAGCCCAGATCAAGCAGCACAAGGACCAATTGAAACACCGCCAGGCCTCGATCCAGCGCATACACGATGCCACCGACACACTGGAGCAGAAGATCGAAGCCTTTGAAACCGCACAGGCCGAGCTGGATGCGCTGAAATCGTGCCTGGCCGAACTGGCTGGCGCGGTGAGCATCGCCATCAATTCCGAACTGGTCGAGCTCCAGGCAGCAGCATAGCCGCGTAGGGCGGATCATCGATCCGCCGAAGCATTGAGGAACATCTTGCAGTACCACGACCCGAGCTTTTCCGCGGACCTGATCCGCTGGCAGAAACAACATGGCCGCCACGCACTTCCGTGGCAGAACACGCGCGACGCCTACAAAATCTGGCTGTCCGAAATTATGCTGCAGCAGACGCAGGTGAGTGCGGTGCTGGGCTACTTCGCGCGCTTCCTGGAGCGCTTCCCCACGCTGCAGGACCTCGCTGCGGCGCCTGTTGAAGACGTGATGGCGCAATGGTCTGGCCTGGGCTACTACACGCGCGCCCGCAACCTGCACAAATGTGCCCAGCGCGTCGTGGCAGAGCATGACGGTGTATTCCCATCCGATCCTGCTTTGCTTGCGGAGCTGCCCGGCATTGGACGCTCCACAGCTGCCGCCATTGCCGCATTCTCTTCCGGCCGCCGCGCCGCCATCATGGACGGCAATGTGAAGCGCGTTTTCGCACGCGTGTTTGGCATTAACACGTACCCCGGTGAACGCAAGACGGAAGAAGCCATGTGGGCGCGCGCAGAAGCGCTGCTGCCGGAAGCAGGCATCGAGTCCTACACGCAAGGCCTGATGGATATGGGCGCCACGCTGTGCACGCGTAGCAGCCCTGAATGCACACGTTGTCCGATGCAGCCGCGCTGCGTGGCTTTCGCGACCGATCGCGTGAAGGATCTGCCGGTACGCAAGCCGAAGAAGGCCACGCCAGAGAAGCACGCCACCATGCTGCTGATCGTGGACCGCGATGAAGTGCTGCTGGAACAGCGACCTGCCAGCGGCATCTGGGGCGGCTTGCTGTCCTTGCCAGAGCTGGATGGCCACAACGCGGCCAATGATGACGACGATGTCCTACCCGAGCCTGACGCCGCAGCCGTTGCAGCAGCTGCATCACCCTTCGGCGCAGTCGAGTCGCAGGAACGCCTGAAAACTGTGACGCATGTGTTCACCCACTACAAACTGCACATCGCCCCGCTGCTGATCACGCTCGCGCAGCGTACCGCGCTGGCCGGCGAGCCCCGCTACACCTGGCTTCCCGCAGCATCGGTAGCCGACGCAGCCTTGCCCGCCCCCATCAAGAAACTGCTGCTCGAACTGCTCGGCAACCGCACCGACGCGCAAGCCAGAATGTTCTAAAGCTCCTCGAGCGAATACAGGCGGCGGTGTTCGGCGATCGCGTAGCGGTCGGTCATGCCGGCGATGTAGTCGGCGACGCGGCGCGCTTGCGCACTGGGACCTTCGTCGCAGCGGTAGTCCGGCGGCAGCAGGGCGCTGTCGGCGGTGAAGGCTTCGTACAGCTCGCGCACGATGCGGCTGGCCTTCAGGCGCATGCGGTTGACCTTGTAGTGGCGGTAGAGGTTCTCGTACAGGAAACGCTTGAGTTCTGTGGCGTCCTTGCGCATCTGGTCGGAGAAGCGGATCAGCGGCGGCGCATTGCGCACCTCGTCCATGCTTTGCGGGCCGTGTTCCGCGATGCGCTCGGTTGAAGTGACTATCAGGTCGTCGGCCAGCGAAGTAATCAGGCGGCGCAGCGTTTCGTAAATGGCGCGGCGGCCGGACAGGCCCGGGTGCGCCTGCTGCACTTCACGCCACAGGCGCGCGAAGAAATCTACCTGCTCCAGCTGCTGGATTGAGATCAGGCCGGAGCGCAGGCCGTCGTCGATATCGTGGCTATTGTAGGCGATTTCATCGGCGAGGTTGGTCAGCTGCGCCTCCAGCGAGGGCTGGGTGCGGTCGATGAAGCGCTGCGCCACTTCGCCCAGCAGCTTGGCATTCTTCAGCGAGCAGTGCTTGAGGATGCCTTCGCGCGTTTCGAACATCAGATTCAGGCCATCGAAGGCGCCGTATTGCTCTTCCAGATGATCGACCACGCGCAGGCTTTGCAGATTGTGCTCAAAGCCGCCGTGCTCCTTCATGCATTCATTCAGCACGTCCTGCCCCACGTGGCCGAAAGGCGTGTGGCCAAGGTCGTGCGCCAGCGCGATCGCTTCCACCAGGTCTTCGTTCAGGTGCAGATTGCGCGCCAGAGAGCGGCCGATCTGCGCCACTTCCAGGCTGTGCGTCAGGCGCGTGCGGAACAGGTCACCCTCGTGATTCAGGAAGACCTGGGTCTTGTATTCGAGGCGGCGGAAGGCCGTGGAGTGAATGATGCGGTCGCGGTCACGCTGGAACTGCGAGCGCGAGGCGTGCGGCGTTTCTTCGTAATGGCGGCCGCGCCCCTTGTCCGAATGCGCGGCGTAAGGGGCAAGCGTCTCTTCCATGTCTTATTTCGTGCAGGCTGCCAGCGTTTGCAGCAGCAGGTCCTGCGGTGCGTTGGTGATGTGGGCTTTACCCAAAGGATTGAGCAGGATGAACTTGATCGCCCCGCCCTCGTTCTTTTTGTCGACTTCCATCAGCTCCAGCCAGCGCGCGGTGCCAAGGTCCGGCGCTTTCACCGGCAGGCCGGCCGCGTCGACCAGCTTGCGGATGCGTTCCACGGTCGCGGCATCGATATAGCCCATGCGCTGCGACAGATCGGCCGCCATCACCATGCCGCAGCCCACGGCCTCGCCGTGCAGCCAGTCGCCATAGCCCAGGCCCGCTTCGATCGCGTGGCCGAAGGTGTGGCCGAAATTCAGGATGGCGCGCAGGCCGCCTTCGCGTTCGTCCTGGCGCACCACGTCGGCCTTGATCTCGCAGGAACGCGCAATCGCATAGCCCAGGGCGCCCTTGTCGCGCGCCATCAGCTTGCTGATGTTCGCTTCGATCCATTCGAAGAAGGCGGTATCGATAATGCAGCCATGCTTGATCACTTCGGCCAGGCCGGCGGACAACTCGCGGTCCGGCAGCGTGTCCAGCGTGGAGGTATCGGCCACCACCACCTTCGGCTGGTAGAAGGCGCCGATCATGTTCTTGCCCAGCGGGTGATTGATGCCCGTCTTGCCGCCTACCGAGGAATCGACCTGGGACAGCAAGGTGGTCGGCACCTGGATGAAGTCCACGCCGCGCATATACGATGCCGCGGCAAAGCCGGTCATGTCGCCGATCACGCCGCCACCGAGGGCGATCATGGTGGTCTTGCGGTCGCATTTATTGGCCAGCAGCGCGTCGAAGATCTGCATCAGGCTGGACCAGTTCTTGAATTCTTCGCCGTCTTCCAGCACCACGGAAATGACTTCCTTGCCGGCCGCCGCCAGCGGGGCGCGCACGCGCTCAAGGTAAAGCCTTGCCACGGTGGTGTTGGTGACGATGGCGACTTTTTTGCCGCCTGCGTGGCGGGCAAACAGTTCCGGCTCGTCCAGCAGGGACGGGCCAATATTGATCGGGTAACTGCGTTCGCCGAGATCGACGTTCAGCAGCATACGGGTTTCTTCAGTCATCGAGGGTTCCGCCTGGGTGGAGCAGTTCGGCGTGGCCGCGCAGGCCATCGCATCCAGCTGGTTCAAAATCGAGTGCACCATGGATTGTACGTTAGGTCGGCCGGTGTCGATCACCAGGTGCGCCAATTCCATGTATAGCGGCTCGCGCTGGGCCAGCAGCTCTTCCAGTTTTTTGCGGGGATCGGCCGTCTGGAGCAGAGGCCTGTTCTTGTCGTGCGCCGTGCGGGCCAGGATGCTGTTGATGGTGGCGCGCAGGTAGACTACGGTGCCGCGCTCCCGGAGGAGAGCGCGGCTGTTTTCGTTCAGGATGGCGCCGCCGCCGGTGGCCAGCACAATGCCTTGCTGGCTGGTCAGGTCGCGGATCACGTCTGCTTCCCGCCGGCGGAAGGCTTGTTCGCCTTCGATTTCGAAGATCCAGGGGATCGAAGCACCAGTGCGCGCTTCGATCTCGTGATCAGAGTCGACGAAGCGCAGCCCCAGTTTGCGGGCAAGCAGACGACCGATTGTCGTCTTGCCCGCCCCCATCAGCCCTACCAAGAAAACATTTTGCATCCATACATGATAGCTTATTAATTTGCTGTCGTGCAGTCTGCGGCAGTGCCGGTGTTGACCTGGCCGTATGGGCTGCTGGCGCCTGGCGGCGAAATCTTGATGTCGCTGTAATCGGAAGCGGCACCAACCAGATGCGGAACATAAGCCTTGTAAATCGCCTCCGAACCGGAGACGCTGCCGCGGATGGTCAGATCCACACCAGTCCACAGTGCGCGGTCACGCGGATAGGTCAGAGTCACCGTGGCCTTGCCGCTGGCATCGGTCGTACCGGAGGACGTCACTGTAACAGGGATGCCCGGGTCCAGGACGCCGTTACCGTTGGTATCTTCACCTGCATTCAGAATGCCGTCGCCGTTGGTGTCTTCATTCGGGCAGGCGAATGGCACTGGCTTGCTGCCATTTACGCCAATCGGCATGCCCCACGAGGCGCCGGTGAAGAACTCCAGTTGCCCCTTGTAGTAGTAGCGTGGCAGCACGGAAGCAGTCACGTTCACGCCTGACACGGCATTGCCGTTAGCATCGGTCACCACCACGGCATAATCCTTGGTGTAGGTCGTCGGGTCGTTGACACCGACGGCGATGCCGGTACCGGCCGAGATAAACAGCGCCTTCTTGGACACGGTCAGGGAAACAGTGCTGGAAGCACTTGAAGCACCTTGCAACTGAGCGCGGATGACCACACCGTTCAATGCGGTGGAGGAAGTGCCAGCAATAAAGCTAACGCTGGCCGAACCGTCGCTGCCAGTTGGCACTACGGCCGGCTGGCTCAGGCTACCGCCGCTCGGGTCGCTGACGATGCTGAAGGTCACCAGGGCGCCTTTGACCAGATTGTTGGCGGACGTGCCATCGCGCACGATGGCGCGGATGGTGGCCTGCTGGCTGGTGCTACCAGCCGAGTTGGCGCCGATAGTGCCTGGATCGGCCTGAACGCTAATGGAGGAGGAAGCGGTCAGCGGGGCCACGAATTCCATCGTCCCTTGGGTAATGCCGCCACTGCTCAGGTTAGCCGTCAGCGTTGCTACACCTGGGCTGGTTGCCTGCACGTACACTTGCGCATCGCCGCCGCCACTCAGGGTCTTCGCAACGGTCAGTTGGGTCAGGCAGGAAGCATCCGTGTACACGGTACCGCGCGAGCTGCTCACCATTACCTGTGGCAGTGGCGAGCTGACATTATCAGTGTGCACATTGACCAGGATGCAGCTGTTGATATTTGCCGTGGTCTGGGTTGGCTTTACGGTGAAGTTGGCCGCGCTGATGGCGACAACAGCAGACGCGCTTTCGCCCATGGAGCTCACAGTAATAGTGTCCTGGGTACTGGTAGATCCGCTGGCGACAGCATAGGTCAGCACCAGCTGGCCAGCCGAATTGGTAACGGCCGCGCCACCACCTTTGACGGACAGCGAATTGCTTGCGCTGAAGGTAACGGTCTTGCCGACCAGTGGATTACCAGCCGAATCGACCAGCTTGACAGTAACGTCGGTCGCGCTGCCGGTATTGACGGTGCTATTGGCATTGACCTGCAGCTTGGTGCCGGAAACCAAAACGTTGGCAGTCACTGGAGGCAGGCCGGAGATGGACGCGGTAACCTTGATAGTACGGCTGGTCGCGTCGCCGCCGGTCGACAGCTTTTCAGTCACGCGGCCGGTAGCATCGGTGACACGGCTACCATTGGTCAGGCTGCCGGAGTCGGCCGACAAAGTCACTGGAACACCAGCCATGACGGAATTGTTGGAATCCTTGACCAGGGCCGTCACGGTCACTTCAGAACCGGCAGCACCGGCCGACTGCAGGGTACCCGCGTCAGTGGTCAGGGTCAGGGTCTGCGTTGCCGAGACGACTTTCACGGTAACCGCGTTGGAGGTTGCGCCGCCGGCACTGGCGGTAATGGTGATGTCGCGCAGGCTGGTATCACCTTTTACGTTCAGCTTTTCCGTCACCACGCCATTGGCATCACTGATACGGTTGGTATTGCTGATGTTGCCGGAGCTGGACTTGAAGCTCACGGTTTCGTTCGGGAGTGTGTTGTTGTTGCTGTCCTTGACGATGGCCGTCAGGGTCACTTCGGTGCCATCCTGGCCAGACGATGCAATGGTGCCGGAGCTTGCGCTCAGGACCACGGTCGCGGCCTTGGATGGCTGCTGGCCGTTGGCATTGGTGCCGGGCGAACCGCCACCGCCGCCGCAGGCGGCCAGCAGACTGGCGGCGGCGAAAGCGCCGACCCAGCCTGAAAGTTTGCGTAATGCTTGCATGCTCATCTTTTATTACCCTTTTTCTTGAAGCAGCCTAACCGTTATCAGCGCGCCGACAGACGCTCGGCAACGATCTTTGGCGTGATAAAGACCAGCAATTCGGTCTTGTCGTTGGTACGGCTATTATTTTTAAACAGGTTGCCCAGCACCGGCACATCTCCCAAAACCGGTACCTTGCTCACTGTATTACGCTCCGTCTGCTGGTAAATACCACCCAGCACCACGGTGCCGCCGTTTTCCACCATCACCTGAGTTTTCACGTGCTTGGTGTCGATTGCGAAGCCGGCCCGGGTCTCCTGGCCGACACTGTCTTTGTTTACGTCCACGTCCAGCACCACGTTGCCGTCGGGCGTAATTTGCGGAACCACATCCAGCTTCAGGTTCGCCTTGCGGAAGATAATCGCCGTGGCGCCGCTGGAGGTCGCGACCTGGTAAGGCAGTTCCACGCCCTGCTCGATGGTGGCGGCGGCCTTGTCGGCGGTCACCACGCGCGGGCTGGAAATGATCTTGCCGGTGCCATCTGCTTCCAGCGCCGACAGCTCCAGGTTCAGGAAGCGGTTAGCAGCCGAAGAGAACAGACTGACAGCCAGGCTGCCGGCCTGTGCGCCATTGATGCCCGCCGCCGGCAGATTGATGAATTGCGTGTTGTTCCAGGCGTCCGTAATGCTGGTGACGGTGGTTTGGCCGGTCGCCGTGCCGACGCCGGTGATATTGCCACCCAGGCCGAGACGGGTATTGCTGGTGCCCAGCTGCCAGCCCGAGTCGCCGCCGCGCTGTGTACGCAGGTCGGAGAAGCCCAGCTTGGCACCCAGGTTGCGGGTGAAGGTGTCGGACGCTTCCACGATACGCGCTTCAATCAGCACCTGCTTGGTCGCGACGTCGGTCTTGGCGATCAGCTTACGCACGTCTTCCAGCTTGGACGGAATATCGGTCACGAACAGCTGATTGGTGCGCGGCTCAATAATGGCGCTGCCGCGCTTGGACAGAATACGGTTGCGCTGCTCACCCGAGCCGCCGTCCAGGCCGAACACAGTCTTGAAGGCTTCCGCTTTCTGATAGTTCAGCTGGAAGATCTCGGACTTCAGTGGCTCCAGATCAGCGATCTGGGCACGCTGCTCCAGTTCCAGCTTTTCCTTGGTCAGCAATTCTTCTTTCGGTGCGATCCACAGCACGCTGCCGTTCTTGCGCATATCGAGGCCTTTGGCCTGCATCACGACGTCCAGCGCCTGATCCCATGGCACTTCCTTCAGACGCAGGGTCAGGTTGCCCTGCACGCTGTCGCTGGTGATGATGTTCAGGCCGGAGATGTCGGCAATCGCTTGCAGCGCCGCGCGCACATCCACGTTCTGGAAGTTGAAGGACAGCTTCTCGCCACGGTAGCCCTGGGTGCCTTGCACCAGCTTGTTCGGGTCTTCCTTGATCGGCTTCACATCCACCACCAGCTGGGTGTCGCTCTGGTAGACGCTCTGCTCCCACAGGCCATGCGCTTCGATGGTCATGCGCGAATTTTCGCCCTGCGGAACGGTCGTCACCTTGGTCACCGGGGTGCCGAAGTCGGTCACGTCAAGGCGGCGGCGCAAGGTTTCCGGCAGACCGGTCTTCATGAAGTCCACCACCACGCCGGTTGCGGTCTGGCGCACGTCAACGGCGACCTGGCTGTTCGGCAGGTCCACCACTACGCGCCCTTCACCACTGGTACCGCGGCGGAAGTCGATATCGCGCAGCAGCTGCTTGCCCGCCGGGACCACGGGAGCCGCCTGAGGAATCGGCAGACCGCGCGCATCGACCGCAGTGGCGATGCCGCCGGAGCCGTCGATGGTCATGATCACAGCTTTGCCATCAATAGCGGTTGCATAATTCAGAGGGCGCTTCAGGTTGAATACCAGGCGCGAACGCTGGCCAGCCTGCACTACGTTGACACTGTTCAGGTCACCGAGGTTGATTTCCTGACTGGTCTTGCCGGTGCCGTTGCTGGTGGCGCCGAAATCCAGCGCAATGCGCGCCGGATTGGTGATGGAAAAGCCGATGGGCAGCTTTTCCGGCGCATCTTTCAGCGCGATTTTGACGATGACATTGCTGCCTTGCTGGTTGGCCGTGATCGATTCGATCGCGTTGCCTTGCTGGGCGTGCGCCACGGCTGCGCTGCCGGCCAGCGCCAGCGCGAGGCCTGCAAAACGCAGGGCACGCGTCACGGTTCTGATGGCGATCATTTGGTATTCTCCTTACTTTCCTGCAGTTCCAGCTTCGACATGCGTTCGACCCAGTCGCCGGCCGCATCCTGAACAATTTCCTTGATTGTTATCGCGTCTTCGGACACCGAGGTAATGAGACCGAAGTTCTGTCCTGCGTGCTGGCCGGGCCGCACCTGGTACACGGTGTGGTCGATCTGCAGCAGGCCAAAGATCTGCTTATCTTTTTCCAGGGTTCCCACCATCTTCATCACATCGAGCGGGAAGCTTTCGAGGAATTCCTTGCGGCGGTTGGTGTCCGGCTGCAGGCCGCCACCGGGACGCGACTTCGCCAGTTCAGCCAGCAGCTTGTTGGCATTGAAAGGGTCCGGCTGATCCGCTGCGGCATAGGCGAAGGGCACGAATTTTTTCGGCGCCTGCAGCGGCTTGACCGTTGGCTGGGTCTGAGAGTCCACCTGCTTCATCCAGGTGCGGACTTCCTGCACATCGCTGTCACCGCAGCCGGCCAGCGCCAGCAGGGGCAGCAGGGTAAGGATCGCGCGGCGCATCATTTCTTCGCTTTCTTCTTGTCAGCGGCCGCCTTGCGCGCCGCCGCCACTTCCTCCGGATCGAGGTAGCGGAAGGTCTTGGCCACGGCATCGAGCACCAGGGTGTTGCCATCCTTGCCGGTGTTCAGCGTCATATTATTCAGCGTCACGATGCGCGGCAGATTGGCCATGTCGCCGGCGAAGGAGCCGACGTCGTGGTAGTTGCCGGTGACGCGGATATCGATCGGCAGCTCGGCGTAGTATTCCTTGACGTCCACTTTGCCCGGCTTGAACAGCTCGAACTGCAGACCACGGCCCAGGCCCGCCTGGTTGATGTCCGACAGCAGGGCCGCCATCTCCGCTTTGCTCGGCAGCTGCTTCTCCATCTGCAGCACGTACTCGTCAACCTTTTCCTTCTGCTTCTTCAGCGCTTCCAGGTTGACCGCCTGCGCGGTCTTGAGCTTGTACTCGTCACGCAGCTTCAGCTCCTGCTGCGCGCCGGCGTCCTGCTCCTCGAACTGGCCTTGCCAGTAGCCGAAGTAGCCCAGCGCCACAACGGCTGCCGCCACGCCAACGCCGCACAGCACGCGCGGGACGATGGGCCACATGCCAGGATGAATGCCGTTCAGGCCCTGGAACTGGGACTTCAGCGAGTCTCCCAATTGATTCAGATCGATTGCCATGGTGCGCCTCAGCTCTTCGGGGCCGCAGTCGCCTGCGGGTTCTTGGCGCCAGGCTTGCCGTCTTGCGGCTTGTCCTTGTCGCGCGGACGCTTGATGTTGACGGACAGGTTGAACTCGACCACCTTGCGGCCGGTGTTCTTATCCTTGCCAAGAGTTGCGGCCTTCACTTCGATCAGGTCCGGGCGCTCCAGCCAGGGCGAGTTGCCGGCCAAGTTACGCAGCAGTTCGGAGACACGTTCCTGCGACTGGGCATAACCGTTCAGCGTGACCTTCTGGCCTTCCTGCTTGAAGCCTTTCAGATAAACGCCAGGGGGCGTCTGTTTGACCAGTTCATCCATCAAATACACCGGCTGGTTGCGGTCGGCCTGCAGATCTTCGACCGCTTCCTGGCGCGCTTTCAGCGATTCGATTTCCTGTTTCAGGGATGCGATCTCGGCGATCTTCACATCCAGGCCTTTGATAGCGGTCGTCAGCACCTGGTTGCGCTCTTCCTGCACGGAGATGGCGCGCGCGTTGTAGCCGCCGACCAGCAGCACGATGGCGCCACCGGCCAGGGCGCCCAGCACCAGCAAGGCTGCGAACGCTTGCTTGCGCTGTTTGCGCTTCGCCTCGCGGTGAGGCAGCAGATTAATGCGTATCATCAGCCGAACCTCCGCATGGCAAGGCCGCAGGCCACGAGATAAGCCGGCGCATCAGCGCGCAGTGCCTGTTCGCGCACACCGGAGCCCAGCTGCATGCCTTTGAAGGGCGAGATCACCGCGCTCGAAATGCGGGTACGGCTGGCGATCAGTTCGAGCAAGCCGGGCAAGGTGGCACAGCCGCCCGCCAGAAAGATCTGGTCGATCTTGGTGTAAGGGGTGGAGGTAAAGAAGAACTGGATGGCACGGGTGATTTCCAGCGCAGCGCTTTCCAGGAACGGGGCCAGCACGTCGCTGGCAAAGTTCTCGGGCAGATCGCCGCTCTTCTTGCGCGCTTCGGCTTCCTCGTAGGCGAGGCCGTATGCACGCACGATATCCTGGGTCAGGGAGTGGCCGCCGAAAGGCTGCTCGCGTTCATATACGGTGGTGCCATCCAACATCACGGAGATATGGGTGACCTGGGCGCCGATCTGGAACAGGGCCACCACCTGGCCGGTACCGCCATCGGCCATTTGCACCACGACGCGGTCCAGCGCAGCGCGTGCAGCATAGGACTCGATATCCAGCACTTGCGCCTTCATGCCCGAAGCTTCCGCTACCGCCACGCGGTCTTCCACTTTTTCGCGGCGTGCTGCGGCCAGCATGACTTCAATATCGTCGGTGGAATTGGGCACCGGGCCAATGACGTCAAAGTCCAGGCTCACTTCGTCGAGGGCAAAGGGAATATACTGGCTGGCCTCGGACTCCACCTGCACTTCCAGCTGCTCTTCCGACATGCCGGCTGGCAGAACGATTTTTTTGGTGATAACCGAGGCCGGCGGCATACCGAGCGCCACATGACGGGCGCGTGTGCCGCTTTTCTTGATCAGGCGGCGCACGGCGTCGACCACCTGGTCCATGTTCTCGATATTACCGTCGGTGACGGCACCTCGCGGCAAGGCTTCGGCAGCATAGCGCTCAAGGCGCATGCCATCCTTGCCGGCATCGGCCAGCTCTACCAGGCGGACGCTGGAGGTGCTGATGTCGATGCCGACCAGCGGGGCCTGGGCGCCGCCGAGCAGGGCTTTTAGATCGAGCATCATTTATGCACTCCTGACAACTCCATAGACATTTGAATATCGGAATTCTTTTAAAAACCCATGCTTAGCGAGCAAAGGTGAGACAGTACATTAGATGCTAGCAATATTGCTCAAACAATGTAAAGGTATTTCTACAAAGCACGATTGTGTCGTTGTTTGCCTTACGCCACAGTGACTTACCTTAGACGTGGCTGCGGAATTAACAGAGTTGTTTTGTTGCTCATGGTAAATATTACTCAAAATAATGGCCTATTTTCGTGCGCGCCCCGTAATTGCTGCTCGCTTATAATTCCTCGCATAACTATTAACCCGTACTGCGCATGACTTCTATTAATAAAGAGACCCCGCCGCAAAAGAAATCTCACGGTTTCCTGATGATGGCCCTGGTCTCGGTATTGGGCCTGATCCTGGCAGGCGTGTTGCTGGTCGTCTTTGGACTGGCGCTGGCCTACCCCAACCTGCCCTCCCTGGATACGCTGACCGATTACCGGCCCAAGATGCCACTACGGATCTTCTCTGCCGACAATGTGCTGATCGGCGAGTTCGGCGAAGAACGCCGCAACCTTGTGCACTTCAAAGACATCCCCGATGTGATGAAGAAGGCCGTGCTGGCCATCGAGGACGATCGCTTCTACGAACATGGCGGCGTGGATTACTGGGGCATCCTGCGCGCGGCCCTGCACAACGCCACGGGCGGTGCGCGTCAGGGCGCATCCACCATCACGCAGCAGGTGGCGCGCAACTTCTTCCTCTCCAGCGAACAGACACTGAAACGCAAGGCTTATGAAGCCCTGCTGGCCTGGAAGATCGAACAGAACCTCACGAAGGACCAGATCCTTGAGGTCTACATGAATCAGATCTACCTGGGCCAGCGCGCTTACGGCTTTGCGTCGGCCGCCCAAATCTACTTCGGCAAGAATCTGAAAGACATTAGCGTGGCAGAAGCGGCCATGCTGGCCGGCCTGCCCAAAGCGCCTTCGGCTTACAACCCGGTAGTCAATCCGAAGCGCGCACGCACGCGCCAGCAGTACATCCTGCAGCGCATGCTCCAGCTTGGCTATATTACGCCCGCACAGTACGACACGGCCAAGAACGAGCAGCTAAAAGTGAAAACCGACAGCAGCGAGTTTGGCGTTCATGCCGAATATGTTGCGGAAATGGCGCGCCAGCTGGTCTATGAGCAGTTCAAGGAAGATACCTACACGCGCGGCCTGAACGTCTTCACCACCATCACCAAGGCCGATCAGGACGCCGCTTACCTGGCCCTGCGCCGCGGCGTGATGGATTACGAGCGCCGCCACGCTTACCGTGGTCCGGAAGCTTATGTGGACCTGCCGGCCAATAAATCCGAAGCCGACGAGATGATCGAAACCGAACTCGCCGAACATCCGGACAGCGACGATATCGTGGCTGCCATGGTGCTGGACGCCGGCGCGAACAAAGTCACCGCCGTCACCGCATCGGGCGAAGAGATCAGCATCACCGGCGCCGGTCTGGAACAGGGCCGCTCGTGGCTATCGGACAAGAACCCGCCGAATAAGCGCATTCGCCGTGGCGCGGTGATCCGCGTCTACCAGGAAGGCAAGGACTGGCTGCTGACCCAGATGCCGGAAGTGGAATCGGCCTTCATTTCGGCCAGCACCGAAGACGGCGCCATCAAATCGATGGTGGGTGGCTTCGACTACAACCGCAACAAGTTCAATCACGTGACGCAGGCATGGCGCCAGCCAGGCTCCTCCTTCAAGCCCTTCATCTACTCGGCTTCGCTGGAGCGCGGACTTTCACCGTCCACCATGATTAACGACGCACCGATCTCCTTCGACGCAGGCCAGACCGGCGGCCAGGCATGGGAGCCGAAGAACTACGACGGCAAGTACGAAGGCCCGATGACCATGCGCCGCGGCCTGACCAAGTCGAAGAACATGATCTCGATCCGCATCCTGCACAAGATCGGCGCCAAGTACGGCCAGGAATATGCCACCCGCTTCGGCTTCGATGCGGAACGTAATCCGCCTTACCTGACGCTGGCTCTGGGTGCGGGCGCCGTGACGCCGCTGCAGATGGCGGGCGCCTACTCTGTATTTGCCAACGGCGGCTACAAGGTGACGCCATATCTGATTTCCAAAGTGACCGATGCGAATGGCAAAGTTCTGTCGCAAGCCGCTCCTGACCGTGCGGGCGACGAGAAGAACCGCGTAATCGATGAACGCAATGCCTTCCTGATGGATTCGATGCTGAAGGATGTGGTGCGCTTCGGTACTGCCACCAAGGCGCTGGTGCTCAAGCGTCCGGACATCGCGGGCAAGACCGGCACCACCAATGATTCCATCGACGCCTGGTTCGCAGGCTATCAGCCAAAGCTTGTGGGCATCGCCTGGATCGGCTTCGACCAGCCGCGCAACCTGGGCAACCGCGAAACCGGCGGCGGCCTGGCGCTGCCGATCTGGATCGGCTATATGCAGAAGTCGCTGAAGAATATTCCGATCGAGGAACGTGCAGTGCCGGAGGGCATCATCATGGCCGACGGTGAATACTATTACGCGGAGAATCCGCCGGGAACCGGCGTGCAGAGCCTGGAAGGCAATACCCGCGGCACTCCGGCGGAGGAAAAGCAGAAGGACGCTGTGAAGAACGAGCTGTTCTAAAAACCAACGGCGCAAACCTGGTGGCTGCCACGATGTGGCAGCCACCTGCTCTCTGCCTCTGGTTTAAGGCGCAAGCACCACCGGCGCGCCGCCTTGTGCGGTGG
Organism: Pseudoduganella sp. RAF19; assembly: GCF_052114165.1. Taxonomy (NCBI): domain Bacteria; kingdom Pseudomonadati; phylum Pseudomonadota; class Betaproteobacteria; order Burkholderiales; family Oxalobacteraceae; genus Pseudoduganella; species Pseudoduganella sp. RAF19. The sequence goes on along the minus strand of NZ_JBFREF010000006.1, from coordinate 171,540 downwards.
CAATCTCCGACAGCGCAGCGAACAATTCCAGCCCGCTGCGCGTATCGCACCATTTACCTTCCAGAAAGCGGTAGTGGAAACCGCCCGAGCGCGCGGCCACCCACAGCTCTTTCATCGCTGCCTGGCTGTTGACGATCACCTTCGATCCGTTCTCCAGGAACTCGATTTCCAGCACATTGCCGTTGCGGCTGCACTCCACATCCACCATATCCTGGTCGGCCAGACGGTCCAGTGCTGCCTCAACAGCATCCAGCGTCTCTTCCGCCAGCTCCAAAAATTCCGATTCGGTCATGCTACACTCCAAGGTCTCAATCCAAACCGTATTTTAATCGTGAAGTCCAGAATCGCACTGCCTGCCGCGCTGGCCCTCGCCGCAATGCTGACCGCATGCGGCCAAACCGGTCCGCTCTACCTGCCCAAACCGCCCACCAAGCCTGCCAGTTCCGACAACCTCGGCAAACCAGGCGTGGCGCCACCGTCTTCCCCAGTGCCCTCCACTCCTCCAGCATCCCAACAGTAAGCTCTTATGTCCCAATTCGAATACCAGAATGGCGTGATGCACGCCGAAGACGTTGCGCTCAACGCGATCGCAGAACAATACGGCACCCCGGCCTACGTCTATTCCAAAAAGACGCTGCTGGATAACTTTGATTCATACGCGAATGCCGCTGCCGGCCGCGATGCGCTGGTCTGCTATGCCATGAAGGCGAATTCGAATCTGGCGATCCTGAAGCTGCTGGCGGACAAGGGCGCGGGCTTCGATATCGTGTCCGGCGGCGAACTGCTGCGCGTGATTGCCGCCGGCGGCGATCCGAAGAAAGTGATCTTCTCCGGCGTGGGCAAGAGCGTGGATGAAATGCGCCTGGCGCTGAACCACGACATCCTGTGCTTCAACGTGGAATCCATCCCTGAACTGCACCGTCTGAACGAAGTGGCCGGCAGCATGGGCAAGAAGGCCCGCGTATCGCTGCGCGTGAATCCGAACGTGGATGCCAAGACCCATCCTTACATCGCCACGGGCCTGAAGGCCAACAAGTTCGGCGTAGCGTTCGATGATGCGCTCGATACCTATCGCGTCGCTGCCAAGCTGCCGCACCTGGACGTCTCCGGCATCGACTGCCACATCGGCTCGCAGCTGCTGGACGACGCACCGCTGCTGGAAGCACTGGACAAGCTGATTGAACTGATCGACACCCTGCACGCTGAAGGTATCCACCTGCACCACCTGGACATCGGCGGCGGCCTGGGCATCGACTACGGCGACGGCGCGCCGGTGCCGGTCGGCGATTATCTCGGCCGCCTGTTCAAGCGCATCGACGCCTGGCGCAAGGAAAAGCACAACGGCCAGCCGATCAAGGTGATCTTCGAACCGGGCCGCTCGATCGTCGGCAACGCCGGCGTACTGCTGACCCGCGTGGAGTTCATCAAGCACGGTGAAGAGAAGAACTTCTGCATCGTCGATGCGGCCATGAACGATATGGCGCGTCCGGCGATGTATCAGGCGTGGATGGACATGCAGCCTGTCGTGAAAGCCGGTACGGCTTCCGCCATGTTCGACGTGGTCGGCCCGATCTGCGAATCCGGCGACTGGCTGGCACGTGACCGCGAGCTGGCGGTTGCCCCAGGCGATCTGCTGGTGATGAAGACCGCCGGCGCCTACGGCATGACCATGGCTTCCAACTACAACACCCGCGGCCGCGCCGTTGAACTGATCGTGGACGGCTCACAAGTCCACGTCGTGCGCCAGCGCGAAAATCCAGCCGACCTGTTCGCGCTGGAATCCGTTATCAAATAAGTCGTTGCCGGGACTGGCGCTGGATACTCATCAAGATCCCGCAGCCCAGTCCCAGCGTCATGAGCGCTGTGCCGCCGTAGCTGATGAAGGGCAGCGGCACGCCGACCACCGGCACGATGCCACTGACCATGCCGATGTTCACGAAGACGTAGGTGAAGAAGATCATCGTGATCGATCCGGCCAGCAAGCGTGCGAACTGGGTGTCCGCGCGGGCGGTAATTTGCAGGCCGCGCGCAATCAGCAGAAAGTACAGCAGCAGCAAGGCGCAAATTCCGAGCAGGCCAAATTCTTCGGCAAAGACGGAGAAGATGAAGTCCGTCGAGCGCTCCGGCACGAAGCCGAGATGGCCTTGCGTGCCTTCGAGCCAGCCCTTGCCCGATAAGCCTCCCGAACCAATCGCAATGCCCGCCTGCGTGATCTGGAAGCCTTTGCCCATTGGGTCGGCGCCCGGATCGAGCATGGTTATCACGCGCTGACGCTGGTAGTCGTGCAGGAAGGGCCAGGCAATCGGCACAGCCACCACCGCCGCGGCAGCCAGCGCCGCCAATGCCTTCCACGACAGGCCAGCAAACAGAATCACATAGAAGCCCGCGGCCAGCACCAGCAGCGCAGTACCCAGGTCGGGCTGCCTGGCGATCAGTGCGACAGGAATCAGCAGCAGCACGGCAGCCACTGCAAAGGTCTTCCAGCGCTGCGTGGCGCGGAAATGATGGAAGAACCAGGCCAGCATCAGCGGCATGGCGATCTTCATCAGCTCCGAGGGCTGGAATTCGAAGCCGAGATTAATCCAGCGCTGCGAGCCTTTACGGCTGGTGCCCGCAACGAAGACAGCCAGCAGCATCAGCACGCCCGCGGCATACACGCCCGCTGCGTAGCGCTGCAATTGCTGTGGCGGGACATTCGCCACTGCCCACATGAGGCCAAGCGCGATCAGGATATTGCGCAGCTGGAGTTCGAAGCGGCCGGGGAAATCGAGGGCCGCGGAATACAGGGTGACCAGGCCCGCCGCCAGCAGCAGCGTGACGCACAGCGCCAGCGGCGCATCAACGGCCAGCCAGGGCCGAACGCGCTGCCACATCAGCTCAGCGCCTGCAGCCAGACCAGGCGAGCGACCAGTACGGCGATGCCGGCAAGGGCAATGACAGCAAGAACAGCGAGGCGGCGGCGGAAGCCGTCAGGGGAAGGGTTTTGCATGAAGAGCGCCGATGTAGTTTTTGCAGCATTTTACATCGGCGCCCCTGCCTGCGGGAGCGCCGCGGCAGGGCAGGCAGACGGCGGACCGGTGATCCGCCCTAAGCCTCACTGGCAATTCATCGGCTCGCGGCGGGCGCAGCGCGCACGCTGCCTTGCGCCAGCGCCGCGGCTTTCTCGCGCGCCCACCAGACACGCAGCGCCAGCAGCACGAACACGATGGAGCCGAACAGGATAGGCTGCGCGAAGTCGTGCTTGCCGGCCTTCATCCACCAGAAGTGCAGGATGCCCAGCGGCGCGATCACGTACACCAGCTTATGCAGCAGCTGCCAGCGCTTGCCGCCCAGGCGGCGCACCATGGCATTGGTGCTGGTCACCGCGAGAGGAATCAGCAGCACGAAGGCGATGAAGCCGACCGTGATAAAGGGACGCTTGACCACATCCTTCAGCATCTCCTGCAGATCAAAGAAGTGATCGAACCAGAAGAAGGTCATGAAGTGCAGCAGGCCGTAGAAAAAGGCATACAGGCCAAGCATGCGGCGCAGCTTGAGGACCCAGTTCCACTTCGAGAAACGGCGCAGCGGCGTCACGCCCAGCGTGATGCACAGGAAGTACAAGGTCCAGTCGCCGGTGGCGCGCGTGATGTATTGCAGCGGCTCCACCAGCTGGTCGTTGGCGACCAGCCAGACCAGTTTGAAGAACGGCAGCAGCGACAGTGCGAAGACAATGGTCTTCAGCACTGTGAGCTGCCGGGGTGTCGGATTGGCGATCATCAGAAGTTCTTCCTCAAATCCATGCCCGTGTAGAGCGAGGCCACGTCGGAATAGCCGTTGAACATCAGCGTCTTGCGCTTGCGGTTGAAGAAACCATCCTCGCCGATGCGGCGCTCGGAAGCCTGCGACCAGCGCGGGTGATCCACGTCCGGATTCACATTCGAATAGAAGCCGTATTCATTCGGCGCCGCCAGGTTCCAGGCAGTACGCGGCATGTCCTTCACGAAGCGGATCTTCACAATCGACTTGGCTGATTTGAAGCCATACTTCCACGGGACGATGATGCGTACCGGCGCGCCGTTCTGGTTCGGCAGCACTTCGCCGTACATGCCCAGCGTGAGCAGGGCCAGCGGGTGATTGGCTTCGTCCATGCGCAGACCTTCCACATACGGCCAGTCCAGCACGCGGCTGCCGACGCCTGGCATCTGCTTCTTGTCGGCCAGCGAAACGAATTCAACGAACTTCGCATTGCCGGTCGGTTCGGCCTTCTTGATGATTTCGGAAAGCGAGTAGCCGATCCATGGAATCACCATCGACCAGCCCTCCACGCAGCGCAGGCGGTACACGCGCTCTTCCAGCGGCGCCAGTTTAAGCAGGCTATCGAGATCCAGCGTGAATGGCTTCTTCACTTCGCCTTCGATGGACACGGTCCATGGCCGTGGGCGCAGCGTGCCGGCATAGTGCGCCGGGTCGCTCTTATCGGTACCGAACTCGTAGAAGTTGTTGTAGCTGGTCGCATCCTTGTACGCGGTCTGCTTTTCCATGGCCGACCAGGCGGGATTCAGCTTGGCGGCCAGCTTGGCGTTGCCGCCGCCCTGTGCGAAGGCCGAGTCCAGCAGGCCAGCACCGGCAATGGAGCCGACAGCCAGCTGTTTGATGAAGCTACGGCGCGACTCAAAAATCTCGCGCGGCGTGATTTCGGAGGAAAACGGCAGGTCGATGCCGTTGGGGCTACGTTTGATCAGCATGTCAACTCCGGATAAGTGTTCGGTTAGGACTTGGTCGTCCAGACACTTCAAACCTTACACCAATCCGGAATTCACATAATTACGTTGTGATTACAATTTGCCGTAGGAGTGCAAACCTGACAAGAACATGTTGACGCCCAGGAAAGCAAAGGTCGTCACCACCAGGCCCACCAGCGCCCACCACGCCGCCGCACGGCCGCGCAGGCCGGACATCAGGCGCATATGCAGCCAGGCCGCGTAGTTCAGCCAGACGATCAGCGCCCAGGTTTCTTTGGGGTCCCAGGACCAGTAGCCGCCCCAGGCCTCAGCCGCCCACAGCGCGCCCAGAATGGTGGCAATTGTAAAGAAGGCAAAACCGACCGAGATGGCCTTGTACATCACGTCGTCCAGCAGTTCCAGCGACGGCAGGCGGTCCGCCAGGTAGCCGTGGGACTTCAGCAGATAGGCCGACGCCACCATGGCCGCCAGCGCAAAGGTGCCATAGCCGATGAAGTTGGCCGGCACGTGAATCTTCATCCACCAGCTTTGCAGCGCCGGCACCAGCGGCTGGATGTCGGCCGCGCCGCGCGCCACCGTGTACCACAGCAGGAAGCCAATTGCCGCCGAGATCACCAGCAGCACGAAGGGACCCAGCTGGCGGGTCTGGTAATGCTGTTCGTAGTAGAGGTAGAACAGGGCAGTGATCAGCGAGAACAGGATGAACACTTCATACAGGTTCGAAATCGGGATATGGCCCACGTCCGTGCCGATCAGGTAGGATTCGTACCAGCGCACCAGCATGCCGGTCAGGCCCAGCACCACTGCGGCCCAGCACAGCTTGGAGCCGACCGAACCACCAAACGGCGAGCGCAGTACCAGGCCGCCGATGTAGAACAGCGTGGACAGGAAGAACATGGTGCTCATCCACAGGATCGCGGACTGGCTGGACAGCATGTACTTCAGGAAGAAGCGCGATTCCGCATTGGCCAGCTGGCCGTCGTAGAAGTGGACGCCGAAATAAGCCAGCAGGAAGGCCAGCGGCATCAGCCAGCGCACCGGCTTCCAGTGCCAGCCCAGCGCCGCAAAGGTCGGCACGGCTGCCACCAGGATGCTCTTCTCGTAATAATCCATAAAGGCGCCGAAGCGGTTCAGCGCATACAGCGCGCCCGCCAGCAGGGCCAGGGCGAACAGCCAGTCCAGTGCGCCCAGACGCTTGAAGTAGCCGGGCGCCTGCGTGTAAGTTTGGTTTTGCGTGATTTCCATCGTATCTCTCCGAAAACTGGCACTAGCTTACGCCGATTGCGGCAGCTTTTCCTTTAATTCCTTAAACTCTCTTTCAAAGTCCATGGTCCTGCGCTGAGTGCTCATGGCCATCAGGGCTTGCGCGCCCTCCCCGGCATCTTTCACCCATACCCACACGCGGCGCTCGCGGATGTAGAACATGGAGAACACGCCCAGCACCAGCAGCACGCAGCCGAGGTAGACCACCGTCTTGCCCGGCGAGCGCGTCACCTGGAACACGGACGCCTTGATCTGGGTGTAATCATCCAGCTGCAGATAGACCGGCGCGCCGTAGAAGAAGCTGTCCGACAAAGCATTGGTGGCCAGCTGCAGGAAGCGTGCGTGCTTCTCGTCCGGCGTGGGGCCTTGCTGGCCGGCCTGCTCGCGCATGGTCTGCCACAGTTCCCACATGGTGCCGTTCAAAATTTTCAGGAAGATGTCAGCGGCCTTGGTTTGCTCGGCTTGCGGCACTTTTTCCAGGAAGCGGCTGATGGCGACGAAGCCGGAGCCCTTGTCGTCGCCGGCGAAGATCTCCAGACCTTTCTGCGCCGATGCCTGCAGCTGGGCGCGCATGGCCTCGTTCGCATCCGGCATGGCGCGGCGGGAATAGCGCTCCGCGGCTTTGGCGCGCAGGGCTGGGTCCTGCACGGCGGCGCGCAGGCGCATCCACTCCTTGACGGTGTGCTCGTCGTCGGCCGGAATACGCAGGTAGCTGAACTGGTCGCCCGGATTGGTGCGCACGCCGGACAGGAAGATCTCGTCGCCGTCCAGGGTCACCGGCTGCATATAGTTCTGGTATTCGCGCGCCTGGCCGGTCTTGTCGCGCAGACGGTATTGCACGCTCGGGCCGACGTTCTTCAGGTTCTTGTTATTAGCGTTCTTGGCCGCGGAGCCGAGTTGTTTGTCCAGGCTGTGCGCGAAGGATTCGCTCAGGTTTTCGCCTTTGGTGACCGCACGCGCATCCTGCGAGCCTGTGTTCTCCACGTTGAAGGGACGGAAGTCCGACCACTCCACGGTGTAATCGTCATTCAGCTTGCTGGCGCCTCCCACTTCGCCCGCGATCTCGAACTTGTCGGCCTTGTCGCCCTTCATCGGGAAACCGCTCAGCTTCAGCTTGGAGCCGCCGTCTTCAAAACTGGACTGGTAGATGGCAACGCCTTTGTAGATCAAGGGCTTGTTCACCTCGATGGTGGCGGCCTTGGTTTCACCCGTCTCGTTATCGCGCACCACCACATCGCTGGCGAACAGCTTGGGCATGCCGGTGCTGTAGAAATCGATGTCGAACTTCTTCAGCTGGATGGAGAACGGCAGATCCTGCAGCAGCACGCCATCGGGACGCGGCAGGATCGCAGTATTGCCGGCCTGGCCTTCCGGCAGCGAGATATTGCCGCGGTAGGTCGGGTTGTGTACGCCCAGGCGATGCTTGGCCGGGATCTCGCTGATCAGGCCATTGCCGGCAAAGGCGCTTTTATCGAACAGCCATTGCTGGAAGCGGATCGGCACATCGGAATCGAGCATGCCGCCGATACAGATAATGACGATGGCACTGTGCGCAAAAATGTAGCCGAATTTATTGCCGGCACCGCGCTTGGCGGTGACCAGCGTGGCGCCGTCCTTGTCGACGATCTTGGCCGCATAGCCCGCGTGTTTCAGGCGCTCGGCAGTTTGCGCAGCCAGTGCCTGGCGCGCCAGCGGCGACTGCCACTGGTTCTTGTGGTGGAAGTTGTTGAGCGAAGCTTCGCGCACCTTCTCGCGCCAGCTGCGCATGTCCTTCAGCATCTTGGGCGTATTGTGGACGATGCACAGCGTGGTCGAAACCACCAGCACACCCATGATCGTCAGGAACCACCAGGACGAATAGATGGCGTACAGCCCCAGCTTGCCATACACCTCGGACCAGAACGGTCCGAACTGGTTGATATAGTCGGCTGCCGGTTTGCCCTGCTGCATGATGGTGCCGATGACCGAGGCAATCGCGATCATGGCGAGCAAGGCGATGGCAAAGCGCATCGAGGACAGCAGCTCGACGACTTCCGCCATGGGGCCGCGGCTATTGCGCAGCTGGATACCGGATGTGCTGGTGATGTTGCTCATGTGCAGGAAAAAATCAGGAGATTAACGCAAAAAAGGGCTGCCTGCTTGCGCGGGCCGCCCTTTTCATGTCTTAAGCCGCTTCGTACTGCGGCAGATAGCGATTACTTCAAGCCGGCCACGTAGTCGGCGACGGCTTTCATCTCGTCGTCGGACAGGCGCTTGGAGATGGTTGCCATCTCAGCGCTGTTCTTGCGGGCGCCGGACTTGAAACCGCTCAGCTGAGCGATGGTGTAGTCCTGGTGCTGGCCGCCGATGCGTGGATAGCGGGCTGGCATGCCGCCGCCGGAAGCGCCGTGGCAGGATGCGCAGGCAGGCACGTTCTTTTCAGCGATACCACCGCGGTAGATCTTCTTGCCCAGTTCGATGGTGTCTTTGTTCTTGGCAGCGCCCGGCTTCTGGGTCTGGTTGGACAGGTAGGCAGCGATATTGTGCTTTTCCTCTTCCGTCAGCATCTTGGCGTAGGTGGTCATCACCGGCTGGTTGCGGTTTGGCTCGGTGAAGTCCACCAGCTGCTTGTAGATGTAGGCTTCAGCCTGGCCAGCCAGCTTCGGGTTGGCCGAAATGGTCGAGTTACCAGCGGCGCCGTGGCAGGACACGCAAGCCGGCAGCCCGCGCGCTGCATCACCGTCGCCAAACAGGGTGGCGCCCTTGGCCGCATCAGCCTTTGGAGCGGCAGGTGCATGCGCTTCAGCAGCGGATGCGATACCAGAAACAGCCAGCAGTGCAACGAACAAGGATTTTACAAACGGTGAAAACGCACGATTCATTAAGACACCCTGAGACTAGTAATAAATTAGTGGTAAAGGATTCGCTGCCACCAGTGCCCGTAAATTAGGCAGAAGGGGCATGACAACAATTCGTAACCCCTTATTGTACAATAGCTTTCTAGCGTTTTTCCTTCCTTTGTTGCAATTTCTGTCCCATCCCATGTCCAAACTCTGGCAAGCCCGCTTTTTCACGACCGTAAACCATTTGCGCGACCTGCCACGCACTTCCGTGCCTGAAATTGCTTTTGCCGGCCGCTCAAATGCCGGCAAATCCACCGCAATTAATATTCTGTGCAATCAAAAAGGGCTGGCATTTGCGTCCAAAACGCCCGGCCGCACCCAGCATATTAATTTCTTTTCCGTTGGCGGCGCCCATGTGGCAATGCATCGCCATGATCCCGTTAAAGTCGATGAAATCCAATGCCTGATTGCCGACTTGCCGGGTTATGGCTACGCCGAAGTTTCTGGCGACGCGAAATTCCACTGGCAGCGTCTTCTCGGCGATTATGTGCAGCAGCGCGATCAGCTGGCGGCGCTTGTGTTGATGATGGACGCACGCCGCCCGTTCACCGAACTGGACCAGCAAATGATCGAATGGTTTGCCCCGACCGGCAAGCCGATCCACTGCATCCTGACCAAGGCGGACAAGCTGAACCGTAACGAATCCATCAACGTGCTGCGCCAGGCGAAAGCCAAGCTGGATAGCTACGTGGATGAAGACGGCGAAGGTTTCCCCTTCACCGTGCAATTGTTTTCCGCGCTTAAGCGCATCGGCATCGAGGAAGCGACGGCCAAGATTGAAGAGCTGGCCGGCCTCAATGACGCGCCGGACGCATCCACCCCAACTGAAACGGAATGACGAATGATTACGCCTGACTTCCCAGCAATCCGCATGCGCCGCATGCGCCGCGATCCCTTCTCCCGCGCCCTGATGCGCGAGAACATGGTGACCGCTTCCGACCTGATCTACCCGGTGTTCATTCTCGACGGCGCCAACCGCCGCGAGCCGGTGGCCTCCATGCCGGGCGTGGAGCGGGTGTCGGTCGACCTGCTGATGAAGGTGGCGGAAGAGTGCGTGGCGCTGGGCATTCCCGTGCTGGCCCTGTTCCCGAATATCGACGCGTCGCTGAAAACGCCGGATGGCATCGAAGCCGCCAATCCGGAAGGCCTGGTGCCGCGCGCCGTGCGCGAACTGAAGAAGCATTTCCCTCAGCTGGGCATCATGACCGACGTGGCGCTGGACCCGTACACCAGCCACGGCCAGGATGGTCCGATCGACGACAACGGCTATGTGCTGAACACCGAAACCACCGAGCTGCTGGTGCGCCAGGCATTGACCCAGGCGGAAGCCGGCGTGGACATGGTGGCGCCGTCCGACATGATGGATGGCCGCATCGGCTATATCCGCGCGGCGCTGGAAGAGAAGAACCTGATCCACACCCGCATCATGGCTTACTCGGCCAAGTACGCCTCCGCCTTCTACGGCCCCTTCCGCGACGCGGTGGGCTCGGCAGGCACGCTGGGCAAGGCCGACAAGATGACTTACCAGATGGACCCGGCCAACAGCAACGAAGCGCTGCGCGAAGTGGCGCTGGATATCGCTGAGGGTGCGGATATGGTGATGGTCAAGCCCGGTATGCCGTACCTGGATATCGTGCGCCGGGTAAAGGATGAGTTCAAGGTGCCGACCTTCGCTTACCAGGTGTCCGGCGAATACGCGATGCTGAAAGCCGCCGCGCTCAACGGCTGGCTGGATCACGACAAGGTGATGATGGAGTCGATGCTGGCTTTCAAGCGCGCCGGCGCGGATGGTGTGCTGACTTACTTTGCGCTGGATATCGCGCGCAAGCTCAAGGCAACGGCCTGAGCGCATGCACGGCGGATCGATGATCCGCCCTACGAAAAAAAAACGCCGCGAATTTCGCGGCGTTTTTTTTATGCGCTGAGGCCTTTGACCACGTGCTTCGCATCCTGCCGGTTGCGCAGAATCTGCGGCATCAGCGAACCGCCGATCATGCCCGCAAAGGCTGCCAGCAAACCAGCCAGCTGGCCCGGGAAGTGCGTACCCAGATCCGACAGCTGCGGGAAAAAAATAATCCAGGTCGCAATCCCCGCACCCAGCGAGAAAATGGCCCCCTGCGTGGTCGAACGCTTCCAGTACAGCCCCATCACCAGCGGCACAAAGGCGCCCACCAGCGTCACCTGGTACGCGCTGGACACCAGATCGTAAATCGACGTGCCCTTCATCGCCACCGCGTAAGCCAGCACCAGCGCGGCAAAGATCACGATGGTGGTCCGCATGGCCAGCAGTTGCTGGCGGTCGCCCATGCCCGGCCGCAGGTTCTTCAGGATGTTCTCAACAAAGCTGGTGGAAGGCGCCAGCAGCGTCGCCGACGAAGTCGACTTGATCGCAGACAGCAGCGCGCCAAAGAACAGGATCTGCATGATCAGCGGCATGCGGGTCAGCACGAAGGTCGGCAGCAGGCGCTGGTAATCGTTCTTCGCCAGCTCCATCGCGTGGTCGCCCATCACGATCACGGCACAGGCCACGATGAACATCGGCACAAAGGCAAACACGATATAGGAAGCGCCGCCGATCATCGCGCCGGTGCGCGCAGTCGGCGCGTTCTTGGCGGACATCACGCGCTGGAACACGTCCTGCTGCGGAATGGAACCCAGCATCATGGTCACGCCGGCGCCGACAAACATGGCGATGTCGGTAAAGGTTGCCGGCGGCAGGAAATTCCACAGATGGCTGTCGGTCGCCATGGTCAGCACCTTGCCGGTGCCGCCGGCCAGGTCAGCCGAGAAGAAAGCAATCACGGACAGGCCCAGCACCAGCACGATCATCTGGATGAAGTCGGTCCATGCCACCGCCAGGAAGCCGCCCACCACCACGTAGATCAGCACGGCCAGCGTGCCCACGATCATGCCCGCGGTTTCGGACATGGCGCCATTGGTCAGTACCGAGAACACCAGGCCCAGCGCGGTGATCTGCGCCGCCACCCAGCCAAGGTAGGAAATAATGATGGCCACCGAGCAGAACACTTCGATGCCCTTGCCGAAACGCTGGCGGTAAAAGTCGCCGATGGTCAGCAGGTTCAGCTTGTACAGGCGGGCCGCGAAGAACATGCCGACCAGGATCAGGCAGGTGCCGGCGCCAAACGGGTCTTCGATCAGCGCGTTCAGCCCGCCCTGCACGAATTTGGCGGGAATGCCCATCACGGTTTCCGCGCCAAACCAGGTGGCGAAGGTGGTGGTCACGACCATGATCAGCGGCAGGCTGCGGCCGGCCACGGCGAAGTCGGTGGTGTTCTTGATCCGCGTTCCTGCCCACACGCCCAGGGCAAGCGTACCCAGCAAATACAGTACGACAAAAGAAATCAGCGTGACGTTCATCTCAGTTAAGTGCTCCAGCCAGTGTGCAAAAATTTTGGGCGATTATAGCGGCAGAACTGTGCTGGAACTACGTCAGATGCAAGAAAAAGGTCGCAGTGACAACACTTTTTTAGCGCAGCTTGCCGTAGCCCGGGAAGAACTCCTGCAGCAGGAAAGCCTGCAGCTCCGGCTCGTCTTCCTTGCGCGCACTCATTGGCACATTTCGGCCAAGGCGGTGCGATTCCCAGACGAAGTCGCCTGGCTTTTCCTTGCGGATCATCTCGATCATTTTCTTCACGATTGCCGTTTCAATATCCTTCTCCCCGCCCTGGTCCACATGCACTTGCTGCGACCAGTTGCGCTTGAAGTTGGAGCTGAAACCACGGAACTTGATTTCGGCGCTGTTGAAGGTCTTGTCGGTGACCTGGAAGATACCGCCGGTATCGTTGCGCTCACCGTTCGCGTTACGGCCCTGGGCGCCCATGATGTTGGCGCGGGCGCGGTTCAGCGCGGCCTGGGCTTCGCTTTCTGCGGCGGAAGGCTGGGTCGGCTGGTCGGCATTGCGGGATCGGCGGCGCATTTCGATCATGGACTGCATATCGGTGGCTTCGGCCGGTGGCGGCGTCAGCTTGGCCTGCTCAGGCGGCACAATGCGTTCCTGCGGCTTGATGCGCTCGGTGATCGCGTTTGGATTCGGCGGCAGATAAGCGCGCGTGGCCTTCGGCTTTTCCGCCTTGGCGGTCTTGGTGATCGGCTTCGGTGGCTGCGGCGTCGGCTTCGGTTTGCTGACCGGCACCGGCGCCACCCACACCATCTCGCCCTCTTTCGGGGGCGGCGTCAGCTTGATCTTTTCCTTCGGATTGAAGAAATACAGCAGCACCACCAGCAGGTGGACCAGGATCGTTGCGCCAATACCCCAACGGTTCGGCTTGCGCGAACCATACTCAAGCACGGGCCGGTCCTGTGGCATGGGCTGGCCACAGTGCGGGCAGAATTCGGAGTGCTCCTCGGGGACTTGGCTGAACTGATACAAGATATACGGTCTTCTGGACGGACTGGGATAGAAGCTTACTCAAAGTAGACATTGAAGAATGTTACAGTATGTAAGCTTCCCAACCAGCAATGATATCAGTGCTTACCGGCGGAGACCGCCTTCAGCTCGACTGCCCGTACCTGTTCTGTTGTTTCGCCGTCTTCCAGGTCCTCATCCTTCATTGGACCCGTGCCGCTGTACTTATCAAGGAACAAATAAATCACCGGGGTGATGTACAGCGTAATCACTTGCGAGAAGATCAGGCCGCCGCACACCGCCAGGCCCAGCGGCTGGCGCAGTTCGGCGCCGGCGCCCAGGCCCAAAGCGATCGGCAGCGCGCCCATCAGGGCGGCCAGCGTCGTCATCATGATCGGACGGAAGCGCAGGATACACGCTTCGCGGATCGCATCGGCCGGCTTCATATTCTGCTCGCGCTGAGCGTGCAGGGCGAAGTCGATCATCATGATCGCGTTCTTCTTCACGATACCGATCAGCATCAAGATGCCGATGATGGCAATCATGGTCAGGTCCAGCTTGAAGAACCACAGCGTCAGCAGCGCACCCACGGCTGCGGAAGGCAGGCCCGCCAGAATCGTCAGCGGGTGGATATAGCTTTCGTACAGCACGCCCAGCAGCACGTAGATCACGCCCAGCGCGGCAATGATCAGGATGACCTGGCTGCCCTGGCTGCTCTGGAACACGGCCGCGTCGCCGCCGTAGCTGGTGATGATGGAGGCCGGCAGGCCCATGTCCTGCGCCATCTTGTCGATCTTGCCGGTGGCGTTACCCAGCGGGACATCCGGCGCCAGGTTGAAGGAAATCGTGATCGCCTGCAGCTGGCCCTGGTGGTTCACCGCGGTCGGGCCAACGGTGCGCTCCACCGTCGCAAAGCTGGACAGCTGCACCAGATTGCCCGCCGTATTGCGCACCGAAATCTTGGTCAGCGCATCGTCGAAGTTGCGGTCTTCATCGGAGGCTTCCAGGATCACAAAGTAGCTGGCGGCGGAAGAGAAGATGGTCGACACCTGGCGCTCACCATACGCCAGATACAGCGCGGTACGGACGTCCGCCATCTTCACGCCCAGCAGATTGGCCTTGTCGCGGTCGATCTTCAGCTGTGCCTGCAATCCCTTGTTCTGGGAATCGCTGGTCACGTCGCGGAAATCAGAGTCTTCGCGCATCTTGTCCAGGAACTTGGAGGCCCAGCTGTTCAGTGCATCCGGGCTGACCGACTGCAGCGTGTACTGATAGCGGCTCTTGGATGGGCGGCCGCCCAGCTGCAGGTTCTGCACCGGGCTCAGATACACCGAGATACCGGCGATCTTCCTGGTGGCCTTGCGCAGATCGTCCAGCACTTGCGGCATCGGCTTGCGCTGGCTGTGCGGTTTCAGCACCAGGAACATGCGGCCCGTGTTGCCTGCGCCGGTGAAGGAAGTCACATCCTTCACACTTGGATCGGCCTGGATGGTTGCCGCAACTTTCTCCTGCAGCTCCAGCATGGCGGCAGTCGAGATATCTTCCGACGCTTCCGTGTTGACACGGATCTGGCTCAGGTCTTCCTCAGGGAAGAAGCCCTTGGGAATCGCGATGTAGAGCCAGATGGTCAGCGCAAACGTACCAAAGGCAATCGCCAGCACGATGAAGCGGTGGTGCAGCGCGATGTCCAGCGTGCGCGCATAGGCATTGCGGGTGGCGGTGAAGATGCGCTCGAAGTGGCGCCCGATGAAGCTGTCGTCGCCCGAAGTTTCGTGCGAGTCGGCCGGCATGAAGCGCGAGGCCAGCATCGGCACCAGAGTCAGCGAGACGGCAGCCGACACCAGCACGGACAAGGCCACCACCACGGCGAATTCGTGGAACAGCAAGCCCAGCACGCCTGGCATGAAGAAGATCGGAATGAACACGGCCACCAAAGAGACCGAGATCGAAACGATGGTAAAGCCCATTTCGCGCGAACCGATCAGGGCTGCCTGCAAAGGCTTCATGCCATGCTCGATATGGCGCACGATGTTTTCCAGCACCACGATCGCATCGTCCACTACCAGGCCGACAGCCAGCGTGATACCCAGCAGGGACACGTTATCCAGGCTATAGCCGAAGGCATACAGCAGGGCCAGCGCGCCGAGCAGCGAGATCGGCATGGTGATCGCCGGGATGAAGGTGGCGGCAAGGCGGCGCAGGAACAGGAAGATCACCAGCACCACCAGCACCACGGTCAATGCCAGCGTCACGTTCACGTCATGGATTGCTTCGCGGATCGACACCGAGCGGTCGTTCACCAGTTGGATGTTGACCGAAGTCGGCATCTGGGCGCGGAAGCGCGGCAGCAGGCGGCGCACGCCGTCCACCACCTGCACGGTGTTGGCGTCCGGCTGACGCTGCACCAGCAGCACGATGGAGCGCTCGCCGTTGTAGGAGCCGGCAGACTTGATGGACTGGTAGCTGTCTTCCGCCGTCGCCACATCCTTCAGACGCACCGGCTGGCCGTTGCGCGTGGCAACGATAATGTCGTTGTAGTCGGCCGCGCGCATCATCTGCGGATTGCCCATGATGGTCAGCGTTTGCTTCGGACCATCCAGGGTACCCAGCGGCGTGTTGGCGTTGGCGGATTTGATCGCCTGCTGCAGATCGTCCAGCGTCAGATTGCGCGCGTTCAGCTGGTCGGAGCGGGCGCGGATACGCACCGCAAAGCGCTTCTGGCCGTTGACCGACACCTGGGCCACGCCCGGCAGGGTCGACAGGCTCGGCGCAATCAGGTTTTCCGCGTAATCGTTCAGCTCGGACAGGCTGAGCGATGGCGAGTTCATGGTCATGAACAGCACCGGCGCATCGGCCGGGTTGACCTTGCGGTAGGACGGCAGGTCCGTCATTTCCTGCGGCAGCTGGCGTTGCGCGCGCAGCAGAGCGGCTTGCACGTCCACGGCCGCCTCATTGACGTTGATCGACGGGTCGAACTCCAGCGTCAGCGAGGTATTGCCCTGCGTGCTGGTGGAGGTAATCATCGCCAGGCCGGCAATGGTGGAGAACTGTTTCTCCAGCGGCAGCGCAACGGACGACGCCATGGTGTCCGGCGCGGCGCCCGGCAGGTCGGCCGAAACGTTGATGACCGGGGTGTTGTAGCTCGGCAGCGCGGCGACCGGAATATGGGAATAGGCCAGCACGCCAGCCAGGATCAGGCTTAGCGAGAGCAGCACCACCATGACGGGGCGCCGGATGCTCAGCTCGGAAAGGTTCATTCTGGCTTACCTTTCTGGTTGCCCGGCTCTGCGCTCAGGCCTTCTTCCTGCGCCAGCTTGGCGTCGGCGATACGCACTTTGCCGCCCGGACGCAGGTTCTGCTTGCCTTCGACGATCACCTTCTCGTTGCCCTGCAGACCATCCACCGCCACATAAGCGCCAAAGCCATACAGGCGCTTGACGTTGGTGATCTTGGCGGTCTGGTCCGGCGCAACCGTGTAGACGAACGTGCCGCGTGTGTTGGTGATGATAGCGTTTTGCGGCACCACGGTCGCCCCCTTCATGGTGGCGACGATCAGCTTGGTGGTCACATACTGGCCCGGCCACAGACGGGTGTCCTTGTTGTCGAAGCGGCCCTTCACGCGGATCTGGCCAGCGGCGGCGTCGACCGTATTGTCGACAAAGCTGAGCTCGCCAGTTACGGGCTTATCCGAATTGTTGAGGAAGACTTGCACCTGCACCTTGCCGGCGCGCTGGGCGTCCAGCAGTGCGGACAGATTGGTTTCCGGCACGTTGAAAGCAACGTTGATCGGGTCCAGTTGAGTGATGGTGGTCAGCGAGGTGGTCAGCTGTACCAGGCTGCCGGGGTAGACATTGATGGCGCCCACACGGCCGGTCTGCGGCGCGCGGATCACGTTGTAGCTCTGGTCGACCTTGCTGGCGCGGGCAGCGGCCACGTCGGACTCCAGCACGGCGCGGGCGGAATCGACTTGCGACTTCAGGGTGTCCACCGAGCTTTGCGCCATGAACTTCTGCGCCACCAGTTCCTGGGCGCGCTTGTACTGGCGTTCCAGGTCGGCCAGGTTGGCGCGGTCTTTATCGACCTGCGCTACGGCTTTCTCGACATTGGCGGAAGCGCTGCGGCTGTCCAGCGTGAACATCAGTTCGCCTTCCTTGACGAACTGGCCTTCTTTTACGTGTACCTTGACGATGGTGCTGGTGGTTTGCGGATGCAGGTCCACCATCGTGATAGGGCTAACAGTACCATTGGCACTCAGCGTGATAGGCACATCTTCGTGCGCCGGCGCCACAATGTTCACGGTAGTCGGGCCGGAATCCCCCTTACCTTTGCCGCCGCCAGCCGGCGCACCGCCCCCTTCGCCAGGCGCCTTGTTCGAATACCAGGCGCCAGCGCCGATCACGGCGGCCACACCAACCAGAATTGCCAATGTCTTCTTTTTCATCATGAGAGAGAAACTGAGGATCTACTTACCTGCGTAAAATTCGGGGACGACGAGGACGGCTTCCAGCCCGCCCCTTTCGTGATTGGCCAGGCTCAGGCTGGCCCCATGTTGTTCGGCGATATTGCGGGCGATAGTCAGCCCCAGGCCGGTGCCGCCGGAGCTGCGCGAGCGCGAGGTCTCCAGACGGTAAAACGGTTCGAACACGCGCGCCAGTTGGTCCGAGGGAATGCCCGGACCTTCATCGCGGATGCGCACGCGGGCGGCGCCGGCCAGCCGATCCACGGTGACGTGGGCACGCTGGCCATACTTGACTGCATTATCGATCAAGTTCACCAGGCAGCGGCGAATATCGAGCGGACGGCCCATCAGCGCCATGCCGGTGTGGCCCTTCAGATCGACTTGCTGGCCGGCGTCGGCGGCATCGGAACAGACGCTGTCGAGCAAGGCATCCAGGTCCAGCCTCTGCATGGCTTCGGCCGTGTCCATGCTGCGCGCCAGGTCCAGGCCTTCCTTGACCATCTGCTGCATGGCGGACAGGTCGCCCAGCAGCTTCTGCTGCAAGTCTTCATCCCGCACTTTTTCCAGGCGCAGGCGCATGCGGGTCAGCGGCGTCTGCAAATCATGGGTAATGGCGGCCAGCATTTCCGTGCGCTGGGCGATGTGCTGGCGGATACGCGCCTGCATGGCGTTGAAGGCGGCGCTGGCCTGGCGGATTTCGTTGGAGCCGGTGATTTCGACCGGCGGGTGGTTGATGTCGTTACCGAGATTCATTGCGGCCTTGGCCAGGCGCTTCAATGGCGTCATGGCCATGCGCGCCACCAGGTAGGCCAGCACGGCAATGCTCAGCAGGAAAGGCACGAAGGCGGCGTATTCGTTGTGGCCGGTCGGTGGCGGCGGGCGCGGCGGCAGAATGGACAGCTTCAGCATCTGGCCATCCGGCATTTCCACCAGCAGCGATTCGCAGGCGCCGCGATAGGGGATGAGCTGCGGGGCAAACATGGCGAAGGTGGAATAGGAGGTGCGCGGGCGGTCGCAGCTCTCCGGCTTGTCCACCAGCGAAGTGAACTTGTATTCGGGACCGAGGCGATTAGCCAGCGTCGCGCCGAATTCACTCAGCTCCTGGGATTCTTCGTGGCCGCGCGCCACTTCCAGCTTGATCGCGCCCTTGCTGGCCACTTTCAGGTACTGGTCGCGCGACTCGGGACGCACCACATCGGTGGTCGCAATGATCTGCTCGGCACGCTCCAGCGCATGGAAGCCGCGATAACGCTCCAGTGTGCGCTGGCGTTCGTTCACCGCCAGCCATTGCGTCAGGGCAGCGGAGGCGACGATACCGAGCATCAGTACCAGAAACACGCGGCCCGTCATGGACCTCCAGAAAGGAATCACGCCGATGGCTCCACAGCAACCGGGCCGGCCAGCACGTAGCCGCCGTTACGCACGGTCTTGATGATCTGAGGCAAGCGGGCGTCTTCACCCAGCTTCTGGCGCAGGCGGCTGATCTGAATATCGATGGAACGGTCGAAAGGGTCGGCGTCCCGGCCCTGGGTCAGGTTCAGCAGCTGGTCGCGGTTCAGCACGCGGTTCGGATGCTCCAGGAAAACCTTGAGCAGACGGAACTCAGCGCCGGACAGCATGATGACCGTGCCCTGCGGATTGAGCAGGTGACGGGCGGTCAAATCCAGAATCCAGCCCGAGAAGCGGATCTGGCTGGCCTTTTCGGTACCCGATGCGGCGCTCGCCGTGGTGCGGCGCAGCACGGAACGGATGCGGGCCAGCAATTCGCGCGGCTCGAAAGGCTTGGGCAGATAATCGTCGGCGCCCATTTCGAGGCCGAGGATGCGGTCCAGCGGTTCGCTGCGGGCGGTCAGCATGATCACCGGCAGGTTGGAATGCGCACGCAGTTTGCGGCACAGGGTCAGGCCATCCTCGCCCGGCAGATTCAGGTCGAGCACGATCAGGTCCGGCTTGGACTCATCCAGCAGTTTCCACATGCCGCTGCCGTCCCCCGAGCCTTGGGTGCGGTAGCCGTTAGTTTCCAGATAATCCTGCAACAAAGTGCGGATATCACGGTCGTCGTCGACGATGAGGATATTCGTGGCATTTTCCATGCCCACAATTATCCCTTGCATCGGGGGTGGCAGGTAAGCAGTTTGTATCGTCATGTTTAAATATCGGGCATTGATACAGTACGTTACAAAACTGCCGCTTGCTGAAAAGGCAAGTTATTCATATCGACAATTGGCATATTGTTGACGGGAAATCACGAAACACTTGGATACAAAAAGTGTCGCTGAGGACACTTAGCTGAAACAGGCTGCTGAGAAGATGTGTCCAAGTGCCGTGGAATTGGTTCCACGAATTTGAGATAAGGATTTTCTTATGAATACCTTGCGTAAAGCTTTCGTCGTAGGCGCTGCTGTCATCAGCCTGGGCTCCGTGGCATTCTCCGCACAAGCGCAGGATACTCCGCACCGTCAATATGCGGCGACCAAATTCGATCCCGCGCAAATGTCCGCGCGTCTGGATAAGCGTCTGCAGAAATTGCATGATGCGCTGAAATTGAATTCATCGCAGGAAGCCGGCTGGCAAACTTATGCCGCTGCCATTAAGGCCGATATTCCAACCACCCGTCCGGATTTTGCTTCATTTAAAAATCTGAGCACGCCGGAAAAAATGGAAAAGCGGATTGAATTCTCCAAAACGCATATCACCCAGATGGAAAATCATCTGGCCGCGCTGAAAACCTTCTACGCAACGCTGACGCCTGAACAGCAGAAGACCTTCGACCAAGCCATGAGCCATGCCCGTCACGGCCGCTGGAGTCAACACGGTCCAGCTGACAAGAAACAAGGCTAAGCCCCCCCGTTTTCTTTGCTCTTTGGTGCTTATGGCCGAGCCGGCGCAAGCTGGTTCGGCTCTTTTTTCGTCATCTCATGCCAAAGATTGGCGTGATCGCACCAGATTTGAGCTCATCACTAGCAAAAAGAAAGGGCGCCCGCAGGCGCCCTCCTCGTTTGGTCCGGCTCGATCAGTTCAACTTGTCGAGCGACTTGCTGAACTTGCCGCTGTCCTGGAAACCAATGACCCGGGAATCCGCAATTTCCTGACCTTGCTGATTGAACAGGATAATTCCCGGCGGTCCGAATAAACCGAAACGCTTCAGCATGGTTTTATCGTCTTCATTATTCGCCGTGACATCGATTTGCAGCAGAATCGTATTCGTCAATTTCTGCTGAACAGCCGGTTCGACAAAAGTCAGCTTTTCCATTTCCTTGCAGGACACGCACCAGTCGGCATAAAAATCGAGCAGTACGGTTTTACCGCCGGTATTGGCCAATACCGCATCCAGATCGGCGCTGTTTTTAATACCGGTGAATTTGACATGGTGATCGGCGCCGCCGGTCAAATGCGCCAGCGGCGCCAGGGGATCGCGTCCGCCCGTCGCCACGCCGACTAATTGCGCCGCGCCGAAAATGACAAATACGGCGCCAATGACTTTCGGCAGCCAATTGCCGCGGGCACGCAATAGGTAAATCCCGTACGCAAATCCCAGAATTACCCAGCCCGCCATTTGAACAGCCGCCGGAATTACCGGCGATACCAGCCACCAGGCCATTGCCAGCAGTAATACGCCAAAGAACTTCTTCACTGAATTCATCCAGGCGCCTGCGCGCGGCAGTAATGTGCCCGCCGATACGCCAACCAGAATCAGCGGCACGCTCATGCCAACCGCCATCGAGAACAGCGCGCCGCCGCCGATCACCACGTCGCGGGTCTGGCTGATGTAGACCAGGGCGCCCGCCAGTGGCGCAGCGACGCAAGGACCGACGATCAGGGCCGAGATGGCGCCCATGACGAACACGCCCGCCAGCTTGCCGGCGGACTGGCGATTCGATGCGCTGGCCAGACGGCTCTGCATCCCGGCCGGAACCTGCAGGTCATACACACCGAACATGGACAAGGCCATGCCGGCCATGCCGATGCCGAAGGCGCCCAGCACCCACGGATTTTGCAGCGCAGCAGAAAGGCCTTCCCCGATCAGGCCAGCCGCCACACCCAGCGCGGTGTAGACGATGGCCATCCCCAGAGAATAGGTGATCGACAGCGCCAGACCGCGCGAACGGTTGCCGCGGGCGCCCTCCCCCACGATGATCGAGGACAGAATCGGCACCATCGGCAGCACGCAGGGCGTGAACGCCAGGCCCAGACCGAGAACGATAAACAGGGGCACGATCACCGCCAGGCTGCGGCCCTTCAAGGCAGCCTCGATACGGCCCATTTCGCCGTCGCCGGAGGCTTTGGCCGCCGCTGGGGCGGCCGCAGGGGCGAGCGTCGCCGCGGCGCCTGCGGCAGGGGCCGCGGTGGCTGGCAGGACAGCGCCAGGAACGCTGACGTCGGCGGCTACCGGCTGCGTGCCGAGGCTCAGTGCGCCCGGCTTCACACCTTCGGCCGGCGGGCCAGCCTGGGCCGCGCCGCCGATCGCCATCAGGCGCGCGGTGGACTCTTGCGGCGAGTAGCACAGGCCCTTATCCGAGCAGCCCTGGCCGGTGGACACCAGGGTGAACGGACCGGCGGCCTGCACCGGAATCAGGATCGTCACACTGTGACGGTAGGTTTCGACATTCTTGTTGAAGGTCTCGTCGAACTTGACCTTGCCGGGCGGGATCTGGGGCGCACCGAGCGTGGCGCCATCCGCTCGGAAGGCAAAGCGCTCGCGGTACATGTAATACCCTTCCGCGATGTCGTAGGTGACGGAGATGGTCTTGCCATCCACCACCTTGGCCGAAAATTTAAAGGCGACAGCGGGGTCGAGGAAGTCGTCTTCCGCACGCGCCGGGTTGGCGAACAGCGTGAAGAACAGGAGCACGGCGGATAGCAGTGCCAGCAATCGGGAGTGGGAACGCAGCATGGATTCGGGACAAATGGATGAACAACAACGCAGGCAAATAGTACACCCATGCATGCTTTTCCGTGCGCATATAAAAAAAGCCGGGCAATGCCCGGCTTCTTAATCAACCAGCTGACATTACTCAGCGGTTGGTGCCTCTTCAGCGGTGGTGATCTCTGGACGATCAACCAGCTCAACGAACGCCATAGGAGCGTTGTCGCCATGACGGAAACCCATTTTCAGGATACGCAGGTAGCCGCCGTTGCGGTTTGCGTAACGTGGGCCCAGTTCAGCGAACAGCTTCAGAACCATCTCGCGGTCGCGCAGACGGGAGAAAGCCAGACGCTTGTTGGCCAGGGTGTCGGTCTTGCCCAGGGTCAGGATCGGTTCCACAACGCGACGCAGTTCTTTTGCTTTCGGCAGGGTGGTCTTGATCGCTTCGTGCTTCAGCAGCGAAACAGTCATGTTGCGCAGCATAGCCAGACGGTGGGAGGAGGTACGGTTCAGTTTACGAAGGCCGTGACGGTGACGCATAGTGCTTCCTTTCGATAATGTTTAAATCCGAGATCTTCGATCGCTCAGGCACAAGGCGAGAGCGCGGTCCGGTTAGAGTGAAAACGCCCGGCGCAACACGCGCCGGGCGGGTACAGCAAATTACTTCTCCAGGCCGGCAGGCGGCCAGTTTTCCAGCTTCATGCCCAGGGTCAGACCGCGCGATGCCAGAACTTCCTTGATCTCGTTCAGCGACTTGCGGCCCAGGTTCGGGGTCTTCAGCAGTTCGTTTTCGGTGCGCTGGATCAGATCGCCGATGTAGTAGATGTTTTCGGCTTTCAGGCAGTTCGCGGAGCGAACGGTCAGTTCCAGGTCGTCCACTGGACGCAGCAGGATCGGATCGACCAGCGGAGCGCGGGATGGCGCTTCGGCGGCGGTCTCGGTGCCTTCCAGGGCGGCGAACACGTTCAGCTGGTCAACCAGCACGCGGGCCGATTGGCGGATCGCTTCTTCCGGGGTGATCACGCCATTGGTTTCAATGTTGATGATCAGCTTGTCCAGGTCGGTACGCTGTTCCACACGGGCCGATTCCACGGCGTAGGAAACGCGGCGCACTGGGGAGAACGATGCGTCCAGAATGATGCGGCCGATGGTCTTGTTGGTGTCTTCCGACAGACGGCGCACGTTACCTGGCACATAACCACGGCCTTTTTCGACCTTGATCTGCATGTCCAGCTTGCCGCCGGCGGTCAGGTGAGCGATCACGTGATCCGGGTTGATCAGTTCAACGTCGTGCGGCAGATCGATGTCCGAAGCCAGCACGGCGCCTTCGCCTTCCTTCTTCAGGGTCAGGGTCACGGAGTCACGGTTGTGCACCTTGAACACGACGCCCTTCAGGTTCAGCAGCAGGTCAACCACGTCTTCCTGCACACCGTCCAGCGAGGAATACTCGTGAACGACGCCAGCGATGGTCACTTCGGTCGGCGCGTAGCCGATCATCGAGGACAGCAGCACGCGGCGCAGTGCATTGCCCAGAGTGTGGCCGTAGCCGCGCTCGAACGGCTCCATCACGACTTTGGCGTGACCGTGGCCCAGGGCTTCAACGTCGATAATACGTGGTTTCAACAAGCTATTTTGCATGGATAAATGTCCTTTTCATTACCCTCGGCTCGTTACACCGATAAGGCTGATGGCATTGTTTAAATGGTAAAACGGCGGGTCAATGACCCGCCCTACGGCGCAACCCAAACAGCAGGGTCAGACCCCAGGGTCTGACCCGAAGCTCGGGTTTGATTCAACGATTAACGCGAATACAGTTCGACGATCAGCGCTTCGTTCACGTCAGCAGCGATTTCATTACGCTCTGGCAGGGACTTGAAGGTGCCTTCCATCTTCTTGGAATCGACCGACACCCAAGCTGGCATGCCAACTTGTTCAGCCAGCGACAGCGCTTCAACGATACGGGTCTGCTTCTTGGACTTTTCGCGCACAGCGATCACGTCGCCGGTCTTCACAACGTAGGAAGGGATGTTCACGACGTTGCCGTTCACGGTGAAGGCCTTGTGGGAGACCAGCTGGCGTGCTTCAGCGCGGGTGGAGCCGAAGCCCATGCGGTAAGCTACGTTGTCCAGGCGGGTTTCCAGCAGGGACAGCAGGGTTTCACCGGTGTTGCCCTTGCGGCGGGACGCTTCAGCGAAGTAGCGGCGGAACTGACGCTCCAGCACGCCGTAGATACGCTTCACTTTTTGCTTTTCGCGCAGCTGGTTGCCGTAGTCGGAGGTGCGGGCACCCGACTTGACGCCGTGCTGGCCTGGCTTCACGTCCAGTTTGCACTTGGAATCCAGCGAGCGGCGGGCGCTCTTCAGGAACAGGTCGGTGCCTTCACGGCGGGCGAGTTTTGCTTTAGGTCCGATATAACGTGCCACGGTAGTTTTCCTTAAATATTTAAATGACGCCCCAGCCGCATCGGAGTGCGGTTAGGCGCTAGCCTGGCTCACTGTCAGCACAGGCGGTGGCTCAACAGCCATTCCCGGCAAGCCGGAAAGGCGAAAATAGCCGGACAGTATAACCGTTTCCGGTTCACTGTTCCAGCGATTTCCTTCAGGGACGGTGACCGGTGCACACCGCACCGGCCATGGTCTTGCTGATTCTTAGATACGACGACGCTTTGGAGGACGGCAGCCGTTGTGCGGCACTGGGGTCACGTCCTGGATCTCGGTGATCTTGATGCCCAGGTTGTTCAGTGCACGAACAGCGGATTCGCGGCCAGGACCAGGGCCCTTGATGCGAACTTCCAGGTTCTTCACGCCGCATTCCTGCGCCACTTTACCAGCGGCTTCAGCAGCAACCTGCGCTGCGAACGGGGTCGACTTACGCGAACCCTTGAAGCCAGCACCACCGGAAGTCGCCCACGACAGAGCGTTGCCCTGACGGTCGGTGATGGTGATGATGGTGTTGTTGAAGGAAGCGTGAACGTGAGCGATACCTTCAGCGACGTTCTTTTTAACTTTCTTACGAACGCGAGCTGCTGCTGCGCTGCTTTGTTGCTTAGCCATAATAGTTCCCTAGATTATTTCTTCAGCGATTGAGCGGCCTTACGCGGGCCCTTACGGGTACGCGCGTTGGTGCGGGTGCGCTGACCGCGGACCGGCAGGCCCTTACGGTGACGCAGACCGCGGTAGCAGCCCAGGTCCATCAGACGCTTGATGTTCATCGACAGTTCGCGGCGCAGATCGCCTTCTACTACGAACTTACCGATTTCATCACGCAGCTTTTCCAGCTCGCTGTCGTCCAGGTCCTTGACCTTCTTGTTGGTTGCAACGCCGGTCTGGGCGCAGATGAACTGCGCACGAGGACGGCCAATACCGTAAATCTCGGTCAGGCCGATAACGGTGTGCTTATGATTTGGGATGTTAACCCCTGCAATACGTGCCATTCGTTATTCCTCGAACTGATTAACCTTGACGCTGCTTGTGACGCGGTTCGACGCAGATGACGCGAACGATGCCCTTGCGCTTGATGATCTTGCAGTTGCGGCAGATCCGCTTAACTGAAGCGTTAACTTTCATGATTGCACTCTCTATGGTTCGATTTTCTAAAATTACTTGGTCCGGAACACAATACGAGCCCGGGACAGGTCATACGGCGTCAATTCAACCGTGACCTTGTCGCCAGGGAGAATGCGGATGTAGTTCATGCGCATTTTACCCGAAATGTGGCCGAGTACCACGTGTCCGTTTTCCAGCTTTACTCGAAATGTTGCATTCGGCAGATTCTCAAGAATCTCGCCCTGCATCTGTATAACGTCGTCTTTTGCCATTTATCGCGTCGGAATTCCGCCCTTGAAGTTAGCTTTGCGCAGCAGCGATTCATATTGCTGAGACATCACATAATTTTGCACTTGCGCCATGAAGTCCATGGTCACAACCACAATAATCAACAGGGAGGTGCCACCGAAATAGAACGGCACTTTCCACTGGGCTTGCATGAATTCCGGCAACAAGCACACGATGGTGATGTAGACGGCGCCCGCCAGGGTCAATCGGGTCAGGATCTTGTCGATGTAACGGGCTGTCTGCTCACCGGGACGAATCCCTGGCACAAAGGCCCCGCTCTTCTTCAAGTTATCCGCAGTCTCCTTGCTGTTAAACACCAGAGCGGTGTAGAAGAAGCAGAAGAACACGATTGCCACGGCGTACAACAGAGCATGGATCGGCTCACCAGGAGCCATCGATGCAGCCAGATCTTTCAGGAACCGCACCACCGGATTCGATGGGTCGGCGCCTTTCGAAAACCAGTCCACGATGGTAGCCGGGAACAAGATAATCGACGAAGCGAAGATCGGCGGGATCACGCCGGCCATATTCAGCTTGAGCGGCAAGTGACTGGTTTGGCCACCGTAGATCTTGTTACCGACCTGACGTTTGGCGTAGTTCACCAGAATCTTGCGCTGGCCGCGTTCCACGAACACCACGGCATAGGTCACAAATGCAACCAGGGCCACGATGACGATTGCCGAGAAGGCGCCGATGGTGCCCGTCGATACCTGGGTGAACAAGCCGCCCAGGGCATTCGGCAGGCCGGCAGCAATACCGGCGAAGATGATGATCGAGATGCCGTTACCCAAGCCACGCTCGGTAATCTGCTCGCCCAACCACATCAGGAACATGGTACCAGTCAGCAACGTCACAATCGTGACGAAGCGGAAGCCCAAACCAGGGTCCAGTACCAGGCCGGGCTGAGCTTCCAGCGCGACTGCGATACCGAAGGCCTGGAACAGCGCCAGGAACACTGTGGCATAGCGGGTGTACTGGGTAATCTTGCGACGCCCCGATTCACCTTCTTTTTTCAGCGCTTCCATCTGCGGCACGACGATCGACACCAATTGCATGATGATCGACGCCGAGATGTAAGGCGTAATGCCCAGTGCAAACACCGTGAAGCGCGACAGGGCACCACCCGAGAACATGTTGAACATGCCCAGGATGCCGCCTTCTTGCGACTTGAACAGTGCTGCCAGCTGTACCGGATCCACGCCGGGAACGGGGATATGAGCCCCGATCCGGTACACTACCAGAGCGCCCAGCAAAAACCACAGCCGGTTCCAGGGGAAGCCGGCGGCGGCACTTTTAGCAAGCTGTTGGTTCGTTGCCAATTTTCGCTCCGATCAAGCCAGCGGGACTCAGGCTACCGAGCCGCCGGCTGCTTCGATTGCGGCTTTCGCGCCAGCGGTCACCTTCAGGCCCTTGAGGGTCACTGCTTTGGTGATTTCGCCGGAAGCGATAACGCGCACGTCACGTGCCAGGACATTCAGCACACCCGCCTGCTTCAGCACCAGCAGGTCCACTTCGGACACTGCCAGGGCGTTCAGTTCGGACAGACGTACTTCAGCCTTGAAAGTAGCATTCAGCGATTTGAAGCCACGCTTCGGCAGACGACGCTGCAGAGGCATCTGACCGCCTTCGAAACCGACTTTGTGGAAGCCGCCCGAACGCGATTTCTGACCTTTGTGACCACGGCCAGCGGTTTTACCCAGGCCGGAGCCGATACCGCGGCCTACGCGACGCTTAGCGTGCTTCGCGCCTTCTGCCGGTTGAATGGTATTCAATTCCATTAGTTTCTCCTGATCGTAAGGGGTGCTTACGACACGACTTTGACGAGGTAGGCGACCTTGGTGATCATGCCGCGCACAGCAGGGGTGTCCTGCAGTTCACGCACGGAGTTCACACGGCGCAGGCCCAGGCCGCGCACGGTGGCACGGTGGTCCTGACGGGTGCCGATCAGGCCCTTCACCAGTTTTACTTTAATAGTGCTCATGAAGTTCCCCTTAAGCCAGGATGTCTTCAACCGACTTACCGCGCTTGGCGGCGATTTCGGCTGGAGTGCTCATTTTCGACAGGCCGTCCAGGGTGGCGCGCACCAGGTTGTACGGGTTGTTCGAACCGGTGGATTTCGCCACCACGTCGGTCACGCCCATCACCTCGAAGATAGCGCGCATGGCGCCACCAGCGATCACGCCAGTACCAGGCTTGGCCGGGGACATCATGACGCGCGAGGCGCCGTGACGGCCGGTAACGGTGTGCTGCAGGGTACCGTTCTTCAGAGGCACCTTGATCAGGTTGCGGCGGGCTTCTTCCATTGCCTTCTGCACACCGACCGGTACTTCCTTCGACTTGCCCTTGCCCATGCCGATGCGGCCATCGCCGTCACCTACCACGGTCAGCGCGGCGAAGCCCATGATGCGACCACCCTTGACCACTTTGGTCACGCGGTTGATCGCGATCATTTTTTCGCGCATGCCATCATCCGGCTTATCGGATGCCATTTTTGCTTGCATTTTTGCCATGATCGTACCCTTAGAACTTCAGGCCAGCTTCACGCGCGGCTTCCGCCAGCGCCTTGATGCGGCCGTGGTAACGGAAACCGGAGCGGTCGAAGGCGACTTCGGTGATGCCCGCTTTCAGTGCTTTTTCTGCGACGCGCTTGCCAACCAGTGCGGCAGCGGCGGCGTTGCCACCCTTGCCAGACTTGCCAGCCAGCTCGGCGCGCACTTCCGCTTCCACGGTCGAGGCCGAAACCAGAACTTTGGCGTCCGGGCTGATCAGGTTCGCGTAAATGTGCAGGTTGGTGCGGTGCACCGACAGGCGGTTCACTTTCAGTTGCGCGATCTTGATGCGAGTTTGACGTCCGCGGCGCAGACGAGATTCTTTTTTGTCCATCGTCAGCCCCTAATTACTTCTTCTTGGTTTCTTTGAGCTTAACCACTTCGTCCACATAGCGGACACCCTTGCCCTTGTAAGGCTCAGGGGAGCGGTAAGCACGAACTTCAGCAGCCACTTGGCCAACCTTCTGGCGATCAACACCGGTGATCACGATTTCGGTTGGGGTCGGGGTTGCCACCTTGATGCCGGCAGGCATGTCGTGTACGACTGGGTGCGAGAAGCCCAGGGACAGATTCAGCTTGTCGCCTTGCGCCTGGGCCTTGTAGCCCACGCCCACCAGGGACAGCTTCTTCTCGAAGCCCTTGGTCACACCGGTAACCATGTTGTTCACCAGGGCACGCAGGGTGCCGGACATGGCGTTCGATTCACGGCTGTCGTTGACCACGTCGAAGGTCAGGGTGCCAGCATTGTTTTCAACTTTAACCAGGCCGTTCAGGCTCTGGGTCAGGGTGCCCAGCGGGCCCTTGACGGTGATCGCTTGCGCGGAGATGGCGACTTCGGCGCCAGCAGGCACAACGATCGGCATTTTAGCTACACGAGACATTGTGTTACTCCTTAAGCCACGAAGCAGATGACTTCGCCACCGACGCCGGTAGCGCGCGCTTTGCGGTCGGTCATGACACCTTTCGGGGTCGACACAATCGCCACGCCCAGGCCGTTCATCACGGTCGGGATTTCATCCTTGCCCTTGTAGATACGCAGGCCTGGACGCGACACACGCTCCAGACGCTCGATCACAGGACGGCCTACATAATATTTCAAACCGATCTTCAGTTCCGCTTTGCCTTCCGCGGTGCTCACGGCGAAGTCTTCGATGTAACCCTCGTCCTTCAGGACGGAGGCGATAGCTACTTTGACTTTCGACGATGGCATTGCCACGGTGGTCTTCTGCACGCCCTGGGCGTTGCGAATGCGGGTCAGCATATCGGCGATAGGATCGCTCATACTCATTGCTTATTCTCCTATTACCAGCTGGCTTTGGTCATACCCGGGATCTCACCACGCATGGCGAATTCACGGAGCTTGATACGACCCAGGCCGAATTTACGGAAGGTACCACGTGGACGGCCGGTTACCTGGCAGCGGTTACGCTGACGGGTCGGTGCCGAGTTACGTGGCAGCGCCTGCAGTTTCAGGCGGGCTTCGTAGCGCTCTTCTTCCGACTTGGTCTGGTCATCAATGATGGCCTTCAGAGCGGCGCGCTTGGCAGCAAACTTGGCTACCAGGTCAGCACGCTTCTGTTCACGGTTAATCAGTGCGAGTTTTGCCATGATCGTTTAGTTCCTGAACGGGAATTTAAAGGCGGCGAGCAGAGCTTTCGCTTCGTCGTCGGTCTTCGCGGTGGTGGTGATCGAGATGTTCATACCACGCAGTGCGTCGATCTTGTCGTACTCGATTTCCGGGAAGATGATCTGCTCTTTCACACCGATGTTGTAGTTGCCACGGCCGTCGAAGGACTTGCCGGACACGCCACGGAAGTCACGCACGCGCGGCAGGGCCACGGTGATGAAACGGTCCAGGAATTCATACATGCGGGCGCCGCGCAGGGTCACCATGGTACCGATCGGGTAGCCTTCGCGGATCTTGAAACCTGCGATTGCCTTACGGGCCTTGGTCACGACTGGCTTCTGGCCGGCGATCTTGGTCAGGTCGCCAACAGCGTGCTCGATAATCTTCTTGTCAGCCACGGCTTCCGACAGACCCATGTTCAGGGTGATCTTGGTCAGACGCGGCACTTCCATCACCGACTTGTAACCGAATTTTTCGGTCAGCTCGGCGACGACTTTGTCTTTATACAGTTGTTGCAGACGGGCCATTTCTTATTACCCCTTCACTACTTCGCCGGAAGACTTGAAGACGCGGACTTTTTTACCGTCCACTTCCTTGAAGCCTACGCGATCTGCCTTGCCGGTCGCAGCGTTGAACAGCGCAACGTTGGACACGTGGATTGGCATGGTCTTGTCAACGATGCCACCTTGAACACCAGTCATCGGGTTTGGCTTAACGGCCTTCTTGGCCACGTTAACGCCTTCTACCACAACGTGCTCAGCGTCTACACGCTGGGTTACCACGCCGCGCTTGCCCTTGTCCTTACCAGTCAGGACGATGACTTCGTCGTTTTTGCGAATCTTATCCATTGTCTGACTCCTTACAGGACTTCCGGTGCCAGGGACACGATCTTCATGAACTTCTCAGTGCGCAGTTCACGCGTCACTGGGCCAAAGATACGGGTACCGATCGGTTCCAGTTTGTTGTTCAGCAGGACAGCAGCATTGCCGTCAAACTTCACCAGGGAACCGTCCTGGCGACGCACACCCTTAGCGGTGCGCACTACCACGGCGTTATAAATTTCACCTTTTTTGACACGGCCGCGAGGCTGAGCCACCTTAACGGTGACTTTGATCACGTCGCCAATGCCAGCGTAACGGCGCTTGGAACCGCCCAACACCTTGATGCACATGACTTCCTTGGCACCGGTGTTGTCGGCTACTTCGAGCCGGCTCTCAGTTTGAATCATAGTATTCTCTTTCCCAACTTAAGCCGAAGAATCCACACAATGCGGACATCGGTCAGTCTTGGTCCCGCCAATGGGCACGATGCCCATTGCTTGGGTGCTTGATCTTCAAACACGTAACTGACCGCATACCGCGCCTGTGGAGAGACACTTTGCGGCGGATACATGAACGAAGCCCGCAAGTATTACATAAAACCTGCGGGCCTGCAAGAACTAATTGGCTTGTGGCCGAAACCTCACGGTTCCGGCCCCAGACTTCTTAGACGATTTGTGCGACTTGCACTACTCGGGTCACCGTCCACGCCTTCGTTTTGGAGATCGGGCGGCCTTCCTGGATTTCAACCGTATCACCGGTCTTGGCCGAGTTGGCTTCGTCGTGCGCGTGGTACTTGGCGCTACGGACGATGATCTTGCCGTACAGAGGGTGCTTCACGTGACGCTCGATCAGAACGGTAACGGTCTTGTCCATCTTGTCGGACACAACTTTACCGATCAGCGTGCGCTTCAGCTTTACTTGATCAGTCATTTTGCTTCCTTCGAGTTCATTACCGTTTTCACGCGTGCGATGTCGCGGCGTACCTTCTTGAGCTGCGAAGTGTTCGCCAGCTGCTGCGTAGCGGCTTGCATACGCAGGCCAAACTGGGCCTTCAGCAGATCATTCAGCTCTTTCTGCAGAGCTGCCTGGTCTTTGCCGCGGAGTTCAGTTGCTTTCATATTTCTCTCCGATTATTGGCCTACCTGGCGCACCACGAAGGTGGTAGCCAGCGGCAGTTTGGCAGCAGCCAGGCGGAACGCTTCGCGTGCCAGCTCTTCAGCAACGCCATCCATTTCGTACAGGACTTTGCCTGGACGAATTTCGGCAACGTAGTACTCCGGGTTACCTTTACCGTTACCCATACGGACTTCGGCAGGCTTGTTGGAGATTGGCTTGTCTGGGAAAACGCGAATCCAGATACGGCCACCACGCTTGATGTGACGGGTCATCGCACGACGTGCGGACTCGATCTGGCGCGCGGTGATACGGCCGCGTGCCACGGCCTTCAGGCCGAACTCGCCGAACGACACATTGGTGCCGGTGGTGTGCGAAATGCCGGTGTTACGGCCTTTCTGCTCTTTACGATATTTCCTGCGGCTAGGTTGCAGCATGCTTATTCTCCTGCTTTGTCAGCTGCAGCCGGCTTGGCAGCGCGGCGACCGGCTGGTGCGGTTGCTGGTTTAGCACCTGGACGGCCACGGCCAGCTGGCTTGCCATCTTCGCGACGCGGACCACGTGGCTTCTTCTCGTCGGCTGGCGTCTCGATGACTGGTGCTTCGCCGGTAGCGGAGCGGTCACCCTTGTAGACCCAAACCTTGACACCGATGATGCCGTAGGTGGTCGATGCTTCGGAGGTACCGTAGTCGATGTCCGCCTTCAGGGTATGCAGAGGCACGCGGCCTTCGCGATACCATTCGGTACGGGCGATCTCGATGCCGTTCAGACGGCCGGAGGACATGATCTTGATGCCCAGGGCGCCCAGACGCATTGCGTTCTGCATCGCGCGCTTCATGGCGCGGCGGAACATAATACGCTTTTCCAGCTGCTGCGAGATCGAATCGGCGATCAGTTGCGAATCGATTTCCGGCTTGCGGATTTCTTCGATGTTCACGTGCACAGGCACGCCCATGATCTTCGACAGGGAAGACTTCAGCACTTCGATGTCTTCGCCCTTCTTGCCGATCACAACGCCCGGACGCGAGCTGTAAATGGTGAAGCGTGCGTTCTTGGCAGGACGTTCGATCACGATACGGCCCACGGAAGCGTTTTTCAGCTTCTTCTTCAGGAAAGCACGTGCCTTCAGGTCTTCGTTCAGCATCGAAGCGAAGTTACCGTTGGTTGCGTACCAGCGCGAAGCCCAGTTACGGGTGACCGCCAGACGGAAACCGGTTGGATGAATTTTCTGACCCATCGCAGCTCCTTAGTTACCGACAGTCACGTAGATGTGACAGGATTGTTTGGAAATACGGTCACCACGGCCTTTTGCGCGAGCGGTGAAACGCTTCAGGATCGGGCCCTTTTCAACGTAGATCGTTTTCACGAACAGTTCGTCGATGTCGGCACCGTCGTTGTGCTCGGCGTTCGCAATAGCGGACTCCAGCACTTTCTTCATGATGAACGCGCCCTTTTTTGGGCTGAACGTCAGGATGTTCAGCGCAGCGTCAACCTTCTTGCCACGGATCAGGTCCGCGATCAGGCGGCCTTTTTGATCCGACAGGCGCACGCCTTTGAGGATAGCTTTGGTTTCCATTATTTCTTAGCCTTTTTGTCAGCAGCGTGGCCCTTGAAGGTACGGGTCAGCGCGAATTCGCCGAGCTTGTGACCAACCATGTTCTCGGAAACGTACACAGGCACGTGCACCTTGCCGTTGTGCACGGCAATGGTCAGACCGATGAAGTCAGGCATGATCGTCGAGCGACGGGACCAGGTTTTGATTGGCTTTTTGTCTTTGGTCGCTTGCGCGGCTTCGACTTTTTTCACCAGATGGGCGTCGCAGAACGGCCCTTTTTTCAATGAACGAGTCATGGTTTATCCTTATTTCTTGCCGCGGCGCGAGACGATCATCGAAGAAGTACGCTTGTTGGAGCGAGTCTTCTTACCCTTGGTCTGTTGACCCCATGGCGACACTGGATGACGACCAGCTGCGGTACGGCCTTCACCACCACCGTGCGGGTGGTCGATCGGGTTCATCACCACACCGCGAACGGTTGGGCGAACACCGCGCCAGCGCATGGCACCAGCTTTACCGATCTTACGCAGGCTGTGTTCGGCATTGCCGACTTCACCGATGGTTGCGCGGCACTCGATGTGCACGCGGCGCACTTCGCCGGAGCGCAGACGCACCTGAGCGTAAGTACCTTCACGTGCCATCAGCACCACAACGGCGCCAGCGGTACGGGCCATCTGAGCACCTTTGCCAGGCAGCATTTCCACGCAGTGGATATTGGTACCCACCGGGATGTTGCGGATTGGCAGGCAGTTGCCCGGCTTGATCGGCGCTTCCGAACCGTTCAGCAGGGTGTCGCCGACAGCAACGCCTTTCGGGGCGATGATGTACTTGCGCTCGCCGTCGGCGTAGCACAGCAGGGCGATGTGCGCGGTGCGGTTCGGATCGTATTCGATACGTTCCACTTTCGCAGGGATGCCATCCTTGTTGCGCTTGAAGTCCACCAGACGGTAGTGGTGCTTGTGACCACCGCCGATGTGACGGGTGGTGATGTGACCGTTGTTGTTACGGCCAGCCGTCTTGGACTTCTTTTCCAGCAGGGCAGCGAACGGACGACCCTTGAACAGGTCGGCGTTCACAACCTTCACCATGCCGCGACGGCCTGGGGAGGTTGGCTTCATCTTAACGAGTGCCATTATTTAGCCTCCTCGGTGAAATTGATTTCCTGGCCGGGCTTCAGGCACACGAAAGCACGCTTGGTGTGGTTGCGGCGACCGATGAAACGGCCGGAACGCTTGACCTTACCTTCGCGGTTGACGGTCTGCACCGATTCCACTTGGACCTTGAACAACAGTTCAACGGCGGCCTTGATTTCTGGCTTGGTCGCATCCTTGGTAACCAGGAACACGATCTGCTCGTTCTTTTCCGCGACCATGGTGGCCTTCTCGGAAATGACCGGCGCCAGCAGCACCTTCATCAGGCGCTCTTCGCTGTGTTTGATGACTGCGCTCATGCCAGCATCTCCTCAATCTGTGCCAGTGCCGCTTTGGTAACCAGGACCTTCTTATAGAAGACCAGCGACATTGGATCTGCGTGACGTGGCTCAACAACCAGCACGTTCGGCAGGTTACGGGAAGCCAGCTCCAGGTTTTCCTGGATGGTGTCGGTGATGATCAGAACGGATTCCAGACCCATGCCGGTCAGCTTTTGCGACAGCAGCTTGGTCTTAGGAGCGTCGATCGCCAGTTCTTCGATCACGACCAGACGCTCTTCGCGAGCCAGCTGGGACAGGATCGAGCACAGGCCGGCGCGATACATCTTCTTGTTCACTTTGTGGGTGAAGTTCTCGTCAGGCGAGTTCGGGAAGATGCGACCACCGCCGCGCCACAGAGGCGAGGAGGACATACCAGCACGAGCACGGCCGGTACCTTTTTGGCGCCATGGCTTCTTGGTCGTGTGGTGGACTTCTTCACGGTCTTTTTGCTTGCGGTTACCGCTACGTGCGTTGGCAGCGTAGGCAACAACAACCTGGTGGATCAGCGCTTCGTTGTAGTCACGGCCGAAGACGGTGTCAGCGGCGGCTACGTTCGAGGAGGCTTGACCTTGCGCGTTCAAGAGCTTGAGTTCCATCGATTAAGCTCCCTTCTTTGCTTTAACTTTAACAGCTGGCGACACAACAACCTGGCCGTTTTTCGCGCCTGGTACTGCACCTTTCACCAGCAGCAGCTGGCGGTCAGCGTCGATACGAGCGATTTCCAGATTCTGGGTGGTGACGGTAACGTCGCCCATGTGACCGGTCATGCGCTTACCTGGGAACACTCGGCCTGGGTCCTGCGCCATACCGATGGAACCTGGTACGTTGTGCGAACGGGAGTTACCGTGGGTAGCACGGCCAGACGAGAAGTTGTAGCGCTTGATGGTACCGGCGTAGCCCTTACCAATCGAAACACCTTGTACGTCGATCTTTTGACCGACTTCGAACAGGGACACGGCAACAGCGTCGCCGGCTTTCAGTTCGGATGCTTTAGCAGCGTCAACGCGGAATTCCTTGATGAAGGAACCAGCTTCAACACCAGCTTTAGCGTAGTGACCGGCAGCAGCTTTAGTCACGCGGGATGCGCGACGCTGACCGAAGACAACCTGAACAGCGGAATAACCATCCACTTCAGGAGTTTTGATTTGCGCAACACGGTTGTTCGATACGTCCAGCACGGTCACAGGGATCGAGTCCCCATCATCCGTGAAGATGCGCATCATACCAACCTTGCGACCGAGGAGGCCAAGGCTCATTTTTTCTCCATTCCCACCTACGATTGGGCAGGACTAAGTTGAACTACAAAAAAAGATACGGGCCATAAAAAAGACGAACCCATACCGAAGCCGGCTAGTGTACTTCGATTTGCCCCTTGACGCAACAGGTTTGTACGGGGTATGTCAAATGTGCGCAGCATATTGTTAAGTCCGCCTACACTTCCCGACACACTTGCAAAAGTGCTACTTTTAATAAGCAAGCAACTACGGGGAAATCATCATGGCAATGAAACTTACGCGCCTCACGCCGGCGCTGATCCTGTATGGCGTTTTTGCGGCGCAACCGGCCCTGGCCGACCGGCTGAGCACTTCCCTGGTCCTGAGCGGACTGAATATCCAGTCCTGGTCGCTGACGGACAGCGCCGCCCTCGGCTATCAGCTCTACCCTGGCGGTGATGCGGTTTATGGAACCATCGCCGACACGCTCAACCGCGAGACCTCGTTGTTCGAGATGGATACCGCCGGCTCCTGGCGGCCGACGGCGGCAGCCGTGGCCGGCCTCAGCTCCGTCGCCGGCGGCGCCGTGACCGGCAAGCTGGGCGACGGTTCGCTGGTAAACAGTATCGATAGCATCGACGCGCCCTGGAACTACAGCTACGCCAATATGAACAGCCGCGGCCAGGTACGCATTGCGCCCTACAGCGTCAATATTTTCAGCGGCAATTGGTTATTTGACTATGAAAGCGAAGGCGATCTGCCCGACCGCAGTGGCAGCTTCCTGCTGCAAGCCTGCCTGTACGAGGGCTACGACTGCCTGCCGGGCTACACCGGCTTCAGCTTCGGCGAGCGTTCACTCAGCCGCAGCGGTACCTTCTCGCAAACGCTCACCAATAATAGCGACCGCACGCTGCTGCTGAACTGGCGCGTCTCGTCCTATATCGAAACCGGTTACGCCCTGGCGCCGGTACCGGAACCCGCCACCTGGGCCATGCTGGGCGCCGGCCTGCTGCTGGTGGGAACGCAGCGCCGACGCGCTTGAGCCAAGGGGCATGCCATGAAACTGCTGTCCCAAATGCTGTTGCTGCTTACGCTGGGCATTTCCGTCGCCCACGCTGGCCCGGTTAATGTCACGGTGACTGCGGACCAGTTCGCCTTTCAGGTGTGGGCACTGCAACCCGGCGCCCATCCCTCTTTCACGCTGACGCCTGGCAAAACCGATCTGGAGGCCGCGCTTCAGACTGCCGCCGGCAGTCCCAGTGTGGACGACCGCCAGCAATCGCCCGGCACCCGGGACGCGATGGCCGCCTCGGTCACGCACGGCGATTCGCTGGTGAATGCCATACTGAACCCGGCGCTGGGTTCGGCCAGCGTGCACGCCAGCGTTGCCGATGACGATGGCGCCTGGCGACAGGGCTATAGCCGCATCTGGAGCTTTCCCCGGATCGTGCTGGCACCGCAAAGCGGCCTGACCATCACCGGCCGCGCCCGGCTCACGTTCGAGAATCATGGCGGCTCCCTGGCGCGCGCCGACGGCATTTTCAGCACTTGCCTGCACGCCACCATTCCCACCGCCTGCGACGTCGACTACTCGCATTGGACAACCATGGCCATGTCGCCGGATGGCTTCAACGATAGCTTCAGCATGAGCATCCAGAATCCCGGCGACACGCCGCTGCCGATGACCTGGGACCTCATCCTGTTCACCCAGGCGGTGGCGCCACCGGTGCCCGAGCCGGCGACGTGGACCATGCTGTGCGCCGGGCTGCTGCTGGCCGGCGTATGGCGCAAGCCCAGATGGCGCGGCTCACGGGCGCATACCGAAAAAGGTATCAAGCTTGCGTAAAAACTCATTAGCAGTGCGGGTGAGTAACTCCTAATCTGTGCGGACAGCTTCGGCTGTCCATACTTATAACGATCAGGAGACCTTATGAAAAGATTATTGGCAGCCCTCTGCCTGGCTGCGCTCGCCCTTACCGCGCAAGCGATCACCCTCAGCGGCGTGCAGAACGCCCACGATCCCGGCACCATCACCAAGGACGGCGACACTTATTTCAATTTCACCACCGGCACCGGCATCTGGTACTCGACCTCAAAAGACATGATCACCTGGGCAGCCGGACCCGCGCCGGTGTTCACCACCTACCCCAGCTGGATCGCCAACAAGATCCCCAACTTCAGTGGTTCGTTCTGGGCGCCGGACGTGATCCATATGAACGGCAACTACTACCTCTATTACTCCGTTTCGACCTTCGGCACGTCGAGCTCCGCCATCGGCGTGGCGCGCTCGCCCTCGCTGAAGAACCCGCAGTGGACGGACCTGGGCATCGTGGTCGAATCCTTCGGCGGCAGCAGCGAAATCAATGCCATCGACCCCGCGCTGTACCGCGACCATGATGGCAAGGTCTATATGACGTACGGTTCCTTCTTCGGCGGCATCGGCATCGCGGAGATCAACCAGAGCACGGGCAAGCTGGCATCCAGCGTCAGCACCATCCTCGGTGGCGGCGGCAAGGACATGGAGGCGCCCTATATCACGCGCGATGGCGGCTATTACTATCTGTGGGTGAACCGCGGCGCCTGCTGCAAAGGCGTGGACTCTACCTATTACGTCGAAGTGCAGCGCGCCACGACCATCAGCGGCCCCTATTCCGGCACCCGCACCGCCTTGCCCAATGTCGACGGCCGCTATAAAGGCCCCGGCCACATCGCCGACCTGAAGCAGGATGGCTGCAACTGGGTGTCCATTCACTATTACGATCTGAACGACAATGGCAATCCCAAGCTGGACATCCTGAAGATGACGTACAGCGGCGGCTGGCCCACCCTCACCCGCAGCTTCAGCGCTTTCGACAGCTGCGGCGGCGTCAGCGACGGTCCGTGGGTCTTCAAATCGCGCCTGAGCGGCAAGGCGCTTGCGGTGGCAGGCGCATCGACCACGAACGGCGCCTGGGTCCAGCAGCAGACCTACAGTGGCGCAAAGAACCAATACTGGTATGTGATCGGTCACGGCGACGGCCAGTACAGCGTGATCAACGCAAACAGCCTGCTCAGCCTGGATAACTACGACAACTCCACTACCGCCGGCACCAATATCGCGCAATGGTCCTACTGGGCCGGCAATGGCCAGCACTGGAGCTTCACCAGCCCCGCCACCGGCTACTACAACGTGAAGAACCTGCTAAGCGGCTACGTGCTC
Organism: Pseudoduganella sp. RAF19; assembly: GCF_052114165.1. Classification (NCBI taxonomy): domain Bacteria; kingdom Pseudomonadati; phylum Pseudomonadota; class Betaproteobacteria; order Burkholderiales; family Oxalobacteraceae; genus Pseudoduganella; species Pseudoduganella sp. RAF19. The sequence goes on along the minus strand of NZ_JBFREF010000006.1, from coordinate 131,597 downwards.
GACGTGCAAAACAAGAGCACGGCGGAAAATGCGCAGATCATCCAGTACCCGTCCAACGGCGGCAGCAACCAGCAGTGGTCAATGACCAGGCCCTAAGGGCGGCGCGAGCTGCAGCCAGGTGAGGCGCCAGGCGCCGTCCTGCCTGCCGCCGGCCTCGTAGTAAGGCACGAACACCAGGTCCGGCCGCGACGCCAGCTTCAGGCGGATGGCCGGACCATTCGCGCCTTCGGGCAGTGCTTCGGGCGCCATCTCCAGCAGCGGACCGTCGGCCAGAATCACCGTTTCCTCCATCTTGAAGCCGTCGATCAGCCCCGTGGCAAACACCAGCGGGCCGCGCGTGATGGCCGCGTACTCGTAGCGCATGACCTGCTGCGCGACGGGCGAACCGTCCGGAGCGCGCGACTCCTGCGTGTTCTGGCTTAGCTTGCGATGCAGGGTTGGCACCATCGGCAGCGACAATTCGACCACATCACCAGCGCGCCACTCGCGCTCCAGGCAAAGGTAGCCGCCGGCTTCTGCCCCGGCGGCGTTCGCGCCCATCCATGCCTCGCCGTCTGCGCCATTCACGCGCACCGATGCGCCGTCCGCCCAAGAAGGAATGCGCAGCGCAAGCGCAAAGCGCCCCGCGCGTTCTGGCTGGACGCTGATGCGCACAGCGCCGTCCGCAGGATACGCCGTGTGCTGGACCAGCCGCACATTGCCGGCAGCGGCAGTCGCCAGCGTGGCCTCGCCCGGCCCATAAATATTGATTGCGATTTCGTCAGCGCCGCGCAAGGCATACGTCACGCCGGGCAGCTCCTCCAGCGCCATGGCGCCGCTCGATTTGCAGCAGCGCCAGTACGTCGTGTAGACACGCCGTCCGTTCGGGAAAATGTAGTAACACCAGTCCTCGCCGTTTGGCGCTTGCGCGCCCAGCAGATCGTTGTAGGCCGAGCGCTCAATCTCCTCTGCGTATTGCGCCTCGCCCGTGATCGCCAGCAGTTCGCGGTTCATCTGCATCCACGCCAGCGTGGAGCAGGTTTCGATATAGCCGTATGGCGAGAAGGCGCCATGATGATTGAACACTTCGCGCGAACGATGCGCGATACCGCCCCAGGGTCCGCCGCCCAGGCTCAGATGATATTCGTGAACGCTATGCCAGACCTTGCGCACGGCGTCGAGATATGCCGGCTTGCCGGTGGCCCGGTGCAGCTTGGCCAGGCCGACCATATTCCAGCACAGCTGATAGGCCTTGCCGGTGGCGATTTCCGCCGCGTCGGCGCCCTTCAATGCCTGCGTCAGCAGATTCAGTTCGGGGCGCGCGTCCGCCTGCTGCACGATCAATTCCGCCAGCTGAAGATAGCGCGCCTCGCCAGTGCGTAGATACAGCTCCACCGCAGGATCGAGCAGGATGGTGGCGGACATGCCGTGATGATTGCCCAGCTCCGTGATATCGACGCCACCTTGCGTCAGCGCTTGCAGGCACAAGTCGCCGATGAAGCGCGCGGCATTCAGATAACGCGGCTCAGGGAAGTATTTGTGCACTTCCAGCAGACCGATGATCAGATAGCTGTGCGTCCAGATATCCCAGGTACGCTGGCCGGGTGCCCCATCCCAGGTGCGCGGTCCGCGCGGCTGCTTGTGCATGAAGCGGCGCTCCGGCGCGTAATTACCCAGATAGCCGTCCTCCTCCTGCTGCGCCACCAGAAAGTCCGCCACCCGCAGCACATGCGATGCGAGCGGATGCCCGGCGCTTCGGCTGGCCGCGCGCGCTGCCGCATACAGCCATTTTCCCGCATGCTCGCCATACCAGTCGCCTTCGTGATTGCAGCACTTGTGCTCTGCGCCAAAAAGCGCGATGGCCGGACTATGTTCATCCTCGATGAAATGCGACAGGCGGCCATTCAGGTTGGCCTGCAGCGCGTCGCCCAGCAAGCCTTGCAGCTGGACTTGCGCTGGCGATGGAAAACGGACAATCGCTTCCATATCAGGCCGCATCCACCACGCAGCGGAAGCCCAGCATGCCGGAGCGGTCTTTCGACGGCGCCATCAGCAGGTATTTGCCATGCTGGTCCAGCCGATGCGCCTGCGGGAAGTACCAGTGCGAGCTTTGCGGAATATACGAACTGCCGCCGCGCAGCGCCGCCGCGCGCGTGTGCTCGTCCTCGAATTCGCTGGTCCATTGCCACACATTGCCCACCAGATCCATCACGCCGAACGGGCTGGCGCCTTCAGGGTGCGCATCGACATCATCCGGCGGCAGCAATTCGCGGCCGGTGTTCTGCTGCGGCACCACGTTGCCGTTCCATTGATCGCCCCACGGGTAAAGGCGGCCGTCGGTGCCTTGCGCCGCGTACTGCCACTCCCATTCATGCGGCAAACGCTTGCCGGCCCAGGCGGCATAGGCACGCGCATCCTCCAGGCTGACCCAGGTCACTGGCTTGTTTTCCCAGCCCTTGCGTGGCGCGCCGTTGTCCCAGTCCTTCAGGAAGTTGTGGGCATCGCGCGGCGCGTAGCCGCTGGCGTCCAGGAACTTCTTGAATTGGGCATTGGTGACGTTGTACTTATCGATGTAGAACGGCTTCATCGCCATGCGGCGGCGGTGCGCGCGGCGGCCGATGCTCTCCCACGGATACTGGAAGTCCATGCTGGCCCAGGTATAGCCCTCAACTTCAATGCCGGTCACCACGAAGTCGAAATCGCCAGCGGGGATGGCCACCATGCCTTCCGGCGCTTCGCCTGCGGTGGCAGTCGGCGCAATATCGATCATCTTCTGCGGCAGCGGCTTCCAGGAACCGGAGAAGCTGCGCAGCGGTGCGCTCGCCATGTCCGACATCTTGTGCAGGAAATCATCCATGCCCGCCACGCTGACACCGGCATCCACACCGACGATGGCGCCGAAACCCTTGGTTTCCAGCGTCAGATCAAAGGTCGCGGTCGCGCCTTCGCCCAGCCCCTGCAGGCGCGGCGTGAGCGGCACGCCATTCCAGGCGTCGTAATAGCTGCGGCCCTCGGTATGCGGCACCACCAGCTGCTCGCCGTTCACTTCGTATTCATTGCGGTTCACAATCGTCCACAGCGTGACGCCATCGGCCGGGAAGCGGCTGGCGAACACGTTCTGCTGCAGCGCCATCGCATACGGTTCCCAGCCTGGGCTGACCAGCTGCTCCGGGAACTGGCGGTAGATGGTGGCGATACGGCGCAGCGCTTCACCATCGCGGTCCGTAAACTTGTTCCAGATACCCCACACGTTTTCCCAGGCCGTATAGCCCACGCCGTTGAAGAACATGTACTGGAAATCGTCGGTGCGGTCGCGGCACCAGCGGTTTTCCAGATTGACCATGTGGCGCGACTCCAGCCACTTCACCTTGCTCACGGCAGGTATGGTGTCCGTCGACGCCTTGCCCCAGGTTTGCTGATTCCATTGCAGCGCTTCGTCCGCGGTCAGCGAGCCTTCGGGCTGGAAAATCATGGGGCGATTGGCTTTGTCCGACACATCGGCATACACACGCGGCACACCATTGTAGGTGTCGCCGTTCACGCCGTCGGCGCCCAGTTGCACCGCGAGTCCGGTCACCGCGTCCCAGTCTTCCATGCCTTCCGGCCTGGTGCCGTTATCCCACGGCATAGTCGGCAGGAACACGCGCACGCCGCGCTTCTGGAAAGCCTGCACCGCCTTTTTCAGTCCATCCAGGCCGCCCGGCATATCGCTGGCCAGCATGGTCTGGTTACGGTTGTCGATGCCGATGTTCGGATAGACGTACCAGATCAGCACACTGTCGATGCCGCCGAAGCGCTTTTCCAGATCGTCCAGATAACGGTCCACCGTGTACTCACCTTTGACTGGATCGTAGAAGTAACGGTCCTCCACCATCATCTGCGTGTGCACGAAATTGCGCTGCGACCAGGCCAGCTCCGGGCGGTCGTAGCGCGAGCCGTCATAGCCCGCGCGGATCTTGTGTTCGTGGCGCCAGATCGTCAGTTCCTTGCGCCAGCTGTCGGCATAGTTGTTGACGTCGATCCTCCACTTGCCGATATTGATGTAAGGCCAATCCGGCGACTTGCCCGGCGTGGGCAGATGGGCCGGCAAGGTGTGCGGCAGCGGCGTGTCCCAGTGCTTCGGCTCTTTCGCCGGCACGGTGCGGGTGTCATAAGTGGGTGGACGTTTGCCGGTCATGATCTTCCTCGGTTCTCGATGGGGTGTCTGCGTAGATGGTGAGGCCGGCCAGCGACTGGTCCGGCGCAGGGAACAGATAGCTGGCCAGGTAGCCGAAGACGATGCACAGCATGATCGAAATCGGCAGGTAGAAGTACGGGTGGACAAGCTTCATCGTCCAGCAGATGGTGGTCAGGATCGAACTGCACAGAATGCCGATCGCTACGCCCTGCCAGTTGGCGCGGCGCGTGAACATGCCCAGCGTGTAGGCGCCTGCGAAACCGCCGCTCAGCAGTCCCGCCAGTTCGATCGATACGTCGAACAGCGAGTGCGCATTGAAGCGCGACAGAATCAGCGCGGCGGCAATGCCGATCAGGCCCGTCGCCACGGTGGCGATTTCCGCAAACAGCACGCTCTTTTTCGGTGTCGGGTTCTTCACCAGCTTTTCATAGAAGTCCACCGAGGCCAGTGTCGCGACGCTGTTCATGATGCCGGACAGCGTAGCCATTGCCGCCGCCAGGATGCCCGCGATGATCAGACCGGTGACACCTGTCGGCAGTTCGGCCGCAATGAACAAGGGGAACGTGGCGTCCACATTGAGCAGTGGATTCATACGCTCGGGGTGGCTCTTGTAGTAGGTGTACAGTGCGGTGCCGATGGTGTAGAAGATGAAGCCACCGGGGATGGAGATCGCCGCGAAGGTCCAGATCGAGCGCGTTGCTTCCTTGGCGGACTTGGTCGACAGCACGCGCTGCATCAGCACCTGGTCTTTGGGGAAGGTCAGCACCACGTCGAACACCACAAGGAAGATGAAGCCCCACACGGTCGGCTGGGTCAGGTCCCAGCTGAAGTCGAACAGCTTCGTCTTGCTTTCCGCTGCCGCGACGTGAACGAACTCCATCACGCCGCCATCCAGCTTCCACAGGATGAAGCCAATCGCGAACAGGGCGCCGCCCATCTTCACGAATAGCTGCACGAAGTCGGTCCACACCACGGCCTTCATGCCGCCCATCGCCGTGTACACGATCGTAAAGCCGCCCATCAGGATGATGCTCCAGGTGACGTCGATACCGGTAATCGTGGCGATGGCCAGCGACGGCAGCAGCAGAATCACGCTCATGCGGCTGCCGATCTGCACCAGGATGCAGATCAGGCTTGCGATCATGCGGATCGCCGGATGGAAGCGGATTTCGAGGTACTGGAACACCGACATCAGGTTCAATCGGCGCAGCAGCGGCACGATGGCGACAGCAACGAACGTCAGCGCCACCACGGCTACCAGATTATTGGTCATGTACTGCCAATTGGTCTCGAACGCCTTGGCTGGAATGGCGATGTAGCTGATGGAGCTGGTGTTGGCAGCATACAGGCTGATGCCCGCTGCCCAGAACGGAATGCTGCGGCCACCAACGAAGAAGTCCGATGTGGAGTTGCGCTTCTCGCGCATATAGCAATACCAGCCGATGCCCAGCATGCCGGCGAGGTAGACCACGATGACGATCCAGTCGAAGGTTTTCAGCAGGCGCTTGCCGCTGACGATTTCGGTGTATGCGAGCTGCTGGCGGCCGCCGGCGTCGACGTAGGCGCGCAGTACGCCGTTGCCCCAGCCTGCTCCAAATTCGGCGCCTTGGGCGGATTCGGCTTCAGACAGCGGCGCTACGGCCCAGGAGCCGGTAATCGTGTGATAAGTGTGCAGCTGCGTGTGGCCATACGCTGCGCCCTGGCTTGCACCGAGCGGCTCGGCCAGATACAGGACATGGGCTTGGCCCGTGGCGCGCACCGCGCCTGGCAGTACGCGGCCGCCAACGGGCTTCGCTTCCGACCAGCCGTTGCGGGCAGTCCAGCGCAGCAGGCGGTCGCTCTGTCCTTCCGCGCCGCGCACGGTCAGCAATACCGTGGAGTTCTGTGCTACCAGCGAAGTGATGTCGCCACCGCGGCCATCCCAGGCCGGGAGCACTTCCCAGCCTGCGCCCGGCGTGACGGTATCCAGTGCCAGCATGCGCGGCTCACCGGCGGCGGTCTGGCCTGCGACATACAACTTGTCTGCCAGTACAGCGGCGAAGGCGTGCGTTAGCGGCTCAGGCAGCGCCGGCAGCGGTGCGCTGTCGATGCCTTGCCCCTGCAATGCAAGGCGCTGCACGTTGGCGACGCTACCGTCCGGACCGGACAGCAGCCAGGTGTAGCGCGGGCCCGCAGCGAAAGTGCGTGCTTGCGGAGCGCGGAAATTCGTGGCGCGCCACGCCTTGCGGTCCTCGTCCAGCAGCCAGCTGCCGGACTCCGTCAGCGCCAGCAGGCGGCCCTCGACGGTTGCGATCTGCGCGGCAGACTGCGGCAAAGGCGGCAGCGCGACCTTGCGGACGGTAGCCAGATTGTCGGCCAACGCCAGGCGTGGTGCGAGAGAGGCGATGCATAGCGTGGCGAGCAGCGCCAGCACGCGTACCACATGAATGAAATGCCTGGTCATGAATACCTCAGCGAATGACATCGAGAGCGCGCAGCCGCGCGATCTCTTCGGCCGAATAGCCGTTGGCTGCCAGGATCTGGTCCGAGTGCTGCCCCAGCGCCGGTGCGGCAAATGGCTTTGGCGCAGGCGCGTCGCCGAAACGAACCGCCTCGGTGAATCCCCTGTAGCTGCCGGCTGCCGGATGCTGCATGTCCGCCATCATATTCTCAGCCAGGACTTGCGGGTGATCGAACATTTCTTCCAGCTGGCGCGCGGCGGAACATGGCACGTCGCTGCCGAAGACCTGTTCCCATTCGCGGGCGGTACGTGCGGCCAGCGCTGCGCGCAGTTTCGGCACCAGTACCGATGCGTGCTCGGCGCGTTTGCGGACGCTGTCGTAACGCTGGTCAGTGGCCAGTTCGGGCAAGCCGACGCGCTCGCACAGGGTGGCCCAGAAATGCGGCGTGTTGGCGGACAGGTAGATGTAGCCTTCACGCGCGGGATGGATGCCGGTGATGCCGCCGGAACGCATGTCGCGGCCAATGTCCAGCGGTTCGCTTTCGGCCTTGATCAGACGGGCGGATTGCATGGCCAGGGCACTGCGCAGCAGCGAGACGCCCACATATTGCCCGCGTCCTGTGCGGCTGCGTTCAAACAGGGCGGCGTTGACGCCGGATGCGACCAGCGCAGCGGCGTAGTAGTCGACCACGCTGCCATACACGATCTGCGGCTCGCCGCCTTGAGGGCCTTGCATGGCGCAGATACCGGTGAAGGTTTGCAGCACCTGATCATAGCCCGCGTTGTCTTTCATCGGACCGCTTTCGCCATAGCCGGTGACAGCGCAGTACACCAGCTGCGGGCGGCGTGACCTCAGCTGCTCATAGCCGATACCCAGGCGTTCGGGCACGCCCGGGCGGAAGTTGTGTACCAGGACGTCGGCGGTGTCGACCAGCTTGAGCAGCACGTCGCGGCCTTCCTGCTGTTTCAGGTCGATCACGATGCCGTGTTTGCTGCGATTCACGCCGAGAAAGGCGCGGCTTTCGGCCTCCAGCGTGGACGGGTACTTGCGCAGATTGTCGCCCACCGGCGGCTCGACCTTGATCACCTCCGCGCCCATGTCAGCGAGCTGCGTGCAGCCGTAGGGGCCGGCAATGTAGGCGCTCAAATCCAGCACACGGATGCCCGCCAGCGGCAGCCGCGCAGCCGTTCCGGACCCGGCGTCCACCGCGGCCGGGGTGGCGGGACGGCCGGCAGCGACGAGCGCTTCGGCGCGGCGGATGAATGGCAGGTCGATCATCTTGCCGTCCACCGTGAACGCGCCCGCACCGGATGCCTGCGCCGCGCGCGCGGCGTCGAGCACGCGCACGGCATGCTCGAACTCCTCCTCGCTCGCGCTGAAGACTTCATTGGCCAGCGCCACCTGGGACGGATGAATACAGCTCTTGCCCCAGAAGCCCAAACGCCGCGACATCTGGGCCTCCGCGCGGAAGCCATCGGCATCGCGGATATCGGGAAACGCACTGTCGTAAGCAAACACCCCCGCCTCCGCTGCGGCCATGCGCAAGGCGAACATCGCCGCGTGCACATTACCGGCATCGCGGCGCGCAATGCCGTTGGACTCGAACAAGTCAGCAAACCCCAACTGCAAGCCCGCCACCCGCGAATTAGCCGCGCCGATTTCGGCAGCCCGGCGCAAACCGGCCGCCGACTCGATATTGGCCAGTACGCGAATCGGCCGGATCACCCCGTTTGCCGCCTCAGCCCGTGCCAGCGCAGCACACAAGACTTGCACATCGTCCGCCGATTCAGCCTTGGGCAAATTCAGCATGCCCAGCGCGGGCAACGCAACCGCCGCGACGTCGGCCTCGAAATACGGGGAGCCAATCGCGTTCACGCGAACGATGATCAGCGTCCCGCTCTCCAGCGCTGCGGGAGAGCGCAGAAACTCGGCCACGGCCAGGCGCGCCTCCTCCTTGCGCCCTTCAGGCACGGCATCTTCCAGATCAATCGATATGGCGTCAGCCTGCCCGTTAAGTGCCTTGACGAACAGCTCCGGACGCGAGCCGGGGACAAACAGTTTGCTGCGCATAATGCTTAGAAGGTGATGCTGTGAGTCAGCGAGTAAGTGCGGCCACGGCCCGCGAAATAGTTCTGGAAGCCCGGCACCTGCGCCCACGTCATGATGTAGAAGCGGTCCGCCAGGTTTTCGATACCGAGAGTCAGATCACCATACTTCGTCTTATAAGTGCTGGTCAGGTCAAACAGCGTGTAGCCGCCGGTCTTCTCCGCCGAGCTCTTGCCCTCGTTGATCGAGCGGCCCTTCAGCGTAGTGGAGTTGATGCGCACGTTGCCGCGATCCGACCACTGCCAGCTGGCGCCCAGTCCCAGTTTGTCCGGATTGATATTGGCCACACCCTGTTCGGTGTCCAGCGGGCCGCCAACCTTCGACGCCGATTTGCCGCGAATGCGCGAGTACAGTCCGTTCAGGCGGATAGACGGCGTGACGATGTATTCACCGGACAGCTCGAAACCCTTCACCTGCACCGGCGAGCGCTGCATGATGAAGTCGCCCGTCACTGGATCGATGGACAGCGACACGCCAAAGTCCGAATCCGATTTGTAATAGGAAGCGGCCACGCTGCCCCACTTGCCCTTCCAGTTCGCGCCGATTTCCTTGTTCTCGACGATGACCGCCTGCAGGTCCAGAATGCCTTGCACCGTCTGTCCAGGCACCTTGATATTACGCAGTGGGATACCGACGTTCGGCAGGCTGAAGCCCTTGGCATAGGACACATAAGTCGACCAGCCCGGTGCGAAGCGCCATACAACGCCGGCATTCGGCAGATTCGCCTGATAGTCCAGAGAACCGCCCTGTACGAATACGCGGTTGTTGAAGTAAGTGGTGGTATAGCTGTCCACCTCCAGTTCCCCATCCTCGCGGCGGAAGCCGCCACTGAAGGTGAAATCGCCCAGGTCATACGACAGCTGCGCATAAGGCGCCTTGCTGGTATAGACCATCGGCGGCACCCAGGTGCGGTTGGTCAGCGCCAGACGCTGCTCGGTCTGATCGCGCACCACGTCCACGCCGGCGCGCAATTCCAGATTACTGATCAGGAAATCGGGACGGTTATAGCCGGTACGCAGTCCGCGCTTTTTAGAGAACACTTCGGACTGGTCGACCAGGGTACCCAGCGGCGCAATCAGCGGGTCCTGCTTGTCGGCGCCGCCCTTCTCCGCCACGAAGCGCATGGCCTGCTGCGCGCTGTAGACCTGAGCCGTCACGGTGCCGCCCCACACATCGTCGTTGCTGTAGTTGGCCGCATACTGGCGGAAGTCGTTGAATTCAGCCTGGCCATTAAACGGCTTGCCCGGCACCGACGTGTCGGTGATGAACTGTGCGCGGTTGCCTTCCTGGTAGACGTAGTTGCCCTTGCCATCCAGCTTGAAGCGGCTGGCCTGTACTTCCAGGCGCTGGTGCGGCGTCAGGTTGAAACCTGCTTTCAGGAACAGGTTGCGGCCCTCGGTATCGTTCAGCGAACCGGAAGCGTTCATGCCGATGCGGCGGCCGTTGGCGTCCCATTGCATACCGCGGTCCACTTCGGACAGCGCGACCAGCAGGTCGTATGCCTCTTCCTTGTGGGCGAACACGCCGCCGACTTTCCAGCCGAAGCTGTCGTCGCGGAACTGGCTGGTCAGCTTGGATGTGAGCGTGAATTCGTTGCCCATCTTGGTGGGCGTCTTCGACACGTAGTTGATGATGCCGCCCGCCGCGCCAACGCCCTCGGATGCGGATGGACCGTTGATTACTTCGATGCGGCCCACCACGCCGAGATCGGTGAAGGAGCCGCCACGCTGGGTTTCGCGCAATGGCGAGCTTTGAGGAATGCCGTCGAACAGGCGCAGCGCGATACGGCCGCGCAGTGTTTCGCCGGTATTGCTCATGGCCTGGGTCGACTCGGCATAGCCAGGCACGGTGCGCGCCAGCACGGCCGTCGCGTCTTCGGTGATGGCCAGCGAGCTGGAAATCTCGGCGCTGGTAATCACGTTCACCGCACCGGGGATCTTGTCCACGGCTTTTGCGGTGCGGGTGCCGGTCACGATCACCGTGGCGGCGTTCTTGTCCTTGTCGTCATCCGATTTCTTTTCGTCGGCCTGCTGTGCGAAGGCGCCGCCGCAGAAAAGCAGTGCCGCTATGGCTGCGGCTATCGGCTTCAGTTTGATTGTCTCACTCATTGCTATCTCCTCGTTATCGCGGTTTTTTTTATAACTTATGAGAGTTACTGGATTACGGGCCGGCCCTCCTACTCGTCGAGACCGAGGGCGGCCCGCCCACCCCGGCTGTCGATAAATTCCTGCAATTCCGCGCGCGTCGGAATCGATGTCTGAGCGCCGATACGTGTGACGGCCAGCGCCGCCGCACATTGCGCCTCACGCGTCGCGGCCGGCAGCGTCATGCCGCGCGCCAGCGCCACAGTCAGCGCGCCGACAAATGTGTCGCCGGCCGCCGTGGTATCGACCGGCTGCACTTTCACGGCCGGTATCAGGTACTCGCCATCGGCGCTGCACACGGCGACACCGGCCTCGCCCATCGTCAGCAGGACCGCACCCGCGCCACGCTGGCGCAGGGCACGTGCAGCAGCTGCCGCTTCTTCGGGACTGCCAACACTCAGGCCGCTCAGTTGCGCGGCTTCGGTTTCGTTGACGATCAGGTAATCGGTCATGGCCAGCAAGCCTTCCGGCAGCGGTGCAGCGGGCGCAGGATTGAAGACGACTTTCACGCCGGCGCCATGTGCGATATCAATGGCGCGCACCACGCTGTCCAGCGGGATTTCAAGCTGGCAGACAAGGTAGGAAGAAGACTTGATCGCACCTGCCGCGGCGTCGACCTGGGCCAGGCTGATCGCATGATTGGCGCCGGGAGCCAGCACGATGCTGTTGGCGCCATCGTCATCGACAAAGATGCCCGCCACACCGGTCGCCACATCCGGGACCACGAGAATCTGGCTGGTTTCCACTTCGTTCTCGCGCAAGTCGGCCAGGGCGCTGTAGCCGAAAGCATCATTGCCCACGGCGCCTACGAACAGGACATCGGCGCCCTGACGAGCCGCCGCAACCGCCTGATTCGCGCCTTTGCCGCCGCCGATCTGACGGAAACCGCTGCCGCTGATCGTCTCCCCAAGCAGGGGCATGCGCGGCGTGCGCAACACCAGATCGATGTTGATGCTGCCGACGATGGTGATGCGGGGAGTCATGCTCTGGAGTCTCCGATTTTAAGTATTTTCAGACGCAAACGATTGCGCAAACGATTGCTATTGAACGCGCGCATCAATCTGATGTCAACTCTTTCTTTTCGGAAATTACTTCGGAGGGGACGTGGATTGCCGCACAACCAGCTTGGTATGCAGCAGTTCGCGGCGCAGGGAATCGTTCTGGCCGCCTACGCGTTCGAGGAGTAAACGGGCAGTCAGCTCGCCCATTTCGTACTTCGGCTGGGCCACGGTGGTCAGTGGCGGCGTGGTGAAAGAAGCAAGTGCAATGTCGTCATAACCCAACACCGAGAGCTGGTCCGGCACGCGCACGCCGCGCGCGCTGGCCGCACAAATGCCACCGATGGCCATCAGGTCGTTGCTGGCGAAAATGGCGCTGGGTGGTTTGGGCAGGGCAAGCAGCTGGCTGAAGCCCTGGTAGCCGCCCTCGCTGGTAAAGTCGCTGCGCACCAGGTAATCGAGGCGGAAGCGCAGGCCCGCTTCCTTCAGCGCGCGCAGATAGCCTTCGACGCGGGCGCGCGACGGCGGCAGGTCGATGGGGCCGGAGACGCAGGCGATATCGCGATGTCCCAGCTCGATCAGATAGCGGGTGGCCAGATAGCCGCCCTCCTCATGGTCCGCTTCCACGAAGTCCGCTTCCACACCCGGCACTTCGCGGTCGACCAGCACGGTCGGAATCGGCAGATGCTGCAGACGGGACGACAATTCGGCATCCGCGCCGGATGCGACCAGGATCAAGCCATCAATGCGCTTCTCCATCAGCACCTGCAAGTAGGCCGTCTGCTTGCGCGTGTCGTCGTAGGCATTGCACAGGATGACGTTGTAGCCCTGCTTGAAGGAGGCGTCTTCGATGCCCTGGATCAGTTCAGCGAAATAAGGATTGGTGTTATTCGGGATCATCATCCCGATGGTGTGCGTCTTGTCGCCCTTCAGGCTGCGCGCCACCGCGCTGGGGATGTAGCGCAAGTCCTTCATCGCAGCCCGCACGCGCTCCTGCACGTCCTCGCTGACGACGCGCGTGTTGTTCAACACGTGGGATACGGTCGTGGTGGACACGCCCGCGCGTTCCGCCACTTGCTTCATCGTTGCCATATCAGTCGATCAAGGATTGATACACCAGGTTATAAAATTTCACGCTCAGCTTCGGCGGATCGCCGGGCAGCCCTTGCGGCAGGTGCTGCATCATCAACAGCGCCACCAGCTGCTCTTTGGGATCGATAGTGTAATAGGTGGAAGCCGCTCCCGACCAGCCGAATTGTCCGACACTGCCAAGCCGCCCGCGCCGCGCCACGTCCAGCACCACATAGCCGCCGAGGCCAAAGCCCTCCCCTTTGCTGAATTCATTCACCGGCGGGTCGAGGTGGGTAAGGTGGTTAGACATCATCAGCTCCACACTCTTGCGGCCCAGGATCTGCGCGCCATCCAGATGTCCGCCATTCAGCAGCATCTGCGCGAAGCGGGCGTAATCCGATGCGGTTGAATACAGTCCGCCGGCGCCACTAAGATACGGATTCAGCTGCTCGCCATCCGGTGCGATCTTGCCTGGCAGTGCAGACAGCTTGCCATTGGCGTCGGTGGTAGTCATCGCAACGATGCGGTGGCGCTTGGCCTGCGGCACGGTGAAGCCGGTGTCCGCCATCTTCAGTGGCGCGAACAGGCGTTCCTGCAGGAAGGCGTCGAAACGCTGGCCGGAGACGATTTCCACGATGCGCCCGGCCAGCACAGTGGCCGTGCCGTCGTAATGGAATTCCGCGCCCGGCTCGTGCGCCAGTGGCAGCCTGGCCAGGCGCTGCGCGAAGCTTGCCAGATCCGGTGACTCGCCCAAGTCCGCTGCGTCGAAGATGCCGTTTACAGCCAGCGAGCGGTCGCCGAACGAAGCAAAGCCCGGCGTGTGCGTGAGCAGCTGACGGATCGTCACCGGACCTGCCGGCGCGTGCAACGCCGGCGCTTGCCGCGTCCCTCCGGCAAACACGCGCAGATCGGCAAACTCAGGGATGTACTTCGATACGGGATCATCCAGCAGCAGCTTGCCCTCTTCCATCATCATCACGATCGCTGCCGCCGTGATGGTCTTGGTCATCGAGTAGATGCGGAAGATGGCGTCGCGCTGCAGCGGCTCGCTGCGCGCCAGGTCGCGGTGGCCGAATGCCTTGTAATCGACCACCCTGCCCTTGCGCATGATCAGCACCACGGCGCCCAGGTACTGCTGCTGCGCGATGGACTGGGCCAGCAAGTTGTCGACCCGTTGCAGGCGCTCAGCCGACATGCCCTGCGCCGCGGCCGGCTGCGCGCCAGCCTGCGCCAGCGGAACGCAAGTCAGGGCAAAGGCCAGGGCAGGCAGCAGTCTTTTCATCAAGGCGCGGAAACAGAGGTAACGCGCGCCATTGTACGTCAGGGCGCGCGGCAGTACCTTTGCAGGTAGTCCTTGTGGTGCGGCAGCTGCTTCACCAGGGAATCGACCGAGCCGCTGATCGTGCGCAGGAAATGCGTCAGTTCGGCGTCGCCCATCATGTCGACGATCTGGTGGTAGCGCTCCGGGACGATGCCCTGGCCCAGCATGACCTGCACCCACGAATTTTCCGCGAACAGTTCATTCGGCACCCGGAACACCCGGCCAGTTTCGCGGAAGTGGCTGATACGGTGATGCAGGGATGGCGGCAGCTCCAGTTCGCGACAGGCGCGCCAGAACGGCGAGTCGTCGCGGTTGCTCACGTTGTAGTGCAGGATGATGAAGTCACGAATGTGCGCCACTTCGTGCGCCGTCTGTTGATTGAATTCGTCGATGTCGGTCTGGCAGATGCCTGCGCTGGGGAACATCTGCAGCAGGCGAATCAGACTGCGCTGGATCAGGTGAATGCTGGTCGATTCGATCGGTTCCAGGAAGCCGCTGGCAAGACCGATCGCCACACAGTTGCGATGCCAGGTCTGACGGCGCTGGCCCGGCTTGAAACGGATGGGGCGCGGTTCAAACAGGGGCTCACCTGCCAGGTTGGACAGCAGCTTGCTGCGCGCATGTTCGTCGTCCAGGAAGCGGCTCGAATACACCAGGCCATTGCCGACGCGGTGCTGCAACGGGATGCGCCATTGCCAGCCCGAGTCATGCGCGATGGCGCGCGTGTACGGCGGCACCACGCCTGTCGCTTCGGTCTGCACCGCCAGCGCACTGTCGCAGAACAGCCAGTGCGACCAGTCCTCGAATTCCACGCCCAGGGTTTGCCCCAGCAGCAGACTGCGGAAGCCGGAACAGTCGATGAACAGATCACCCTCAATCTTCGCGCCATCATTCAGCGTCAGGGACCGGATGAAGCCGGACTGCGCATCCTGGCTCACTTCTACAATCTTGCCCTCGATGCGGCGCACGCCCAGCGCTTCGCTGAATTTGCGCAGGTAGCGCGCGTACAAGCCCGCGTCCAGGTGATAGGCGTAGTTCATGCCTTGGTCCGGGAGATGGGCGAAGCGGTCCATCTGCGCTGCCTTCAGCTCGCGGCAGTAGTCGCCGTATTCACCTGCCAGTCCCCGGGCGCGGCCTTTCAGCCAGAAATGCTGGAAGCCCGCGGTCCAGTGATCGGTGCCCGTGGTGCCGAAGGAATGGATGTAGTGCTCGTCCACATTGCGCCAGTTCTCGAAACTGATGCCCAGTTTGAAGGTAGCCTGAGTGGCGGCCATGAACTCCGCTTCATTCAGTTCCAGCAGATCGTGGAACGTGATCATGGTCGGGATGGTGGCTTCACCGACGCCTACCGTGCCGATTTCGTCGGATTCGATCAGCGTAATGTCGAGAATCTTGCCCATAGTTTTGGACAGCGCAGCCGCTGCCATCCAGCCTGCCGTGCCACCGCCGGCGATGACCACGCGGCGGATCGGTTGATTGTTTGCTTGCATACGATTGTCCTTAACGGTTCATGCGATTGAGGATCTGGCCGCGCAATGCGCGCGCGCCAGCATCATTCAGCGGCGACAGCACACTGCGGGCATTCGGTGGAATGTGCGCGGCTTCGCTGCCATTGCTCTCGAAAACGTAATGGCGGAATAGTTCCTGCCAGGCGGCGCGCTGGGCCGGCGGCAGGTCGCGCATGGTCATCAGCGCCAGCATCAGGGCATTGGTGGGCGTGTCCATGAAACCGGGCGACTGGCGCCACCAGTAGTTGACCAGGATATTGAAGGGATCAAGCGCCTCCACCTGGTGCCACCACATGCTCGGGATGAAGATCGCGTCGCCCGCTTCCAGCTCGGCCGACTGCGCCTGCGCCAGCGCCTCGGCAAAGCGCGGGTAACGCACCATGTCCGGACGATGGAAATCCACTAGGCTGATGGCCTGTCCCGCCGGCGTAAAGTCAAGCGGACCGATATACAGATTGCGCAGCTGCTCAGGAGGGAACAGCGTGAAGCGCCGCCGCCCCGCCGCTACGCAGGCGATATTGTCAGGCAGGTCGTAGTGGGCAGCGATGCGGGTCTGATTGCCCAGCCAGATACTGACCCAGGGCTGGCGCGCGCCCATCTCCAGGTCGTTCTCGGTGCGCAAGCCCGGCAGGCAGCCATCGACCTCGGTGGAACCAACGTAGATGGCGGGCGGCTGCACATCATTGCGGTGGGCCTCCAGTTCTTCCAGCACGCCGCCAAGCCCCGTGCGCACGGAAGCGAAATTGAAACCGCTCAGGTCTTCGTTGTAGAAGAAGCGGCCGCGGATGTCCGGCGCCCCCAGCATGGCGACTACCTTTTCGCCCTGGTAGAAACGGTGCAGGTAATCGCTGGCGGCGCGCTGCGATGTGCGGGCTGCCTGCACCAGAGGCCACTGTGCGGCCAGGCCACGCAACACCAGCGGCTCGGTGGACGTCAGCAGCTCGTCATCCAGATCTGAAGGGCACAAGCCCGCCAGTTCGCGCATGGGCTTAGGCGTTTGCATTGACAGCACGCTGCTTGCGCTCAATCAGGCCGCGGAAATTGGACAGCGAAGCCATCACCATGTAAATCGACTGAAGATGTCCGGCGCGGTTCAGGCTTTCCAAAACGTCGCCTGGCAGCTGCAGCAGCTTGTCTTCGTTGATCGTGTGGAAACCGAACAGGCGGTTCTGCGAGCCATCTTCCAGCTCGATATCGGCCACGAAGGATTCCAGCAGATCGTGCTCGCGCAGCACGGCAATGAAGCCAGGCAGATCCTGCAAGCCCTGGTGGATCGCCAGCAGCATCGAATTCACGTGTTCCAGATAGGGCGTGGTGCCGCCATAAGCCAGGAACAGCGCCTCGCCTTCCGTGCGGCTGACGCGCGGGCTGTCCATGTCGATGTGGATGTTGAGCTGCTCGCCCGAGCGTCCGATCAGGAAAGGCAGGCGCTCCATCGCCATCGGGATGTAGTTCACATCCCAGCCCTGCGGACCGAGATACAGATTCTCGTCTTCCTGGAATCCCAGCAGCGCCACGGGTTCGAAGCCGAAGCCATCTTCCGTCTTGCGGAACACGATGGGGTAATGGGTTTGCAGGTCGCGGAACTCGCGCGGGAAGGTGGCGCAGGTCATCGCGTTATCGCCATACTTTTCCCCGCGTTCGGTGATGATGCGCAGGTTCTGATGGTCGACGTTATTAAGCATTACGATATTGGTCATGGTGTCTCTGTTGTTATAGGGCCGGGCGGATCAGCGCCGCGCCAGGCCATGTCGTTGAATGTGCGCCAGCAGTTCGCGGTTGGTAGGCAAGCCGGCCAGCATCTTGCGCGTCAGCGATTGCGCTTCGGCGAAATAGGCGTCAGCCAGATCGGGGCGGTCCGAGCGGCGGCGCCCGTCGCCATAGTCGGTCTCGAAACCCATGCCGTACAGGACGTACTGGTAGCTGGCAGCCGGGAATACTTCCTCGATGCGATGCAGGTCGTAGCGCGAAGGCGGCTGATGCCGCCACAAACGCAGCAGCTCCTGCAACCGTGCCGGAATTGACGACGCTTCACGGTTCTCGCGCCAATAACCAGTGTCATCGCGCTTGCTCAGTACGTAGTGCAGCTTGAGGAAGTCGATGACGCGCTCCCAGCGATAGCGGAAGGCATCGTTGAAGCGCTGCGCCGCGATGTCCATTGCCGCGCGATTGGCCGGCATGGCATCGGCCAATGTCGCGGCCGACAATTCGACCATGGCCAGTGCCGACGCTTCCAGCGGTTCCAGGAAGCCGGCCGCCTGGCCGATCGCGACGCAGTTGCGATGCCAGAATTTCTCGCGGTAGCCGGGCTGGAACGACAGTTTGCGCGGCGTCGGCAACTCATGCTGGCTGCCGGTGCGCCGCAAATAGCCGTACAAGGCATTCACTGCTTGTTCATCGCTGCTGTGCGCGCTGGAATACACGTAGCCGATGCCGCGCCGTGTTGGCAGGCCGATGTCCCAGATCCAGCCATGGGCCTGCGCCGTCGACAGCGTCTGCGAGGCGATCGGTGCGCGCTCATCGGAATAAGGCAGCTGCAGCGCCATCGCACTGTCGTTGAACAGGATGTGTTGCTGCGGCAGCAAAGGAATGCCGAAGTGCTGGCCGAGCAGCAGCGACTGCGAGCCGGTGCAATCGATGAACAGATCGGCCTCGATGGCGCCATGACGGCGCGTCAGCAAGGCGCCGATATCGCCGTTGGGCCGCGAGGTAACGGCAGTCACGTGATCGGTGATATGGCGTACGCGCAGCTTGTCGGTGCAGTGCCTGCGCAGAAAGCTGCCGAATTTTCCAGCATCCAGGTGGTAGCCGTAATTCGACACCGCCGCAAATTCAGGCGTACCGGCTTGCTTGGGTGCGCGGCCGTGCAGGCAAAGCTGCGGCTGGAAACTGACCAGGTCCGCAAACGCGGCTTCAGGACGCATGTGCCGCCAGCGTGCCGCCAGGTTGGCTTCGCCGTAGCCATGGGGCACGACAAAGGGATGAAAATAATGGTCGTCCTCGCTGCCATCGACCCAGGCATTGAAGCGCGAACCTTGTTTGAAGGAGGCGTCGCAATGACGCACGAAATCTGTTTCCGACACGCCGATGCGTGCCAGGGTGTCGCGCATGCTGGGCCAGGTGCCCTCGCCTACGCCAATCGGTGCCACATCGGGCGATTCAAGTAAGGTCACATGCAGGCGCGCGCCCGCGTGTGCCGCGTGTTCGGCTGCGATCACTCCGGCCGTGAGCCATCCTGCCGAGCCGCCGCCGACAATGACGATATGCTGAAGTTCCTGGGCGCTCATGGGCTCTTTCGCAAAAAGCAGGCCGCCGGAGCGGCCTGCGAAAAAATGCCGGGACAGCACCACACTGCCCCCGCACCACCACTAGAGCTTAGAACTTGTAGCGTGCCCCGAACATATAGCGCGGTCCGGACTGCGTGAGGCTGAGCACCATCATTTCGGTGCGGCCGTGGACGCGCTGCTGCTGGTCGGTGAGGTTGATCACCTCGAACTGGAAGCTCAGGTTCTTGTTGTAGGCATAGCCCACGCTGAGGTCCAGCTGGCCGTACGGCTCGACGTACTGCGGGTTCGGGCCAGCCAGGTCAGTGGTCGACGAGAGGAACTTGTCGCGCCAGTTGTAGGCCGCGCGGATACTCCACTTGTTGTCCTCGTAGATACCAATCAGGTTGGCCGAATTGCCGAGGCCCACCAGCGCAAACTGGTCGCCAAAGCCGCCGTCGTTATAGGTCAGGCCCGACTTCACATAGGTGTAGTTGGCCTGGATACCGAAGCCGCTATTGCCGAACATATGCTGCCAGTTGATTTCCGCGCCATGCAGATTCGCCGACTGTGCGTTGACGTAGCTGGTGGTCTGGAAATTGATGATCGGGTCGAAGTCCTGGCCCGTAATGGTGCCGGTGATCTCACCCTTCTCATTGTCCGGTCCACGCACCACGCCTGGCTGTCCGTTGAAGTTCTTGAAAATGAAGTTACGGATACAAGCCGTGTCGGTATTGATACAACCCGCCGTCAGCGCCGCGTTCCAATACTTGCCGCCCACCGGCGTATGCAGCCCGGCTTGCGGAATATTGGTGACCGATTGGCCCGCGTAGTTACTCAGCTTCTTGTAGAACAGGCCAAGCGACACCACGCTGCGGTCGTCGTAATACCATTCGCCCGACAGGTCCAGGTTCTTGGACTTGACTGGCTTCAGGGCCGGATTACCGGTGGACGCCGAGTCGCCATTCACATTGGCAGTGGCGCCAATGGTGGTGCCGCCCTGGATCTGGTCAAAGCGCGGACGCCCGATCGTGACGCCATAGCTGGCGCGTACCTTGATGTCCTGCCGCAGGTCGGCATCCCAGTCCACGTTCGGCAGCACATTGGTGTAGGACCCCGTCTGCGAGGTGAAGACTTTGCCGTCGAATTTGACCGGCAACTCATTCTGCGACACCCAGGTCACCGCTACCGGCTTGGCCGACAAGGCGGTGGCCAGCACGTCGGTCTTCTCGAAACGCACGCCAATGCCGGTGTGCATCGGGATCGCCGTGTCCCATTCCGTCACGAATTGCGCGTACGCGGACTTGGAATTCTCGCGTGTGCGGCGGTCATAGTCCGGATTGGCCAGGCTAGGCATGTAGAGGTCCGGCTTGCCGGTCGCTTTCGCCGCAACCTCGCGCATTGCGGCAAAGTTGAAGGTATGGATCTGGTTGAAGAGCGCAGGATCATCCACGCCATCCATCTTGCCGAAGTATTTCCGCAGATCGTCCGCCACGAACAGCGATTGCGGATAGTCGGAAGCCTTGGTCGCGCCGCCCCAGGTATCGCTCTGCACCTGCTGGAAGGCGGACCGGTTACGCACGCGGCTGAAGGACAGGCCGAAGTTCAGGTTGGAGCTGTCCATCAGTTTCAGGCTGCCGCTGCCCTGGGCCTGGTCGATGGTCATCTTCTGGTAGCCGTCCTGGAACCAGGAGCCGGACACCTGCATCGGCGCGTTCACGAAGTCGGCGCCCTGGATGCTCAGCACCGGCATCTCGTGCTCGAAGTTGACGCGCGTATTGCCGCGGCTGAAGCTGACCGTGGCCAGGTCGTTGTTGGAGCCAAACGGGCTATCCGATTTCGATTCGGCGGTCGAGTGGTGCGCATCGAACACCAGTTTCAGGGAGCTGGTTGGCTTCCACACGGTGTTGAAGCCGATCGATTTATTTTCCGACTTGGTCGCGTAGTCGGCGCCATTCATCGCGATGTCCTGCGCCGTCACGTTTTCCTGATAGAAGATCGGGGAAGCGATCGGGCCACCAGTCCACGAGCTCACGGAAGGCCCCATATTGAACCAGGCGCTCAGCTCATGCGACTTGGTCTGGATCTTGTTCTGCGAGTAGGTGTAATCCAGCGTGGTAACCGACTCGTTCACCGGCTTGAACTGCAAGGTCAGCTGGCCATTGGTACGCTGACGCTGCGAACCGCGCATGAAGTAGGAAATATTCTGCGGCACCGAATAGATRGTGCTGCCTGTCGGGCGGTTGGTGATGTCGCCATAGCCCGCCTGGCCTGCTTGCGGAATCGTGCCCCAGTTGTTTTCGTCGGCTTTGAACGGACCGCGCCAGCCATTGGTGATGGACGCCGTGTTCACGCCCAGGTTGCGCTCCTGGTAGCTGCCGCTGATAGCGATACCAAACTTACCGTCAGCAAAGGTGTTGCTGTAGATGCCGGAGATCTCCGGCGTGACGGAAGTCTTGGCCTTGTCTTCATCCGGCAGGTGGTCGTTCGAGCTGTCGTACACGCCCTTCACGCCGATACTGGAATGCAGGCCCGGATTGTCGAACGGGCGCGCGGTGATGATGTTGACCGTCGCGCCAATGCCGCCCGGCGGCGTGTCGGCGCGGCTGGTTTTGTAGACCTGGATCTGCTGAATCGCATCGGACGCCAGGTTGGCGAAGTCGAAAGCGCGGCCGTTCAGATCGGCCAGGCTGGACGTCGGCATCTGGCGGCCATTCAATAGGATCATGTTCAGGTCGGGACCGACACCGCGCACGGTGACCTTGGCGCCCTCGCCGTTGGTACGGTCGATCGAGACGCCGGAAATGCGCTGGATCGATTCGGCCAGGTTGGTATCGGGGAATTTACCGATGTCATCGGCGACGATACCGTCAACGATGCCATCAGAGTTGCGCTTGAGGTTCAGAGTGGACTGCATCGAGGCACGGATGCCCGACACAATCACTTTTGGCGCGTCGCCGGAATCCCCGACCGACCTGACGGCCTCGGCGTCTTGCGCCTGCGCCGGCAGATAGCTGGCACAGACACTGGCAACGGCCAGGCTGATCAGGCGCCGGTTCATACGGCGCTTTGAAAACGTTTTCATAGAGTGATGCACGTGGTCTCCTTGGTTTTGATTTAATTAGAAGCGACTACCCGGTGCTGAAACAGAAAGACTGAAAACGGCTGCGGCGCGGTGGCGCCGAGATACTGCACTTCCAACCGGCGGTTAGCCCTTAGGAAGGTTGAATGACTTAGTCCAATCGAATTACTAATTGAGCAAGGCAAGAATAGGAGAAATGTAATAATTCGTCAATCGGATGAACAAATTACTGCGCATGCAATGTTGCATGAATACAGCACTCGTCGCTTCGTGTATGATCGGCTGACGCCCTACTTCCCAACCGAAACCCATGATTGTCGCTGGCGACCAGCAGCTGCTGAAGCAAATCAACCGCATGGCCCTGGTGCGCCAACTGTGCAGTCAGCCGGGTCTGTCACGGGCGGCGCTGGCCGAAATCGTGGGGCTGACCAAATCCACCGTCAGCATGCTGGTACGCGAGCTGCTGGACGAGGGCTGGCTTACCGAAAGCGAGCTGCGCGCCACAGGCGCCCTGGGCCGCCGCGCCACCCCGCTGCACATCGATGGCAGCCGCCTGGCCTTGCTGGGCGCCGACCTGGGCATCGGCGAAGCGCGCATCGTCGCCACTAGCTTGCTGGGCGATGTGCTGGCCGAACGCGTCCTGCCCTACGCCGACGCCACCAACCCCGATGCCTGCATTGCCGCTGCCGCGGCCAGCATGGCCGACCTGGCACGTCCCGGCGGTGAACTGCACGGGCGCACCATGCTGGGCGTGGGCGTCGGCCTGCACGGCGTGGTCGATGACGTGACGGGAGTGCTGCATTACGCGCCCCACATGGGCTGGCGCAATGTGGACGTGGCCAACCAGCTGCGCAGCCACTTCCAGGGCACGGCGCTGGCAGGCCTGCCGCTGTTCGTGCAGAACGAAGCGAACGTCGCCGCACTGGCGGAACTGGAATTCTCCGGCCAGGTCGATGCCGACCCATTGATCTACCTGAGTATCGGCTACGGCGTCGGCGCCGGCATCATCGTCAACGGCCGCCTGCTGACAGGCCTGTATGGTTTCGCCGGTGAAGTCGGTCACACCATTCTGCAGCAAGGCGGCCCGCCCTGCTCGTGCGGCCGGCGCGGTTGTGCCGATGCGCTGATCGGCTTGCAGGCCTTGCTGGACGAGGTCTATGGAAAATTGCCCGGCGCCGGCCCCGAGCACCTGGAACGCCTGTTCCAGCAAGCGGAAGCCGGTGAAGCGCCCGCCTGCAAGGCCATCGAAGCAGCAGGACGCAATCTGGGTGTGCTGCTCAACAATCTGTGGGTCGCCTTCGACCCGATGTGCATCGTGCTGGGCGGCGCTGCAATCCGGCTCGGCGAGCGCTTCATCGAAACCGGTCGCCGGGTACTGAACGACTACGCCAGCGCCACCCTGCTGCCTGCACCCACCACCCGCACGCCGCACTTCGGCAGCAACGCCATCGCCATCGGGGGCAGCGCCATGGTGCGCCACTACCTGATGCGCCCCTTCGTAGGCGAGGGCGCGGCCCGCCGCACCGGCGGCAAACCGGCCGACCTGTCACCCGCCCCTGCGGCAGGCTTCTGGGCCTGGAGCTAATCACGCCAGTTCGGTTTCACCGCCGAGGCGATACCAGTCGACCTTGCGGGTTGCCACCATGATGGCGGCCAGTACCGCGAACAGCAGGATCGCGCCCAGCACCAGGGCATTGTTCTCGGAACTGAGCAAGCCATACAGCACGCCGTACAACATTGTGAGCGCTGCGCCGAAGCCGACGCCGCGTTTGCGGTCGCGCAGCACGTGGGCCAGGTAGTAGCCGATCAAAGCAATACACGCGGCACTGGCCACCAGATAGGCAAGCAGGAAGTCGATGTGTTCGGACAGGCTGACCAGCAGCAGGAAGAACAGCGCGAGCGCCAGCCCGACCAGCGCATACTGCACCGGGTGCACCGGCAAGCGTTTCATCACCTCGAACAGGAAGAAGGCAGCGAAGGTCAGCGCGACAAACAGCATGCCGTACTTGGTCGCGCGGTCCGCCATCGAGTACACATTGACCGGTTCGATAAAGCTGGTGCGGATGGCATCGACCGGCGGTGTGCCACGCGGTTCAGGACCCGAGGCGCGCTCCAGACGCAGCAGCTGATCCTGTGCTTCCGTCGCCAGCGAGGAAATACGCCACACGGCCTGGAAGCCTTTGTCAGTGACCTCGCGCTGCTCCGGCAGGAAGCGTCCACTGAACTGCGGATGCGGCCATGGCGAGGACATGATGAAGCGATTGTTCTTCGCCAGCGGCACGAACTCCTGGCTGTTCATGCCCGCCAGGTTCAGGTCAAAGCTGAACTTCACAGGCCCGGGCGCCACATCAGCCAGCGCCAGTGTGGCGTGCAGTCCCGCCGATTGCGAGCGTAAGCCGGAACCGCGCTCGAACTCGAAGCTGCGCGCGCCCCATATCAGACGCGGGAAATCTCTGACGCCGCGCACGTCGGACACTGCCAGCGCCACGTATGGCTGCCCAAGCGTGATGTCGGAGCCGCGCACCGTATGCGGCAGGTCTGCCATCGACGGCACGCTGAAGTCGCCGCTCACCTTGTGCGTTCCATTGAACATCAATACCTGGTGGATGCCGCGATAGCGCCGTTCGGTGTCCAGCCTGGACGCCACCTCCAGCTGATTCGGGAACACGAGATGCGTCGAGCGGCGCGTCTTGCGGTGGATTTCCGTCTTGTCGCCGGCTTTCTCTTCCGCGTTGTAGGCCTCGTCGTAGGGGATGACGAGCACGGGACCATATACCTGCTGCTGTCCCACCGAGTCGTTCGCGATGCTCTGCGCCGCCTCGTCGCGGTAGCGCATACGTTCATTGATGGTCGACTCGATCATCAGCAGTGGTACACCAAGCAGCAGCATCAGCAATCCGATGATGCATACCTTGATGGCGAGTTTTTTTTGCATGGGTGGCGCTTTCTGTTGTTAAGGTTGCGCCAGTGTAGAAAGCGAATATGCGCTGATGATGCGTTCTGTGTGAAGTCAGGACACCGGCTGCGCCGGCAGCCGCAAGGTGGCGCGGCAGCCGCCCTGTTCCGCGTTGGCCACCTGCACGCTGCCGCCGTGCAGGGCCGCGACTTCGCGCACGAAGGGCAGGCCAAGGCCCGTGCTCTTGGCGCCATCGGGACGCGGCAGCGAATAGAAGCGCTCGAAGATACGCTGTTCGGCGTAGTCCGGCACGCCGGCGCCGCTGTCGCTGACGGTGATGTCGACCGCCGCGTCACGCCGCTGCGCTGCCATGCACACCACGCTGTGCGGAGGTGCGAAGCTGATGGCGTTGTCCAGCAGGTTGCCGATGGCCTGGCGCAGCAGCAGCGGATCACCGTGGACGCGCAGCTGCCCTGCTGCTGTCGTGTCCAGCGTCAGCTCGCGCTCGGCCGCGCGGGCGCGGAAGTCGCCGGCTACGTCCTGCAGCAGCGCCGTCACATCGACCACTTCCGCGGCTTCCAGACCCTGCTGTTTTTCCACCCGCACCAGGGCAAGGAGCTTGTCGATCAGCTGCCGCTGGCGCGCGTTCTGGCCCTGGATATTGGCGAGGAAGTGGCGCCGCTCTTCCACCGACATATCCTCTTCCAGCAGCTCGGCCGATGCCTGGATGGCGGCGATGGGGCTTTTGAGTTCGTGGGCCAGCGTATGCATCAGGGTTTCCACATACTCCTTGCCTTCCAGCTTGGCGCGCATGGCGTCCATGGCGCGGCCCAGCGTGCTGATTTCGCTGCTGCCCAGGGTTGGCAGCACCGCCTTGCGGCCGGCAAGCACGGCTTCCACATAGTCCATCAGCTTGCCGACCCGATACGCCATACGCCAGGTCACCGCTGCGCCGATCAACAGGGACAGTCCAAGCAGCACGGCGCCATAGCGCAGCATGCGGCGCTGGCTGCGCTCGACAATCGCCTGCACGCTGGAGATGGGCTTGGCAACGGTCAGCACGCCGATGAGGCGCTGGCCATCCCGCACCGGCGCCGCGACATACATCACCACGCTGCGTTCATCCGCCGGGTCATCGCGTGTCATGCGCGCACCGTACTGGCCGCGCAAAGTACGATAGATGTCGTTCCATTGCGAGTAGTCCTGGCCCACATGCTTGTTCTCGGAATCGAAACGCACGATGCCTTGCGCGTCCGTGATCGTGATGCGGTAATCGAGTTCGCGTCTTGCGACGCCGCCCATCGTGGCCTGTAGCGAGGCTTCCGAATTACCGTCGCGCAGGTCGGCGGCAACGACTTCGGCCAGCAGCTGTGCCGTTTCCCGCAGCGTGTCTTCCAGCGTGGAGCGCACGCCGGGTTTGACCTCTTCCACGAACACGTTCAGCAGGAACCATGCGGCCAGGCCAACGATCAGGAAGTAGCCCAGCAGGATGCGCAGGCCGATCTTCATGCGGGCGGCAGGCTGTAACCCATGCCGCGATGGGTCTGGATCGGATCGGCGCCGGGATCGATGGCACGCACTTTGGCGCGCAGCGATTTGATGTGGGCGTCCACGGTGCGGTCCAGCGTGTCGGGCGCATCGGCCCAGACGCGGTCCATCAGCTGCGCGCGCGACAGCACGTGGCCGGGGTGTTCGATCAGTGTTTTCAGGAGCAGGTATTCGTAGCGCGTGAGGTCCAGTGGACGGCCGCTGTACAGCACACGGGCTTCGGCTGCACGCAGTTCAAAGCGGGCCGCGGCGCGCGGCGCAGCCGAAGACGCAAGCGCGGATGAAGCGGCGTGCGCGGCGCCTGCGTTTGCGCCCGCGCGGCGCAGGATCACGCGCACGCGCGCCACCAGCTCGCGCGGCGAAAATGGTTTGGTCACGTAATCGTCGGCGCCGATTTCGAGGCCGACAATGCGGGCGATCTCGTCGCTGCGCGCGGTCAGGAAGATCACCGGCACATCGGAGAACTGCCGCAGGCGGCGGCACACTTCGAGGCCGCTGATATCGGGCAAGCCGACATCGAGAATCACCAGCGCCGGCGGTGTGGCGCGTGCGGCATCAAGCGCCGGCTCACCCAGTGTGACATGCTGCGGCTCGAAGCCATCCTTGCGCAGTGCGAAGGCGATGCTGTCGGCAATGGCCGCCTCGTCCTCGACGATCAGAATCGCCTTGCTCACTGCTTCTCGTCACCGGCCTTGTCGGCGGCTTCCTTCGCCTTGTTCTGGCTGTCCTCCAGCTCCTTCAGCGCGTCTTTCGTCTTGTCGCGCTGGGCACCCATCGCCTTGATATCCTGGCTCGCCTGATCCGCAGGATTCTTTTTGCCGCAGCCGGCGACCAGGGCCAGCGCGAGCATCATGATTGCCGTTTTCATCACCGCTCCTCTATGTTTAGAACGTGCCTGCGAAAGATCTCGGGAAGCATATCAAGCACCAGTTCGCGGCCCAGCATATCAGCATCGCGGATGGCGCGCACCACCATATCGATGTCGAATGCCGCCAGCGCGGCCTGGGCGGCGCTCAGGTGGCTCAGGTGCCACGGTTCGGCGTACATGCCGCCGCGGTAGCTGCGGTACGGCCGGAAGAAACCAAAGCGGCCGATGTTCACGTCCAGCCATGCGTGCAGGCGTTCGTAGACGCCGCCCGGCGCGACCTCCTCCGGCAGCAGCTTCACCTTATAGCCGGGCGGCTGCGAGGCGCGGTCGAAAACATCGATATCCGTGCCCCAGTGACGGCGCGTGGCGCCCGGCAGGCCGGACCAGCCGAGAATCGCCCACACCAGCTCCTCCTGCGACAGCGCCGCAAACTCGCGCGGCGCGCCGTCCTGGCCGCGCAGCGTGGCTTCGCCGGAGAACTTGCGGTTCCAGATGCGCAGCTGGCCTTCCAGCGGACGAAAGGACGCGCAAGGCAGCATATCGATGCCATCTGCCAGCGCCGCCTCGCGCATCGCCAGGAAAGCCTGCGCCACCACGGGCTGCGCGGCAAAGCGTGGCTGCGACAGCTGCTGCACATGGCTGCGCGCGCGCCCCGTCAGTTCGTATTCATTCATCCGGAACTCCAAATGAAAAAGGCCGGCCCGCGCGAGCGGACCGGCCTTTCTGTGGCTGGCGGCATAGGGCCGCCTGCCGAAACCGAATTACTGCAGTTTGATTTCGACGTCCACGCCAGCTGGCAGATCCAGCTTCATCAGCGCGTCAACGGTCTTGTCGGTTGGGTCCACGATGTCCATCAGACGCTGGTGGGTGCGGATTTCGAACTGGTCGCGCGAAGTCTTGTTCACGTGCGGGGAACGCAGCACGTCGTAACGCTGGATACGGGTTGGCAGAGGAACTGGACCCTTCACCACAGCGCCGGTGCGCTTGGCGGTGTCAACGATTTCCAGTGCGGACTGGTCGATCAGCTTGTAGTCGAAAGCCTTCAGGCGGATACGGATCTTTTGGTTTGGAGCGGACATGCTATTTCCTTAAAAAGAACGAACCGGCAACGTTAAAGTACCGGCAATATAAGTAAATACAGCGACGGGCCGACATAATAGCATATGCCGGCCCGTTTGATTCAGACTAAACGCCGGCGCCAACGGTACGGCCGCCTTCGCGGATTGCGAAGCGCAGACCTTCTTCCATAGCGATCGGGGAGATCAGCTTGACGGTGATCGACACGTTATCGCCAGGCATAACCATTTCCTTGTCCTTCGGCAGCTCGATGGAGCCGGTCACGTCGGTGGTACGGAAATAGAACTGTGGACGGTAGTTGTTGAAGAACGGGGTGTGACGGCCGCCTTCATCTTTCGAC
Organism: Pseudoduganella sp. RAF19; assembly: GCF_052114165.1. Taxonomy (NCBI): domain Bacteria; kingdom Pseudomonadati; phylum Pseudomonadota; class Betaproteobacteria; order Burkholderiales; family Oxalobacteraceae; genus Pseudoduganella; species Pseudoduganella sp. RAF19. Next base: position 102,778 of record NZ_JBFREF010000006.1, on the reverse strand, counting down.
AGAACGTAGATCTCGCCGGTGAAGTGCGCGTGCGGCTTGATCGAGCCTGGCTTCGCCAGAACCTGACCACGCTGAACGTCTTCACGCTTGGTGCCGCGCAGCAGCAGACCAACGTTGTCGCCGGCTTGACCCTGRTCCAGCAGCTTGCGGAACATTTCCACGCCGGTGCAGGTGGTCTTGACGGTGTCAACGATACCAACGATTTCGATTTCTTCGCCGACCTTGATGATGCCGCGCTCAACACGACCGGTCACCACGGTACCGCGGCCGGAGATCGAGAACACGTCTTCCACTGGCATCAGGAAGGTGCCGTCAACAGCGCGCTCTGGGGTTGGGATGTAGGTGTCCAGYGCATCGGCCAGACGCATGATGCAGTCTTCGCCCATTTCGCCAGCAGCGCCTTCCAGGGCCATACGTGCCGAACCCTTGATGATTGGCAGGTCGTCGCCTGGGAACTCGTACTTGGACAGCAGCTCGCGCACTTCCATTTCCACCAGYTCCAGCCGGGTTGCGGTCTCGTACTCAACGTGCGCGGTGTTGATGGTAATGCCGCGTGCTTTTTCTTCAGGAGCAGCGTCGATCTGGTCGTAAGCTTTCGCTTCGCCGCCGAACTTCTTCGACAGAACGGTTGCGATTGCAGCGGTCAGGGTGGTTTTGCCGTGGTCAACGTGACCGATGGTGCCAACGTTCACGTGCGGTTTGGTCCGCTCGAACTTCTCTTTTGCCATTTTAATTCTTCCTTAGAACTATAGATTTAAGGTTGTGTTGCCTGCCGGGGGATCGCCCCGGCAGGCAGGATCAGGATTACTTCGCTTTCGCGGTGATGATCGCGTCGGTCACGTGCTTCGGTGCCTCGGAGTAGTGCTTGAACTCCATGGTGTAGGTAGCACGGCCCTGGGTTGCGGAACGCAGGATGGTCGAGTAGCCGAACATCTCGGACAGAGGAACCTCTGCCTTGATGATCTTGCCGCCGCCGCCTGGGATCTCGTCCATGCCCTGCACCATACCGCGGCGGGACGACAGGTCGCCCATCACGGTACCGGCGTAGTCTTCCGGAGTCTCAACTTCCACAGCCATCATCGGCTCCAGAATCACTGGGTTAGCTTTACGGCAGCCATCCTTGAATGCCATCGAGCCTGCCATACGGAACGCGTTTTCGTTCGAGTCCACGTCGTGGTAAGAACCGAAGGTCAGGGTGACTTTAACGTCAACCACTGGGTAGCCCGCCAGTACACCGGTGTTCAGGGTTTCGCGCACACCCTTCTCAACTGCAGGGATGTATTCGCGAGGAACGGTACCGCCCTTGATCGCGTCCACGAACTCGAAGCCCTTGCCGGCTTCTTGCGGTTCGATGGTCAGCACAGCGTGGCCGTACTGGCCGCGGCCGCCGGACTGCTTGACGAACTTACCTTCCACGTCGGTCACGGTCTTGCGGATGGTTTCGCGGTATGCCACTTGTGGCTTACCAACGGTCGCTTCCACGCCGAATTCGCGCTTCATACGGTCAACGATAATTTCCAGGTGCAGCTCGCCCATACCGCCGATGATGGTCTGGCCGGATTCTTCGTCGGTCTTCACGCGGAAGGACGGGTCTTCCTGTGCCAGGCGGTTCAGGGCCAGGCCCATCTTTTCCTGGTCAGCCTTGGACTTCGGCTCAACAGCCTGCTGAATCACTGGCTCCGGGAACACCATGCGTTCCAGCACGATCACGGACGACGGGTCGCACAGGGTTTCACCGGTGGTCACGTCTTTCAGGCCCACGGCAGCGGCGATGTCGCCAGCGCGCACTTCCTTGATCTCTTCACGCTGGTTAGCGTGCATCTGCAGAATACGGCCCAGACGCTCTTTACGGTTCTTCACCGAGTTCAGCACGGTGTCGCCGGAGTTGATGGCGCCGGAGTACACGCGGAAGAATGCCAGCTGGCCCACGAACGGGTCGGTCATGATCTTGAATGCCAGCGCGGAGAACTTCTCGTCGTCAGCGGCCTTGCGGGTCACTGGCTGTTCGTCTTCGTCGGTGCCGCCCACTGGTGGGATGTCCACTGGGGATGGCAGGTATTCGATCACGGCGTCCAGCATCGCTTGCACGCCCTTGTTCTTGAAGGCGGTACCGCACATCATCGGAACGATTTCCGAAGCGATGGTACGTGCACGCAGGGCCTTCTTGATGTCGGCTTCCGGCAGATCGCCTTCTTCCAGGTACTTGTTCATCAGCTCTTCCGACGATTCGGCAGCTGCTTCCACCATCTTCTCGCGCCACTCTTGCGCTTGATCCTGCAGTTCAGCAGGGATATCGCGGTAGTCGAACTTCATGCCCTGGGACGCGTCGTCCCAGATGATGGCCTTCATCTTCACCAGGTCGATCACGCCGGCGAAGTTGTCTTCGGCGCCGATCGGGATCTGGATCAGAACCGGGTTGGCCTTCAGGCGGGAACGCATCTGTTCGTAGACCTTGAAGAAGTTGGCGCCGGTACGGTCCATCTTGTTCACGAAGGCCAGACGAGGCACCTTGTACTTGTTAGCCTGACGCCACACGGTTTCAGACTGAGGCTGCACGCCACCCACTGCGCAGTAAACCATGCAGGCGCCGTCCAGAACACGCATCGAGCGCTCAACTTCAATGGTGAAGTCAACGTGGCCCGGGGTGTCGATGATGTTGATGTGGTGCGGCTGGAAGTTGTTGCCCATGCCTTTCCAGAAGCAGGTGGTCGCAGCGGAGGTAATGGTGATACCACGCTCTTGTTCCTGCTCCATCCAGTCCATGGTTGCTGCGCCGTCGTGCACTTCACCAATCTTGTGGTTCACGCCGGTGTAGAACAGCACGCGCTCGGTAGTGGTCGTCTTACCTGCGTCGATGTGAGCGGAAATACCGATGTTACGGTAGCGCTCAATGGGGGTCTTGCGGGCCATAGTTAATCCTAAATCTTTGAATGGACAAAACCGAGCAGCATTTTTGCGATCAAAAATGTGCCCGGCCTGAACAACATAAGGGGCCGGGCGAGCCGGCCATATATTTTAGTGGCTTTTAGAAGCGGAAGTGCGAGAACGCCTTGTTCGCTTCAGCCATACGGTGCACCTCGTCACGACGCTTCATCGCGCCGCCGCGGCCTTCCGCAGCTTCCATCAGCTCACCGCCCAGGCGTTGTGGCATGGACTTTTCGGAGCGCTTGTTAGCGGCTTCACGCAGCCAACGCATGGACAGGGCCAGGCGGCGTACTGGACGCACTTCAACCGGCACCTGGTAGTTAGCACCGCCAACGCGGCGGGACTTAACTTCAACCATAGGCTTGGCGTTGTTGATTGCTGCGGTGAACACTTCCAGCGGGTCCTTACCGGACTTCGATTGGATGTGGTCGAATGCACCGTAAATGATGTTTTCAGCAACAGACTTCTTGCCGGACAGCATCAGAACGTTAACGAATTTAGCGACTTCGGTGCTACCGAATTTTGGGTCCGGCAGAATCTCGCGCTTGGGTACTTCACGACGACGTGGCATGTTATTTCCTTTGTCTTCAGTTGAGCGCCACTGTTTTGGCACTCGCGGAGGCCATCATAGCCTTCCACTTACTCGGTCTCGCGACCGCCTCAACTCATTAAATTGCAAGAATTACTTCTTAGCGGCCTTAGCACGCTTAGCACCGTACTTGGAGCGAGCCTGCTTACGGTCTTTAACGCCCTGGGTATCCAGAGAGCCGCGGACCATGTGGTAACGCACACCTGGCAAGTCTTTTACACGACCGCCGCGCAGCAGAACAACGCTGTGTTCCTGCAGGTTGTGGCCTTCACCGCCGATGTACGAAATCACTTCGAAACCGTTGGTCAGACGCACTTTTGCAACTTTACGCAGTGCCGAGTTAGGCTTCTTAGGAGTGGTGGTGTACACACGGGTGCACACGCCACGCTTTTGCGGGCAGTTTTCAAGTGCCGGCGATTTGCTCTTCACGACCAGCTTGGTACGTGGTTGGCGAATCAATTGATTGATGGTTGGCATCGTTCTTAATCCAACAAAATTACAGCATTGACATCCCAGGCAAGCCTGCCTGGGGGCTAAAACCGATTCTCTCGTCAATCGCAGCAGAGGCGCGGAAAGCCACCCTCACTGGAGCGGCCTGATAAACGCGTATACGATGCGCAGACTAAATTGAGAACTCGCGAGTATATACCCCGTCGACAGCTCAGTCAATGGGTTTTGCTGAATAATGTGGCAGCATTGCGGTCCCATGAAGATGGGAAATACCACCATAATAGCGCTCGTTTTTGCCCATTTCCGGACTTTATGCGTTTTCTGCTGCGCCCTGCCCACTTAGTTATCCTGCTCAGCTACCTCGCGCTGTCGGCCGTGCCCTTCGTGCCGCTGCTGCTGGGTAAGCCGCTGGACCAGCCCTGGCAGCTGGCGGGCATCGAAGTCATGGCGTGGACGGCGGTGTGGGCCATCTTCAAGCGCCCCGCTTATTTCCACTGGCTGCTGATTCCCGCCTTCCTGGCGCTGCCGACGGAAATCTATCTGTTCGTTTTTTACGGCCAGGGCATCTCCACCCATCATCTGGGCATCCTGGCGGAAACCAGCCCGCGCGAGGCGCTGGAATTCCTGGGCCAGAAGGTGTGGACCATGCTGGCGGTGATGATTGCCGTGGCTGTCTGGTGGGTATTTACTTTTCGCGCAGCCCGCCAAACGCGCGAGATGGACTGGCATGACAACTCGCGCTGGGTGGCCATCGGCATGATCGCGGTGCTGGCTTGCGTGGCGGGCTATGGCTATGAGTTCGGCTTGCGCGGTGTGGCCGGCGCGGCCTCGCACGCCGCCGCCAAAGGCAGTTCCAGCTCCAGCGAAAGCGACAACGCCAGCGCTCCCGGCAAAGCCGCCGCCGGCGCCAACCTCACCGGCCTGAAGCTGCCCGCCCTGCCGCACTGGGCGCATGTGCCGATCGAGTCGAAGGCATTTGGCGATTCCTGGCCCTTCGGGCTGGCCGTGCGCGGCTACGACTTCTATAAAGAGCGCCGTTACCTGGCGGAGCTGAACGAGCGCAGCGCGAAATTCAGTTTCCACGCCAGCCAGCCGGAGCCGGACAAGATCCCCGAAGTGGTGGTGATGGTGATCGGCGAATCGTCCCGCTACGACCGCTGGAGCCTGAACGGCTACTCGCGCGAGACGAATCCCCTGTTGTCGAAAGAGGCAAACGTGGTGCCGCTGGCGGACGTGATTTCCGCCGTCTCGGCCACGCGCCTGTCGGTGCCGGTCATCATTTCGCGCAAGCCCGCCACGCAAAGCCTGAAGGATGGCTTCAGCGAAAAATCCTTCCTCACCGCATATAAGGAGGCGGGCTTCAAGACCTGGTGGCTGTCCAATCAGATTTCGTTCGGCCAGTACGACACGCCGGTATCCGTGTTCGCGAAAGAAGCGGACGTGATCCAGTTCATGAACCTGGGCGGCTTCACCAACAATTCGAACTTCGACCAGATTCTGCTTGATCCGCTCAAGCTCGCGCTGGCCGATCCTTCGCCGAAAAAGCTGATCGTACTGCACACGCTCGGCAGCCACTGGAACTACAGCCAGCGCCACCCGAAGGCTTTCGACCAATGGCAGCCATCGCTGTTCGGCATCGACAAGCCGGTGTACACGGACCTGAAGATCAAGCCGCAGCTGAATAACAGTTACGACAATTCGATCCTGTACACGGATTGGTTCCTGTCGCAGGTGATCGATACACTGAAACTGAGCTCCCCGTTGTCGTCCCTGATGTATGTGGCGGACCACGGACAAACGCTATACGACGGCGCCTGCCGTCTCGCCTTCCACGGCCACAACACGCAGTATGAATTCCACGTGCCGGCTTTCATGTGGTACTCGGACGATTACGCCGTGCGCTACCCGGAGAAGATCACGCAGCTGAAGGCGCACCGTAAATCGAAGCTGGCCACCGAAAACTTTTTCCATACCCTGGTCGATATGGGCGACATCCGCTATCCGGACGACCACCTCGAATGGAGCTTCCTCAGCCCGCAGTTCAAGCTGCACAAGCGCTACGTGGACAGCTATGGCTGGACCAATTACGACAACGCGGCCTTCAAGGGCGACTGCCGCGAAGTGATCGACAAGTCCAAGTCTAAATAGGTTTCAGCACCATCAGGAAGTAGATCGCCGCCATCGCCGCAAAGGCCGGATAGCCCAGCAACTCCCAGCGCCGCGCATAACGCCAGTACGCGCGCGGCAGCTCCGTTCCTCCTTCGTGCGCGGCCAGCGCCAGCCTGGCCATCTTCAGCTGATACCACACCACCGGCAGCCAGCAAACGCCGGCGACTCCATACAGCGCCAGCGACAGCTTGATCCACAGTGCGCTGAGCGGATAACCCGCCGTGTAAATCATCCAGGCGCCGGACAGCGGCTGCACGATGCCGGCCGGCGTGGTGAACCACCAATCCGCGCGCACCACCAGCCGCGACACCGTGGCGATGGACTCCACCGATCCCGAGCGGTTGGCGAAGAAAAGATAGAAGGCCGTTCCAGAGCCCGTCCCCACCAGGAAAACGGAAGAGATGATGTGGATGGCTTTGATGGTCAGGTATTCCATGATGTCGGCTCCGCGTAAAGCACGGCCAGGATGGCCAGGATGGGCAGGTTCTTTAGCACTGGCCCGAAAGGATGCGCCCAGTATTCCGGCATGGCGGCCGTGATGACGATGCTATAGCCGAGAATCAGCGCTGCTTGCACGGCCCACAGTGCGCGCCGCGGCCAGGCCAGCGTGGCGATGCCGAGTGCAAAGTGCAGCAGGCTGGCGCCGTACAGCGCAACCGGCGCCACACTGCCGTGCAGGCCCACGCGCGCCAGGATCTCGAGGCTGCCGCTGACCGGATAGACAAAGGCACTGATGACCGCTGTCGCAATCCACACCAGCGCCAGCGCGAATTGCAGCGCGCGCGTACGCCAGTCTGCGAGCGCGCGGTGGCGCAGCAGCTCGGCCTCGCCCTGCGCGATGAAGCTTTCGATGCCGCGTGGCGAGCGGCCCAGCAGGCGCGCGACTCTGGCGGCGCCGTCCGGCCCTGTCGCGCTGCCGGCGCGCAGCATGCGCCAGTTGTCCGGCGTGAGCGTGGCGCCGGGCAGCAAGCCCGCCACGACCGCCGAGCTGCGCATCAACAGCGCCGGAATCGTCACGCGCAGCGGCGCCGCCAGGCCCATGGCGCGGCGGTAGCAGTCCAGCATTTCTGCGTAGCTGACCGTCGTTGCGCCGACCAGGTCGACTTCCTGATGTGCTGGTTCGCCGGGTGCAAGCAGGCGCGTGATGGCCTCGCAGACATCGTCGATATGCACCGGCTGGAATTTCGCATCGCCCAGCTCCGGCAAGGCGGCCACCGGCAAGCTGGCCAGGGTACGGAACATCTTTGCCGACGCGCCGTCCGTGCCATACACCAGCGACGGCCGCACGATTTGCCACTCGACCGGCAGCGCCTTCAGCGCGCGCTCGCCGGCGAACTTGCTGCGGAAATACGGCGTGCCGCCATCCGGCGCGCCGAGCGCGGAAATGTGCACGACCCGGCGCACTTTCGCCTTCACACAGGCCGCGAACAGTGCAGCCGGGCCGGAATGATGCACACGCTCGAAATCGCCCTTCTCGCGTTCAGTGATGATGCCTGCCGCATTGACGACCGCGACCACGCCATCCAGTGCCGCGTTCCAGTCGCGTGACCGGCGCAGAACATGATGACCGCCAGCCTCCAGCCGCGCGCACAAAGCGCGGCCGATAAATCCGGAGGCTCCAAATACCAGCACTCTCATATCACGCCTCAACTTTCATTTATTTCTGTTGAAACAGAAATTGTAGGCTTCAAAAAAACGGGCCACGCCGCCCGTTTGTCCGTTGCGTCATTCAGCTACGCCGGATTGCCTTGCTGATCTTGGCGCTCATGCCCATCATCTTCATCAGTGTTTCCGGCTTAAAGCGCAGCATCTCCTCCGCCAGGGTACTCATGGTTTCGATGAACTTCAGCGTTTCCTCAATGCGCTCGCGCGTGCCTTCGTCTTCCTCGTCGATGGCCGGATTCTCCAGGCACTCGGTCAGCGCCACCGCAGTCGGATCGATCTCGCGCTGGCGGCGCCCTGCGACAATCAGCTTGAACAGTTCCCACACATCGGTCGACGTCTCGAAGTGATCGCGGCGGTCGCCCTTCAGGTGCACCACGCGGATCAGGTTCCACGACTGCAGCTCCTTCAGGCTATTGCTCACGTTCGAACGCGCCACGCCCAGCGTGGTCGTGATCTCTTCCGCGTCCATCGGCCGGCCGACCAGGTACAGCAGCGCATGTATCTGCGCCACGGTGCGGTTCACGCCCCAGCGGGACCCCATTTCGCCCCAGTGGAGCACAAAGCGTTCAGCGATCGGTTTCAGTTCCATGTCTTCGATTCTACGCTTACATTAATTTCTGTCAAGACAGAAATAACTTGCTCTTCACCCGCTCCACCCAGACAATGATCAAATCGACATGGAGGCGATCATGGGCAAGCAAGGGCGCATTGCGAGCATCGATATGCTGCGCGGGCTGGTGATTGTCATCATGGCGCTGGATCATGCGCGGGACTTCTTCGGGCCGGCGAACTGGGGGCCGGAGCAGCTGGACCAGACCACGCCCGCTTGGTTCTTCACCCGCTGGATCACGCATCTGTGTGCACCGACCTTTGTGCTGCTGGCCGGCAGTTCAGCCTTCCTGCGCGGGACCAGCGGCGGCACCCCCGCCCTGTCGCGCTACCTCTTCACGCGCGGCGCCATGCTCCTGCTGCTGGAAGCGACCTGGATCAGTTTCAGCTGGCAGTTCAGCTACAACGTCACCATCTTCCAGGTGATCTGGGCGCTCGGCATGGGGATGATGTTCCTGTCGCTGCTGGTGTGGCTGCCGCAGTTGGCAATCGCACTGGCCGCCGCGCTGCTGATCCTGCCCCACAATCTGCTGGACGGCCTGCACTCAAGCAATCCGCTGTGGCTCGCCTGGCATGAGGGCGGCTTCCTGCCGGTTGGAGGCTCCGGCTATGGCGTGCTGTTTGTTTATCCGCTAATGCCCTGGCTTGGCCTGATTGCCGCAGGTTACGCGCTCGGCCCCATCTTTCATTGGGACGCCGCGCGCCGCCAGCGCTTCCTGCTGACAGCCGGCGCCGTGCTGATGGTGGCCTTCATTGCTCTGCGCAGCGGGAACTTCTACGGTGATCCCGATCCCTGGTCGCCGCAGAACCGAGGCTGGATCTGGGACCTGATTTCCTTCGTGCGCGTGCACAAATATCCACCGTCGCTGCTCTACATCTGCGTGACGATGGGGATTTCGTTGCCGCTGCTGGTGCTGTTCGAACGCCTCAAACCCGTGCCGGTGCTGATCCTGTTCGGCGGCTCGCCGCTGTTCTTCTACGTGATCCACATCGCGCTCACGCACTTCCTCGCCGGGCCTTACTTCCTCGCCCGCTATGGCGCACTGCCAAGCGGCAGTCCGGTCGGTTTCACCTTCCCGCCCGGCTATGAGCCGTCACTGCTGGCGGCCTACGGCGGCTGGATCTGCGTCATCGCCATCATGTATGCGCTGACGCGCTGGTGGAAGCGGCGCAAAACCACCGCGCTCGCCACCGCCAGCGTTCAGCCATCGTGATCAGGGCTTGGTGCGCGCCTTGCCCTGCACGCCGGACACCTCCTCGAACACATACTCGTGCTGGCTGTCGCGCAGGACCAGTGCACGCTTGCCATCGCGCTTATCGGCCACCAGTTCCAGGCCAACCATGCTCGGGCTGATCATGGTAAAGGAAGTGCTGCCATCGTCATTGTGGCGTGCGCCGACGGGGCTCTTCCACTCGTCCACGTCGAAGACCACATCCTTGCCAACACGGCGCACTGTCAAGCGTCCCAGTTCAGGGCTCCGGTAAGAGCCTCCCAGCAGGGCCATTGCATCGGCGGGCACCGGAAGCGTCTGGCGGCTGCGCACATCATCCCTTTCAGCCCGGTCACGCTGCATGGCAACGCGCACATCTTCCTGTGCTTCCGGCTCGCCGTCGTAGAGCACTTCCAGCAAGCGCCGCAGGGTCGGGCGCAGCAGGCGATAACCATCTTCCGAATTGGTCAGCAAAACGACGCCGGTGCCAGTCTCCGGCAATAGATAGAAATTGCTCTTGTAGCCATCCAGGCTGCCGCCGTGCGATACAACCGGGACGCCCCACGCCTTTTCCGTCGACAGGCCCATGCCGTAGAACGCATCCTCGCCTTCCGCTACCTGCGGTTCGCGGCGCTTCAGGATATTGGCGGCGGACACCAGCTGACGTCCATCCGGCAGCTTGCCCTGCAGGGCTTCCAGTTGCACATAGCGGATGAAGTCATGCGCCGAGGTCCACGCGCCGCCCGCCGGACGGTGCGGCACCACCGCGTAGTTGATATTCATCTGCATCACGACCGTTTTGTTGTACAGGTCACGTCCATGCGGACTGGCATGGTTGCCGCGCAGCGCGCGCGCCATGTCGAAGGTCGTATCGTTCATGCCCAGCGGCTGGAAAATGCGCTCGCTCATCGCCTTGTCGTAAGCCTTGCCCAGTTCCAGCTTGGGATAAATCAGGTGTCCGCCGATATAACCCGCCGCGGACGCCATCAGATTGTTGTACTGGAAGACCTCACCGAAACCGCTGGTTGGCTTGTTGGTGGCCAGCATCCCGATCGACTGCGCCGGCGTGGTGTTCTTGTATTCAAACAGCCATTCCATGTCCTGGCGCGGCAGGCCGGTGCAGGCGCAAACCAGGTGATGCACCTGGACCTGACGCGTGGTCGCATCGTCGCCGAGACGGAAGGATGGATACAGCTCGATCACCGGCTGGTCCCAGCGCAGCTTGCCCTCGTCGGCCAGGGTGGACAGCAGCAGCGTGCTCATGCCCTTGGTGTTGGACGCGGCCATGAACAATGTGTGTTCATCGACCGGCGTTGGCTTGCCCAGTTCGCGCACGCCCACGCCGCCTTCATACACAATGCGGCCCTGCTCCATCACTGCAAAACCGGCGCCGGGAATTTGCGCATCCTTGATGGCCTGCTGCAGGAAATCGCGCAGCTGGGCGATGCGTGCGGCGTCCAGCGGATGCGGCGTGCGTCCGGCGAAAGACTCCGGCACGTAGCCGCTGGGGCGCAGGCTTTTGCCCAGCAAACCCAGCGCGGCGCCACGCTTCTCGGCTGCTTGCTCGCTGCCGTCGATAATCATCACGGTCCAATCCTCGCCGCGCCGTGCGGCCACAACTTCGATGACCAGACGCTCATTGGGCGTGGTGTCGTAGTCGGCCACCTGTTTTTCATCCCAGCCTTCGCGGGCACTGCGCGCGGTCATGATGCGCAGCGCGTGCTTCTCGTCCGGACGGTAACGTGCCCACGCCTCCTTGATCGCGGCCGTTGCGTCGGCGGCTTTCAGGTCGAGCAGCGCCACCTTCATATCGCCTTCCGGAGCCACCAACACCAGCGCCTGCGGATCGCGGCGCACCGTCCAATCGCGCGGCCCCGTGACCTGGGTGCCGGTGGCAGTCAGCAGTGGCTTGTCGGCAGCGAGCTTGCCGGCGAAAGCGCCATCAGGCGTTTCAGCGGCATGTGCAAAAGCGAGGGAAAGGGCAAGCACAAGCGGGGACAACAGACGGACAGGTTTCATCGTAGCTCCCAGGTTGATAGGTGATGCAAACATTGCAACTATTTCATCTTGGCATCCCCTTTCGGCCCTGTCAATGCGGGAAACGCGGACGACCGGACGGCCGCGGACAGGGTAAAGGAAGTGCGGACAGTCTTAAAAATCAATCGCTTACGCGCTGGCACAGTTCGTGCAACGTCAACCTTGACTCTTTCACCAGACACCGAAGAACAAAATGATCCGCGACACCTCACATCAAGATACTGTGATTGCCCCGCCATCAGGACTGAAGACCAAGCGCCGTGCCATGCTGCTGATTGGCGGCGTGGTCGTTGCTGCCGCCGCTTTTGGGCTGGTCAGGACCTGGAGTGGCAGCCAGCATTCCATCAACGCCTCGCGCCTGCGTATCGCCGAAGTCACGCGCGGCACGCTGATCCGCGACGCGGCGGTCAATGGCCGCATCGTGGCAGCCGTCAGCCCGACGCTGTACTCCACCTCGCCGTCCACCGTCACCCTGAAAGTCCATGCGGGCGACACCGTGAAGAAAGGCGATGTCCTGGCCGTCCTCGAATCGCCCGACCTGATGGACGAATTGAAGAAGGAACAGTCCAGCTACAACGAACTGACCGCCGAAGTGGCGCGCCAGCAGATCCTGGCCCGCAAGCAGAAGCTGGCGGCGCAGCGCGAAGCCGATACCGCGGAGATTGACCGCGTGTCCGCCATGCGGACGCTGCAGCGTTACGACAGCGTGTCGAATGAAGGCATTGTGGCCAAGATCGACTACCAGAAAGCCAAGGACGCCGTTGCCGCCGCCGAGATCCGCGCCAAGCACACCAAGATGGCGGCGGAACTGGAACAGGACAATGTGGCGCTCGAACTGAAAACCAAGACCGCTCAGCTGGAACGCCAGAAAGCTTCGCTGTCCAATGCCCAGCGCCGCGTCGAAGAACTGACCGTGCGCGCGCCGGTGGATGGCTTCATCGGCACGCTGTCCGTCGCCAACCGCAGCGTGGTGCAAGCCAATGTGCCGCTGATGACCCTGGTCGACCTGAGCCAGCTGGAAGTCGAGCTGGAAGTGCCCGAAACCTATGTCAATGATCTGGGCATCGGCATGAACGCCGAGATCGAAGTGGCAGGCGTGAAGACCACCGGCAAGCTGTCCGCCCTGTCGCCGGAAGTGGTGAAAAACCAGGTGCTGGCGCGCGTGCGCTTCAACGGCAAGCAGCCGGAAGGCCTGCGCCAGAGCCAGCGCGTGTCGGCCCGCTTGCTGATTGACGAAAAACCGAATGTGCTGATGGTCCAACGCGGTCCATTTGTTGAATCGGAAGGCGGCCGCTTCGCCTACCTGATGCAGGACGGTATCGCCGTCCGCACGCCGATCAAGATGGGCGCCACCAGCGTGAGCGCCGTGGAAATCATCAGTGGATTGAAACAGGGCGACAAGATCGTCATCTCCGGAACCGAAAACTTCGAGAACGCAGCGCGCGTCTCGATCAACCAATAACCCCCAACAAGGACACAGGAGCCAACCATGCTGCGCATGCAAAACCTGAGCAAAGTTTACCGCACCCACATGATCGAAACCCACGCACTGCGCGGCTTCGAGATCGAAGTCAAGCAAGGCGAATTCGTCACCGTGACCGGCCCTTCCGGCTCGGGCAAGACCAGCTTCCTGAACATTGCGGGCCTGCTGGAAGATTTCACCAGCGGCGAGTACATCCTGGATGGCGTCAACGTCAAAGGGCTGGACGACAATGCGCGCTCCCGCCTGCGCAACGAAAAGCTGGGCTTCATCTTCCAGGGCTTTAACCTGATTCCCGACCTGTCCCTGTACGACAACGTTGACGTGCCACTGCGCTATCGCGGCTTCAACGCGGCCGAGCGCAAGGAACGCATCACCGAAGCACTGACCAAGGTGGGACTGGCTTCGCGCATGAAGCACTTCCCGGCCGAACTGTCCGGCGGCCAGCAGCAGCGCGTGGCAATTGCCCGCGCGCTGGCCGGTTCGCCCAAGCTGCTGCTGGCCGACGAACCGACCGGTAACCTGGACACCCAGATGGCGCGCGGCGTGATGGAGCTGCTGGAAGAGATCAACGCCGAAGGCACGACCATCCTGATGGTGACCCACGATCCGGAACTGGCGCAGCGTTCGCAGCGCAATGTGCACATCATCGACGGCCAGGTGTCCGACCTGGTGCGCAAGTCCCCGACCCTGGTCGCCAAGGAGGCCTGATCATGTTCCAGTATTACTTCATGCTGGGCGTGCGCAGCTTGCGCCGCAATCCGGCACTGACGGCGCTCATGGTGCTGATCCTCGCAGTCGGTGTGGCTGCCAGTGTTTCGACCCTGACCATCCTGCACGTGATGTCCGGCGACCCATATCCGGACAAGAGCGAGCGCATGATCGTGCCGATGGTCGATAACGGCCCGATCGAAGGCTACACGCCGGGCGATGAACGCAACGACAACCAGGCTTCCTACCGCGATGCCGTCAACTTCCTGAACAGCAAACAGGGCGACCGCCGCACCGCGCTGTATGGCGTGGCAGGTTCGGTGGAACCGGAGCGCACCGACATCGGCGTGTTCACCGCCGAAGGCCTGGCGCCGACCCGCGATTTCTTCGACATCTTCGAAGTGCCGTTCATGTATGGCCGGGCCTGGAGCGCGTCCGAAGACAAGGATGCCACCGACGTGATTGTCCTGAGCCGCAAGCTGTCCGAAAAGCTGTATGGCAGCGAAAATCCGGTCGGCAAACGCATCAAGCTGATGAACAACAGCTACCTGATCACGGGTGTGATCAACAACTGGCGCCCAGTGCCGCGCGTGCACCGCATCATCGGCGGTCCCGGCGCGTTCGGCGATGAGGACGAGTTCTTCATCCCCTTCAGCAGCGCGATCCGCCATGAGACACAGCACAACGGCAGCATGAACTGCACCAGCTATCGCGATCCGGGCTGGCAGTCGCTGCTCGATTCCGAGTGCACCTGGATTCAGGTGTGGTTCGAACTGCATTCCGCCAGCGCCCGCGGCGACTTCCAGAACTGGCTGGATGCCTACTCCGCCGAACAGCGCAAGCTGGGCCGCCTGAAACGCAATGCACCGAATGTGCAATTCAATCTGATGGAGTGGCTGGAGCATCTGAAGGTGGTGGGTAAGGATAGCCGCATCTCCGCCTGGCTGGCCTTCGGCTTCCTGGTGCTGTGCCTGGTGAATACCATCGGTCTGCTACTGGCGAAGTTCTCGGTACGCGCTCCGGAAATCGGTGTGCGCCGTGCGCTGGGCGCATCGCGCAAGGAGATCTTCACGCAGTTCCTGATCGAGAGCGCAGTGGTTGGCCTGGTCGGCGGTGTGCTGGGACTGCTCCTGGCGCTTGCGTCCCTGACCCTGATCGGCAAGAGCTCCGAACAGCTGGCCATCGTCACCCATATGGACTGGCTGATGCTGGGCGTGACCTTCGTGATGTCGGTATCCGCCGCCATCCTGGCAGGCCTGCTGCCAACCTGGCGCGCTTGCCAGGTGACGCCGGCCATGCAACTCAAATCGCAGTGAGGACACCATGGAAATCAAACCAATCTTTTCCGCGCTGATGCGCAGTAAAACAGGCCCCATCCTGGTGGCCGTGCAGGTAGCGCTGTCGCTGGCGATTCTGTCCAACGCGCTGCATATCGTGAACGTGCGCCAGGCTGTCTCCGCCCGTCCTACCGGCGTGGTTGCGGAAGAAAACACCTTCAGTCTGCGCGTGAAACCGCTGCGCCAGGGCGGTCACGAAGAACAGCTGGCCATGCAGAAAGCGGAAGCGGCGGCGCTGCGCGGCGTGCCGGGCGTGATCTCGGTGGCCAACACGATCCAGGTGCCGATGTCGAATTCGGGTAACTACAACAGCCTGGCCGCCAAGCGCGAGCAGCTGAAGGAAAGCATCGACGCGGCGATGTACGTGACGCCGGATTCGCTGGTGAAGACCTGGGGCCTGAAGATCATCGAAGGCCGCGACTTCACTCCGGCGGACGTGCTGGAAATCGACCAGAACACCAGCAAGGAATTCCCCAACGCGACCATCATCACCAGGACGGTTGGCGAGAAGGTATGGCCCGGCGCCAGCAGCTATGTGGGCAAGACGCTGTATTACGGCACCGGCAAGGAAGCGCGCCAGGCCGTGGTGGTCGGCGTGCTGGAAAAACTGCAAACGCCCGGTGCAGCCGTCGGCGAAAATGGCGAAGCCTCGACCATCATCCCGGCCCGCCTGACGGGTGGAACGCGCTCGTTGTACGCGATCCGCGCCGAGCCGGGCCAGATCGACCGCGTGATGAAGGATGCCGAGCAGGCGATCAGCAATGTGTACAAGGGCCAGGTGGTCACCCGCACGCGCACCATGCTGGAAGACCGCGCCGACCGCTACAAAGCCGACCACGCGCTGGCATGGATGCTGATCACCGTCAGCGTGCTGCTGCTGATCGTCACCGCCAGCGGCATCGTCGGCATGGCCAGCCTGTGGGTCACGCAGCGCCGCAAGCAGATCGGTGTACGCCGCGCACTGGGCGCGCGCCGCATGGACATCCTGCGCTATTTCATCACGGAGAATGTGATGATCACCTCGGCCGGTATTTTCGGCGGCTTGCTTGGCGCGCTGGCGCTCAATCAGCTCCTGGTGAGCAAGCTGGAACTGGCGCGTTTGCCAGCCGAGTACATGGTCGTTGGTGCGATTCTGTTCTGGGCACTGGGCATCTTCGCGGTGTATGGTCCGGCATGGCGCGCGGCCTCGATTTCGCCGGCGCTCGCCACCCGCAGCGCCTGATGTTATCCTTCTGGCATGCCTACTGTACTCATTATTGACGACAACGCGGCGGTCGCCGTAGCCCTCGAAGTCCTGTTCTCGCTTCACGACATCGATGCGCTGCGCGCCGCCTCGCCGGAAGAAGGCCTGGCCATGCTGGAAAAGCAGGGTGCGGGCATCGATCTGGTAATCCAGGATATGAACTTCACCGCCGACACCACGTCCGGCGAAGAAGGCATTGCGCTGTTTGGCGAAATCCGCAAGCTCTATCCGGACCTGCCGGTGATCCTGCTGACCGCCTGGACGCATCTCGATGCGGCGGTGGATCTGATCAAGGCCGGCGCTGCCGATTACCTGTCCAAGCCGTGGGACGACAAGCGGCTGATCGCAACCGTGCAGAATCTGCTGGAGCTGGGCCAGGCCAATCGCGTCCTGCGCCAGCGTCTGCAGGGTGATCTGCGCCAGCGCCGCGAACTGGAACGCTTCAATTTGCGCGGCATGGTGTTTGCCGATCCCGCCACCGAGCGCGTGATCACGCTGGCTTGCCAGGTGGCGCGCGCCGATGTGCCAGTGCTGATCAGCGGCCCGAATGGCACGGGCAAGGAACGCATTGCCGAAATCATTCAGGCCAATTCGTCGGTGAAGGATGGTCCGTTCGTGGTGCTGAACTGCGGCGCGCTGCCGGCGGAGCTGATCGAGGCCGAGCTGTTTGGCGCGGACGCGGGTGCTTACACGGGCGCCTCCAAAGCCCGCGAGGGCAAGTTCGAGGCGGCCGATGGCGGCACCCTGTTCCTCGACGAGATCGGCAACCTGCCTCTGGCGGGGCAGATGAAGTTGTTGCGCGTGCTGGAGACGGGGCGCTTCGAGCGTCTGGGCTCCAACCGAGAGCGGCAGGTGCAGGTGCGTGTGATCAGCGCGACCAATGCGGACTTGCCGGCGATGATCCGCGCCGGAACCTTCCGTGAGGATTTGTATTACCGCTTGAACGTGATTGAGCTGAAGCTGCCGCCGCTGGCGTCGCGCCCCGGCGATATTCTGCCTTTGGCGCGCGGCTTCCTCGGTTCCGGCCGCCGCCTGCGTGCCGATGCCGAAGCGGCTCTGCTGGCGCACGGCTGGCCAGGCAACGTGCGCGAGCTGAAAAATGTGATGGCGCGTGCGAGCCTGCTGGCTTCGGGCGATGAGATTGTGGCGGCGGACCTCGGCCTGCCTGAGGCGACCTCCAGCGCCAGCAGCACGGACAACGAGCCGGACCGCGAAGCCATCGTGGTCGCGCTGAATCGCGCCAACGGCGTGGTCGCACAGGCGGCGGCTGAACTGGGCCTGTCGCGCCAGGCGCTCTACCGCCGCATGGAACGCCTCGGCATCGCCCGCCCCTGATGTCCGTCCCTCCCGACGAGCCGAACGCGCCCGGCGCCCAGCCATCAACCGCCGCCACCGATGGACGCTCGCGCGCTGGCGCCGCCGCGCAGGACGCGCCCCAAGATAAGCGGATGCGCCTGTCCCTGCTCACGCGCTGGTCCGCGCTGGTGGGCACACTGCTGACGGTTGGCATCCTGATCGCGCTGGCCCTAATGCGCCTGATGCCCGACCAGCCGCTGGCGGTGATTGGCATTTGCCTGCTGTGCGTGGTGCCGATTTCGATCATCACTATCCGCATCTATCTCGAACAAACCCTGTCGCTGTACCGCGCGCTGACCGGCACGGTGGCGAGCTACCGTGACGGCGATTTTTCGTTCAGCCTGCACTGGCCGCAAAACGACGAGCTGAGCGACCTGGTTAGCGCGCACAATGAACTGGGCCAGGTGCTGCGCGAACAACGCCTCGCGCTGGTGCAAAGGGAGCTGCTGCTGGACACCATGGTCCAGCACACGCCCGTCGCCATGATGCTGGCCACCGACAGCGGCGCCATCGTGTACGCCAACATCGCTGCGCGCCAGTTGCTGCATGAAGGCCGCAAGCTGGAAGGCGCCCACCTGCAGGAGATCATGGAAAACGCCACGCCCGCCCTGCGCGAAGCGATGGCGCGCGGCGGCGACGGCCTGTTCACCAGCGGCGAAGCGGAGGAGGAGGAAGTGTTCCACCTGGCCCGCCGCAGCTTCAGCCTGAATGGCCGCCAACACGAGCTGATCCTGTTGCGCCTGCTGACGCCCGAGCTGCGCAGGCAAGAAGTGCAAACTTGGAAGAAAGTGATCCGCGTCATCAGCCACGAGCTGAATAATTCGCTGGCCCCGCTGACCTCCCTCGCCCACTCCGGCGCCGAACTGGTGCGGCGCGGACAAACCGAGCGCCTGCCGCAAATTCTGGCCACCATCGAAGAACGCACGCGCCATCTGGAGAGCTTCATTCTCGGCTACGCCCGCTTCGCCAAGCTGCCCACGCCGCGCCTGGAAGCGCAGGACTGGCAAGCCTTCCTGAACGGCCTCGCCGACCAGGTGCAATTCAAACTGACCGGCGAAGTGCCGCCAGAGCCCGCCGACTTCGATGCTGCCCAGATGGAACAGGCCCTGCTGAACCTGCTGAAGAATGCACACGAGTCCGGCTCAGCGGCCGACGAGGTGGCGCTGGACCTGCGCCGCGTGCAAGGCATGCTGCGCATCGAAGTGCAGGACCGCGGCCCCGGCATGAGCGACGCCGTGCTGGCCAATGCGCTGGTGCCTTTCTACTCCACCAAGCGCAGCGGAACCGGCCTCGGCCTGGCGCTCGCCCGCGAGATCGCCGAGGCCCACGGCGGCCGCATCACGCTGGCCAATCGCGAAGGCGGTGGCCTGGCCGTGACGATGGTGCTGCCCGCGCAGGCAGGCGCCGCCGGTGCGCTTTGACCTTGAGCCGACACTGCTGCTCCTCTTCGGCGGATCAATGATCCGCCCTACGCTGGTAAACTAGCGTCCATGCAAAACCGACGTTTCGACCAGCCCGGCCATCCTCCCGCCACCATTACCGAATTTGAAGGCGTTCGCTCGCTGCATCTGGGGACTTCCTGGGTGCAGGGCGCGATGCGCCTTTCCAAACCAGACAATATCGAACTGGAATACGTCCAGATGATGATGATGTGGATGCTGTTCATTCAGCAACCGCGCCACATCGTGCAACTGGGACTGGGCAGCGCCGCCCTCACCAAGTTCTCCTACCGCCGCTTCCCCGACGCGCGCGTGACCACGATCGAGCTGAACCCGAATGTTATCGCCATCTGCGAAGCCCTGTTCGGCCTGCCGCCCAACGACGCACGCCTGCAGGTGAGGGAAATGAACGCGATGGACTGGGTCACCGATCCCGCCAACCACAACAGGGCCGATGTGCTGCAGGTCGATCTCTACGATGAGGAAGCGCGCGGCCCGGTGCTGGACAGCCCCGAGTTCTATCAGGCCTGCTCCGACTGCCTGACGGCGGAAGGCATCATGACCACCAATGTGTTTGGCGAGCTCAGTAACTACGACCGGAATTTGAGCGCGATGGCGGAAGTGTTCGACGCGGTGGTCTGGCTGCCGGAAGTCCACGACGCCAATATCGTGGTCCTTGCATTTAAGAAGTCGCCTTCGCTGGACTTCAGTGAGCTGTATGACCGCGCCTCAGTTATTCGAAAACAGATGAACCTGAACGCGAAATCGTGGGTGGATGGTCTGAAAGAGTGGATGCAGGACCAGCACTAAAGCATTCAGCAATGTTGTAAAAACCCCATACCGAACCCATGAATCCAGGTCATGGGGCCATGAGATTACTTTATTTCGAGTTGGAAAGCACGCAATATTGTCTTGCGTGCACATTCTGCAACATTTCGATACATGGGCTTTTGCCTGTATCAAATGTGCGCGTTAGTATTTTTTTCGCGTTACCCCTAGTAATGCCAAGAAAACACAACGAGAGACCGCACATATGAAGAAGAAAGCCGCGCACCACGTATCGCCTCAGTTCAAACGCACTCTTCTCGCCAGCGCCGTCCTGCTGGCAGCCACCACCCAGGCCTGGGCCCAAACCGACGCCATCGCCGACGACCAGAAAGTGATCGTTCTGGGTTCCCGCTCGCAGCCTAAAACCGCCCTTGATACCGCCAACCCGGTTGGCCTGATCAGCGCCAAAGACATGGAAACCGCTGGCCCGCTGGAGCTGGGCAAGCTGCTGCAAACGCTGGACCCATCGTTCAACTTCTCGTCCACCTTCATTTCGGACGGTACCGACATCATCCGCCCGGCCACCCTGCGCGGCCTGGGTCCTGACCAGCTGCTGGTCCTGGTGAACGGCAAGCGCCGCCACCAACAGGCGCTGGTGAACGTGCAGCAGACGGTGGGCCGCGGCTCGGCCGGTACCGACATCAACGCGATTCCACTGTCCGCCATCCACCACATTGAAGTGCTGCGCGACGGCGCGGCCGCACAGTATGGCTCGGACGCAATCGCCGGTGTGATCAACATCGTGCTGAAGAAGAATGTGGGCGAGACTGCCGTTTCCGGCACCCTGGGCACCACCAATGAAGGCGACGGCGACCTGTACTCCGCCAGCGTGAACCGCGGCTGGGCGATCGGCGAGAACGGCTATATCAACCTGACCCTGGAAGGCCGCAAGCGCGGCGAGACCAACCGCGCCGGTCCGGACACCCTGCGTGTCGATCCTCCGCGCGTGACCCAGCGCATCGGCGACTCCGATGCCAAAGATGCTTACCTGTGGTGGAACGCGGCAGTACCGGCCGATAACGGCGGCGAATTCTATTCCTTCGGTGGCGTGTCCAAGCGCAAAGGCGATTCCTCCGGCTTCTTCCGCTCGGCCGGCGATGGCCGCACCGTACCTGCCGTGTATCCGAACGGCTTCCTGCCGAACATCCGCACCACGGTGAAGGACTACTCGGTGGCCTTCGGCTTCCGCAAGGACCTGAGCGCCGACTGGAACTTCGACATCAGCGTCAACCACGGCCACAGCGAGCTGGGCTTCCACGAAGCGAACACCATCAACGTGTCGTACTGGTATGAGCCGAAACCGGGCGGCGGGATTTACGCCGATTCGCCGCTGTCCGCCGATACCGGTAAGCTGAAGTTCAACCAGACCACCTTCAACGCCGATCTGAAAGGCCCTGTGAAGCTGGGCGGCGCCGACCTGTTCGTGGCAACCGGCTTCGAGTACCGCCGCGACAATTACCAGATCGAAGCGGGCGATCCCGTGTCCTATCAGTACGGCCGCTCCAACAATCCGGCCATCGTGATCAAGGACCAGACAGGCGGCGTGGCTGCGGCGGGTACCCAGGGCTTCCCAGGCTATACACCAGCCACCGCCGTGGATGATGGCCGCCACAACACCGCCGTCTACCTCGACGTCGAACACCGTCCGTTCAACGAACTGCTGATCGCCGGCGCTGTACGCTACGAGCACTACTCCGACTTCGGCAACACCACCACCGGCAAGGTCAGCGCACGCTGGGACCCAAGCGAGCAGTTTGGCTTCCGCGGTTCCTTCTCCACCGGCTTCCGCGCACCGGGCGTGCAGCAGGAGTTCTATAGCTCCGTGTCCACCAACCTGAATGCCGCCGGCGTGCTGACCGAAACCCTGACCGCGCGCCAGAACAGTGCCGTCACCAAAGCACTGGGCATCGCTCCGCTGAAGGAAGAGACATCGCGCAGCGGTTCCGTGGGTATGGTGCTGCGTCCGGCCAAAGACATGTCGCTGACAGCTGACCTGTACCGCACCAAGATCAAGGACCGCATCGTGTTCTCCAGCGTGATCGAGCCGGAAGCCAAGGGCGGCCCGATCGCCAACATTCTCGGCCCATTGAAAGTCGGCCAGGCGCAGTTCTTCACCAACGCGGTTGACACCACCACCACCGGCCTGGATATCGTGGCAGAGAAGACCGTACGCCTGCCGGCATCCACTCTGGTGCTGTCCGGCCAGCTGGGCTTCAACAAGACCGAAGTGGATGGCCGCCATTCGACTTCCAGCGTGCTGACCGGCCAGCAGCTGTTCGACGATTCCCAGGTGACCCTGATCGAACATGGCCAACCGCGCAAGCACCACGTGCTGGCAGCGGATTACACCATGGGTCCGTGGAACTTCAACACCCGCGCCAACTACTACGGTCCGGTGCAGGGCCAGGGCTTCACGCCAGGCTATATCCAGACCTGGGCTGGCAAGTGGCTGCTGGATATCACGGGCCGCTACAGCTTCAGCAAGAAGACCCACGTCACCGTCGGTATCGACAATGTGGCCGATACCATGCCGACCAAGTGGGACCCGGTCAAGGCAGCGCCGTTCCCTCAGCTGGGCTTCACCCACTGCTGGGAAACCTGCCCGTTCGGCATCAACGGCCGTTCCTACTATGTCCGCTTCGACACGGCGTTCTAACGATCCCGGTAGTCTTGGATACGGCGCCTGCGGGCGCCGTTTTTTTATGTAACGATCAGTCCCAGTTCGCGCAGCAGTGCAGCGGCCTGGGCGTGCGAGATGACCGCGCCTTTGAACATGGCCGCATCGGTGAGGCGCACGCCTTCGATGTCCGCTTCGCGCAGATCGGCGCCCGCGAACTTTGCCTGTTTGAGCACGGCGTTGCGCAGGCTGCCGCCTTCAAATACGGCTTCCCTGAAATCGCAGCCGGACAAATAGGCATCCGAGAAATCCAGGTGCTTTAATGTCGCGCCCTTGAAGCCGAAGCCGCGCAGATCGGCGCCTACCAGCAAGCTGTCTTCGAACCTCAGGCCAAGGTGCGCGGCTTCCTCGAACGAAGCGCCGGTCAGCTTGCAGCTGCGGAAGGTGGCCGAGGCCAGCCGGGCGCGGCGCCATTTGCTGTTATTCAGGTCGCAGCCCTCGAAATGCGCATCGACCGCATCGACAGCCTCAAAATCCGCGCCACCGGCACGGCAGCGCAGCCATTTCGTGCCCGCCAGCTTGCCCGCGTAGAGATTGGTTTCGGCAAAGGTGCAGCGCTCGAAGGTGCAGCCCTGCAGATCCAGGCGCGAGAGGTCCGCGCCGTCAAAAGAGCAATCGGCAAAGCGGGTTTGCGATTGCGCGAGAAGATGTTCGAGTTCAGTCCTGTCCATGTGCGGCAGTGTACTCGATGGAGGGATTGCAGCGTGCCCGCACCTGAGCGAAGATAGCGGCATATTCAAGGAGGCGGTCATGGACGAGAATCAGATGCGCGGCGAACTGCGCGAACTGTCGCGCGCACTGCGCAAGGTGCATAAGGCGGTTGCCGACGTCGAGCTGCAATACCACGGCGCCCCGGTCAACGCGCTGGAACAGCTGCAGATGCTGACCAATCACCCGCAACTCCTGTGGCTGCAGAAGCTGTCCGCGCTGATGGCGGAGCTGGACGAATGCATGGAAGAGCCGGACCTGGCCGCCGCCGACATCGCCGCCCGCTTCCGCACCGTGATCGAACAGCTGATCGGCCCGCGCGCGCCCAGCGACGAAGAATTCCGCAAGCGCTACAACACCCTCCTCCATGATGGCCCCGACGTCGCCATCGCCCACGGCGCCCTGCGCGCTGTCCTCTCCCGCCTGCCCTCGGCGGCCGTTTAAGCGAAGCTGATTTCCTGCGCGGGCAGCACGGCGATTTCCGGGCCGTAGCTGCGATGGTTAGCCAGCGTGGCGTTGTGGTGGGCCGTGATTTGCGCGGCGCTTAGCACGCCGTTCGCCATCGTCGAATGCGCATCCGATGCCAGCGCAACGTGAAAGCCCAGGCTAAGCGCGCGGCGTACCGTGGCGTCGATGCAGTAGTCGCTTTGCAGGCCGCACAGCACCAGCCGTCCCACGCCCAGTTCGCGCAGGATCTGGTGCAATGAGGTGGCGTGGAAGGAGTCCGGCGTCGTCTTGCGCAAGCGCAGATCATCGTGATCCGCCGCGACGCGGTCGTCGATCTGCCAGCCTTCGCTGCCGAAGACCAGCGAACCCGCCGCCTCCTCGTGCTGCATGAAAATCACCGGCACATCCGCCGCGCGCGCCCGCGCGATCAGCGCGTTGACGTTTTCAATCACGCGGCCGATATCGAAGGCCTCTTCCTCGCCCGAACACAGTCCGCGCTGCATATCGATGATCACTAATGCTGTAGTCATAAGGACAAGCATACACCGAACCAATTCGCCGGTTAGTTACACGTACTTATCTACAAAACATTGCTGTGCGGCGCGGGGAGGCGTATATTGCAGAACCCAAAGTTGCACAATGACAACAACATTGTCAGAAATACCAAAATGCCAGCCGTATTCCTTCAGCAGCGCGAACGCTTTCGCGAAGCCACGCTCAAGCGCCTTGGCGTCAGCGGTGAACTGTTCGATCAGTTCAACCGGACGCTCGCGCCGCACGTGCAGCAGGTGCGTTTCCGCAAAGGGGAGTATTTGCAGCATGCGGGGAAGCCCGCCACGGCAGGATTCTGGCTGTTTTCAGGCGTGGGCCGCCGTGGCCTGATCACCAGCGATGGCACCGACGTCACAATGGGCTTCGCCACCGACGGCGAGCCATGCGGCTCGCATCACGACCTGCTGGCCGGCGAACAAGGCCTGCCTGCGCTGGAATTCGTCGTCGCTGAATCGGCCATCACGGCCGCGCGGTTTGAATGGACCACCATCGTGCGCCTGCGCGAGCAGCACGAATTCATGCGCGAGTATTACCTGAAGGTGGCGGAGTATTCGCTGCGGCGCTATTCGCAGAGCTGCTATATGCGCAGCATGACGTCTGCCGCCGACCGGCTGCAGACTTTCCGCCAGCAGCACCCAGGACTGGAGGCGCGCATTTCGCAAAAGGCGCTGGCCTCCTTCCTCGGCATCACGCCGCAGTACATGTCTATGCTACTGCGTTCCGCTCGGATTCGCGGCGAATCAGCTGGGACAGATAAGCCGGCGTAATCTGCAGGTAGGACGCCAGCACCTTCTGCGAAATGCGACGTTCCAGACCCGGATAATCCAGACGGAAGATCGACAGACGCTGCTCGGCGTCCGACGCGCTGTGCGTCACGAAACGGCGCGACTGCGCACCCAGCGCATGCTCCAGCACACCCTTGTGATAAGCCGACAGCGCGTTGCTGCTGCCCAGCACACGGCATACCGCCTGCCAGTCGAAGCGATAGCCGTTCAGCGCTGTCTCCGCCACGATAAAGCTGGTCACTTGCTGGTCATCGCGGAATTCCAGATAGTCTTCGAACGCGTTGGCGCCCTGGCCTTCGGTAGCGAAGCGCGCCGTGATTTCCGCACCCGTTTCGCTGACATAGCCGACGCGGGCCACACCGCCCGTCAGCCAGAACACTTCCCTGTTGGCCTGACCTGCACGCTGCAGCATTTCGCCGCGGCGTAAACTGAAATGCGTTGCCAGCGGCGCGATACTGAGGCTGGCTTCGTCGTAGGTCCGTTCGTTGATACCGTAGCGCGCCATCATATCGTTTTTGTAATGCTGGCGGTGGCGCAGGAAATGCTGATTCATTCGAAATTGTCCCAGGTTGATCCTTTATTTATTCGACGACCATTCTAGGAAATTGTCTAACGTCTGATGACCAACTAGTTTAAGATTGTGAAAAAAAACTATCGCTTCCGCTTCCGAATGTCTCGATTTGTATAGGCAAACAGGTGGACTACGGCGGCCAGACGTTTCACCAGTTCCGCCATTTCCTCAGGCGGCACCTGGGCATATCCCAACATCAGTCCCTGCCAAGGCGACTCGCCCTGCACCGCCTGCACGCTGAGCGCATTGGCAATCAGGCCCTCGTCATGCGCGCGCTCGCTGATGGCGACGTCAGACAACGCCGGATCGATAAAGCGCAGCGCCAGATGCATGCCGGTGGACGCACCATGCACTTCCGCGATGCTGCCCAGATGGGTTTCCAGCAGCGCCACCAGGGTGTCGCGGCGCTCGCGGTAAACGCGCCGCATGCGCCGCAAATGCAGCATGAACTGCCCGCTGCGCAAGAATTCGGCCAGTGCCAGTTGTTCGGCGGGCCTGCCGCGCGACGCGGCCTGCGCCAGCATCAACGACAGCGGCTGCGCCAATTCAGGTGGTACCACCAGGTAGCCGATGCGCAGCGCGGGGAACATGGTCTTGCTGAAAGTGCCGCAGTACAGCACCGGCGCATCGGGACACAGTCCCTGCATCGCCGCCAGCGGCGGACCATCGTGGCGAAATTCGCTGTCGTAATCGTCTTCGATAATCAGCGCGCCCGCAGCACGTGCGCCGTCGATCAGGGCCATGCGCCGCTGCAGCGACAGCACGGTGCCGGTCGGGTATTGATGCGAAGGCGTGGTGTAGATCAGTTTGGGTGGACGCTTGCGCCAGTCGGCGGTCTTGGGCGCGATGCCGTCTTCGTCGACATCGATGCCCTCAATGCGCAGGCCCGCAGCGCGGAAGGACGCCAGCGCGCCACCGTAGCCGGGGTTTTCCATCCACACCACGTCGCCTTCATCGGCGCAGGCGCGCGCACACAGATCCAGGCTGCTTTGACTGCCGTCCGTGATGAAGACTTGCGAGGCTTCGCACACCACGCCACGCGAAGCGCGCAGATAATCGGCCACGGCTTCGCGCAGCGCCGCCTCGCCGGCCGGGTCGCCGTAATTCAGCTTATGCGTTGGCAACGTGCGCCAGGCGCGGTCCAGCAGGCGCCGCCACAAAACCATGGGGAAGCTGGGTAGATCCGGCACACCAGGAACAAAGGGGCTGCCGATGGCGGCGGAAATCGTCTTGCGCCGCAGATTGCGCGCACGCTGCGACAGGCCCGCCTGTGGAATCGGCGCGGCCTGCCGCTCCTTTGGCGCCACCGCGGCCACGATGGTGCCGCGCCGGTCGCTGATCACAAAGCCTTCGCTGGCCAGCTGCTCGTAGGCGTACAGCACCGTGTTGCGGGCGACGCCCAGTTCGGACGCCAGCTCGCGCGTGGCCACCAGGCGCGTGCCCGCTGCAAGGCGGCCATCGCGAATGGCGGAGCGCAGGCATTCGTGCAGCAGGCGCTGGCGCGGCCAGGCGTGGTGTCCCTGTTCCTGGGTGAAGCTGGAAAGCAGCAAGGCGTAGTCCATTGTGGCTCCATCAATTTTGCGGTCACTGGACCTGTTGCAGGAGCCAGCAATCCCATTATAGTGCGGCCCATGCACAACTCAAACGCCCCCAGCGCACGCACCAGGCTGCAGCGCATTCCCCGCAACGCTTCCTACGATCGGGCGCTGCTCCATTCGATCGTGGACGAGGCGTATATCTGTCACATCGCCTTTGCCGACGCCCACGGAACGCATTGCATACCCACGGCCTGCTGGCGCGAAGGGGACTATCTCTACATCCACGGCTCAAACGGTTCGCGCATGCTCAAGCGCCTGATGGAGCAGGATGCCTGCGTAACGATCACGCATCTGGATGGGCTGGTGATGGCGCGGTCGGCGTTCAATCATTCGATGAACTACCGTTCGGCCATGGTCTATGGGCGCTTCGAGGAAGTCGCCGACAAGCATACAGCGATGGCGGCGTTCATGGAGCATCTTGCACCAAGCCGCCAGGCGTCGATTCGCGCCGGGAATGAGAAGGAATATGCAGCCACCACGGTGATGCGCATCGCCTTGAGCGAGGCGGCCTGCAAGGTGCGCAGCGGCGGGCCGAATGATGACGAGGAAGACATGTCCATCGCCGTATGGGCTGGCGTGCTGCCGCTTGCTGTCACGCGCGGCGCACCGGTCCGCGACCAAGCCTGTCCGGTTGACGCGCCCGGCTACGTTCAGGATTGGGCCGCTCGCTAACGCCGCTCGCGCCACCAGAGGCCAAGCATCGCCGCCATAAACGCGACGCCGAATGGCCACGCAGGCAGGTGTTCCCAAGGCAGCGCAGCCGCAAGGAGCGCCGGCTCGGCGCGCCTTGCAACGGCGGCGGGAGCGCTGCGCGCCATATAGCGCTCTGTCGCATCGTGCCGCAGCGCCTTCTGCCACGCCGGCCAATCCGCCGCGCCGAACACATACACCTGGCTCGCCGCGTCGCCACTGCGCAGCTGCTGCCATCCCGTCTTTGCGGGCCAGAACGCTGCGCATGCGGCATCAGCCTTGTCCGCCCGGGACTGCAGCGCTGCTGGCGCACCATCGGCCAGTTGCAGCGGCGCGCCGGGCGCCAGGCCCTGTGCGCATATCTCCGTGCGCACACCCGGCAACGGCATCGGATCGTCCAGGCGCCACGCCATCTTCTGCGTGCTGCCCGCCGTCGCGTAATCGAGCACTTGCTGCCACCACTGTCCCAAGGCAGCAGGCGCCGTAATCGCGTACTTGTGCCAGTCGGCGAGGCCCAGCCAGATAATGCGGCCCTTGTGCCATTCACGCTGCCACAGCCAAGGCTTGCCATCCTTGTCCGAGGCGAGCGCCTGCCAGCTGCCCTGCGCAGGCAGCAGCGCGGCCGGTGGCAAGGCCAGCGTGGCGCCGGCCAGTGCGAAGTGACGCACATCTTCCTTTTCAGTGGTCGGCGACACCGCCTGCAAACGCAGACCCAATTCGCGCTGCCACAGCGCGCTGTCGGCCGCGTCGCCGCCAAACACCAGCAGCGGCGTGCCTTGCGCAACCTGTGCCAGCAGAGCGGCGCGGGCTGCATTGGATTCGACAAAGGCCGCGTCAGCCAGAATCGCGTTCGGCTCCTTGATTGTCTCCCGCGCCGCTTCAGTACGCGCAACCGCCTTGCCCAAGGTGGTCTGCCAGTCAACGACGGCATTGCTGTCGGATAGCAGTTGATTCAGCACCCGCGCGTCAAATGAGGGTGCGCCGAAGCGAGCCTGCAGCTGCAAAGGAATCGCTGCCTCCACACGCAGTGGAACCGGGCCTTGCGCAATCACGCCGCCCTTGCTGTCCAGCAGGCGCGCCTGCAGCACCATGGTCTCTGCAATCGGCGGCTGCCACTGCACGGTGACTGCCGATGCAGCCTGCGCCGCACCGGCATCGGCCAACACCTGCCCATTTTCGGCCAGTAACTGCAAACGCCAGCCACTGGATGGCTGCGTGCGGCGCACGGTCAACGCAAATGTGCGTCCCAGCGCAACCGTGCGCGGGAAATCGAGCCGCAGCAGGTCGGCAGCGGGTTCCCGCCACTGCACCGGCACCGGCGGCAAGTCACGCCACTGCGCTTCCATCAAGCCATGGCCCTCAATGACCAGTGCCTCAGCACGCGGAGCGGCCAGCAGCGCCGCTTCCAGTGCAGGCGATGTAGCGCGAACCGCAGCCGGTTCCGTCGCCAGCGTGACCGCGGCAGCGCTGATCGCGGATGGTCCGTGCGCCGTCAGCAATCCCGCCAGCGAAGTGGCGGCAACCAGCGACAGCGCGGCACTGGTCCACTGCCGCTTGCGCACATACAGCGCAGCACTGGCCACACCCGTGAACGCCACGGCAGCAACGACGATCAGTTCAGGCGTCATGGCCCCTCCTTGCGCAAGGCGCGGCCAAACGCGCTGTCCGATCGGGGGCGCGCCTGCAACACAACGGAAGGCTGGGTGACGGTCGCACGCAGCCAGGCACGCAGCGCGCCGCGGCAGGATGCGCAGCCATCGTCCACATCCTGCACTGCACGCTGCGCGGCCAGGCGCTGATCCTCGTCCGGCAGATGCGATAAGGCTTCGCGCGCCGTCTTGCTCCACAGTGCGGGCAAAGCGCCCTCGCCTGCCAGCGCCTGCACCAGCTCACGCACTTCCGGTGGCACGATCTGGCTGGCCTCCGCCTGCGCGCGGCGATAACTCTGCGCGCCGGCCATATCGCCGGACATGCGCTTTTCTTCCTTGATCGCAGGCGGTACGAAGGCCGTACGGTGCAGGTAGATGCGCTCGGCCTGCTGTAGTTCCTTGATCGCATCCAGCGCCTTGTACTCCGGCGGCAGCGCAGGTTTCGGCGTGATCGCGCGCAGGGCCTTCTCAGCGTCCCACATCGCGGACAGGGCGCGGCGCAGAACGGCCTTGGTTTGCGGATCGAATATCGTGGCGTTGTCTTCCATATCGTGTGCGTGGCCGAACTGCGCGATGATCGCCGCTTCGCCGCCGCCGATCGCTTTGCTTTCGTGACCACCAGCATGTTCTTCGTGATCATGGTCTTCGTCGCCGAACAGGGACGACTCTTCGCCCAGGAACTGGCCGTAACGCAGACGCAGCTTGGCCTGGTCGGATGCGATCTGTTCACTGCGCTGGCGCAGCGCGGCAGCGGACAGCTTCGGTGCATCAGCCACCAGCTGTTCGGTGTCGAGGATGATCTGGCGCTGGCTGCGCAGGTTTTCGGGCTTCACCATCGACGGCAATGCGGTCGATTCCAGCGATTCGCCTTCCGGACCAGGCAAGCGCAAGGTATAGGTCGGTGATTGCGTGGTGTGCGGCGCATCGGGTGCGTTGTCGGTGGCGCGCACGAAGAAATACAGTTCATCACCAGGCTCCATACCCAGATCGCTCAGCTGCCATTCCTTGTTCCAGTTGCGCGTGCGCGGGTCGCTGGACGCTGGGAGCGGCACTTCCTTGTCGCTGAAGCGGATATTTTCTCCGCTGCCGCGCGCAAGCGTCAGGTGCATAGTCGCGTTCACAATGGCGTAGTCGTCGGATGCCTGCACGGCGATCTTCACGCTGTGCGCATCGCGTTTCAGCACGTGCACTGGCTCGGAGGGCGCCGAGATGGCGATGGTCGGCGCCTGATCTGGCGTAACGCGAATGTTGAAGCGGCGGTTACGGTCGGATTGCGCGCGCCAGAATAGCGATTCTGTTGCGCGCCATGTGACGCAGTGGTCTTTCTTCACTTCGAGATTCTGCCCGTCGCTCAGTTCGACCGTGTCGTCGGCGTTGGTTGCGCACCAGCGCACGGCTGCCGCCTGTGGGAGTTGCAGGTCGCGCGGGGCGCCCTCGCTGGCGGGCATGCGGGTGTAGGCTGGCGGTTCGGCGCGCAGCGTGAGCGTTGCGTGCGCGATGGCGCTTGCTTTCTGCTGCTCTGCTACGCGCTGAGCGTATTGCGGCGAATGCGCGTAGCCGATGGCCCACGCCGCGCCGGACGCAACCAGCGCCAGTGCGAAGGGGATGGCGTTGTGGCGCACCTTGCTGCGGACGATGCTGTGCAGCGTGGCGTCATCGGCAGCGTCCCGCAGGCGGGCGAGCACGCGGTTGCGCTGCAGGGCAGCCAGCGGCGTGTGGTGGCTCTGCGCGTCGTCACTCAGGAGAGCGCTGCTGTCTTCCAGTGCGGGAATGGCGTCGTTCAGCCAAGTGGCGGTCTTGCGCTCGATGCGCTGCTGCCATTGGCGATAATCGACGGCGATCCAGATCGCCAGCAGTACGGCCAGCAGGAAGGCGGCGGCAAGGTGCGAGGCCGGCGCCAGCGCCAACATGGCGACCGGCAGCAGCGGCAGCAGCCAGCTCCAACTGCGGCGACGCAGGAAGGCGCGCAGCAGACGGGCTTTCACCGGGGCGAGATGGTCAGCGGCGGCGGACATGCGTCAGAATCCGTTCGATTGCGAAAAGGGCGAGCAATGCCCAGGCGAGCCACTGCGCGGGCGAGACGCCGGGCAATGGCAGGGGTGCGCTGCGCGTGGGCCTGGAGGCGTATTGCGGCATTGGATAAGCTGGCGTCGGCCGGGCGAGCTGCTGCCAGGTTTCATAGAGTGCGGCAGCGCTGGACTCGTTCGCCGGCAGCCAGTCCGGCGCGGTCCAGATGCGGCCTTGCGGGGCGTCGGCAATGTGCATCCTCAGGCCGTTGATTGTCAGCGCATTGGCTGCGGCGGCGCCCGAACGCCACCAGAGAGGGGCGTGCCAGTTCGCCGGTGGCGCTTCGGGACGGTCCCACACAATCAGTTCCGTGTCGCTGGTCGGCGCCTGCTGCAGCTGGTAGCGGCCGGCGGCGCTTGTGCCAAAGGCTGCGAATACAGCCTGCCATTGCGGGCGCCGCGCATCCGTCGTCGCCACCACGATGGCGTGCGCCGGCAGCGCGGCGGCGGAAGCAGCAGTCGACGCGGGGTGCGCGGCGGAGGATGCCGGTGCGGGAGCGGTGCGGATGTCGAGGGGGTGGGACAGCCGTGGCGGCTCGGCGGGCATCGGGAGTTGGCTCGCGAGGATCAGCAGGCGCGCGCCGGGACGCCATTCGTGTTCATGGTGGGCGAGCCAGGACAGTGCATCGGCAGGCAAAGGCAGGCGCGCGGCTTGCGTCATGCCGGCTGCGGCGACCTGCTGGACGACCCAGGCCGGTTCACTGGATTCGAGCGGCGCTTCGATGAGAACGGTGTCTCCGCGCCAGGGAATAGTGGTGACGGCCAGCCAGGCGATCAGCGTGATGAGCAGCAGCAGACGCAGGACGAGCAGCAGAAGCTCGATCCAGCGCGGCACGCGCTGCTGCTGGGGCGCAGCGGCAGGCAGGAAGCGGGCGGTGGCCAGCAACTCCGTCTTGACGCGCTCGCGCTTCTGCATGTGCCACCAGATCGGCAGCAGCAGTACCGGCAGCGCGAACCACCACAAAGGCTGAAGACTGGCCATCAACGCTTCCTCGCCGAAGGTGGACGCAGCCAGTCGCGCAGCACGGCGCCGACCGGCTGTTCGATCGTGGCAACGCACAGCGGCACGTCATGCTGGCGGCAATTCGCCCACACCGCATCGAAATGTGCGCCAACTGCGGCGCGGTAGGCATCGCGCTCCTCCGCTGTGAAGCGATGCAGCACGCCAGGCTGCTCAGGGTCGCGGTAAGCGTGGCCGCTGGCGAACTGCGCGTCAGCCTCCGCCTGCGTGCGCAGCGCCAGCAGGCGGACATCGTGGCGCAGGTGGCGCAGGCGCAGCAGCGCTTCGCTTAACGGCGATGGCCAATCCAATGCATCGGTCGTCGCCAGCACCATGCTGGGCGAACGGGCGAAATGCAGATTGGCGCGCAGGACGTCGGCATCGGGAAGCAGGCCCGATGGTGTGGCACGCTGCAGCGCTGCCAGCACGCGCTGCAGCTGACGTGGGCCGCGCGAGGCAGGTGTGAAGTCGATACGGCCGTCGGTGCAGATCACCAGGCCAAAGGCGTCGCCCTGGCGCTGGGCGATGGCAGCCGCGCAGGCCAGCGCCGTGCGCGCGAACCAGAATTTGTCGAGCCCCTGCACACTGCGGCTTGGCTCGGCCATGGATGCTGTAGCGTCCAGCCAGAGCCAGACGGCGACGTGGCTGTCGCGTTCCGCCTCGCGAACGTAATAGCGGTCCGCGCGCGCCAGCAGCTTCCAGTCCACGCGGCGCCACTCGTCACCCGGCGCATAAGCGCGGTATTCGGAGAACTCGACGCCAGCGCCGCGCTCACGGCCCGCGTGAATGCCATGGCCGAGACCCGCCAGCACATGGCGGATCACCAGCTCAAGGTCGGCGGCTTGCGCGACGAGCGCAGGAGTTTCCAGCAAAACGATTACTCCGGACGAATGGCGTCGCGCAGCGAGGCGAGAATGTCGGCAATCGCGATGCCGTCAGCTTCGGCTTCGAAGTTGCGCAGGACGCGATGGGCCAGCACCGGCAGCAGCATGTGAGCGATGTCCTCGCGCGTGACAGCCAGGCGGCCCTGCATCAGCGCGCGCGCCTTGGATGCCAGCACCAGCGCCTGGCCTGCGCGTGGACCTGCGCCCCAGCCGACATGCTTGCGCACTGCGTCCACCGTGCTCTCGCGCGGACGCGTCGCGCGCACCAGGCGAGTCGCCCAGCGCAGCAGATGCTCGCCAATTTCGATATCGCGCACCAAAGCCTGAAGGCGCAGCAGCGTCGCCACGTCCATCGCCGGTACGGCATCAGCCAGGCCAGCGTGGGTGGTGGCGGATACCATCGCGATCTCTTCGTCTTCGGTTGGATAGCCGACATCGATGTGCAGCAGGAAGCGGTCCAACTGCGCTTCCGGCAGCGGATAGGTGCCCGCCTGCTCGATCGGATTCTGCGTGGCCAGTACGAAGAACGGCTTCGGCAGTTTGTGCGTCTGGCCGGCGAAGGTCACCGCGCGCTCCTGCATTGCTTCCAGCAGCGCAGACTGCGTCTTGGGCGGCGCGCGGTTGATCTCGTCCGCCAGCAGGACTTGCGTGAACACCGGGCCTTGCTGGAAGCGGAACTCGCGCTTGCCGGTAGCGTGTTCCTCTTCCAAAATCTCGGTGCCGACGATATCGGACGGCATCAGGTCCGGCGTGAACTGCACGCGGCGGAACTGCATATCGGTCGCCTGCGCCAGAGACTTCACCAGCAGTGTCTTACCCAGGCCCGGCACGCCTTCCACCAGCGCGTGTCCACCGGCCAGCAGGCAGATGATGAGGGAATCGACCACAGCCTCCTGGCCGATAATGACTCGGCCCATGCTGGCCTTGAGGTCCTTTACCTTGGCGTGCAATACGCCGATCTCGTTTTCGCTCCAGCCACTTTCAGCCACGGTCATGCTCCCAACGCGTATTGAATGATGTTGACTGCGAAGCGCGTATTGTCGATGGCGAGCCAGCGCTTGTTGCGGAAATCGTAGTCCCACTCACAGCCATAATCCTTGTTACTGTATAAAACCCTGATCCGGCCATTGATCTCGATGGCCTTCAGGTAGTCGTGCACCAGATCGTCGCCCCAGCCATTCAGTTCAACGGAGGTATTCGGCGGGCCGTCAAACTTGAAGAAGGCCGAGTACAGCGGATGCGTATTCGGAATCTTCTTCAGGGCTTTCGGGCCGAAGATACGGGCCAGTTCCGCCTCAAACGATTTCGCGAACAGGCCGTCCACATCGTGATTGCAGTCGTCGACGAAGACGAAGCCGCCGCCCTTCACGTAGCGCTCGAAGTTGCGGCGTTCGGCCGGCGTGAACTGCACCAGCTTGTGGCCAGCCATATAGCAGAACGGCGCTTCCAGCATCCTGGGGTCGGACAGCGGCACGATACGCTCAACGGGATCAACTTTCAGGGTCGTGTATTCGACCAGGGAGTTGAGCACATTGCTCGGCATGCGGATGTCCACATCCCAGTCGCCCGATTCATACATCAGGCGCGTGAAATAGAAATCGTAGCTCGGCATTGCAGCGCCGTTTAAACCGCGTCCGACAAGGAGGTGAAGTTGAAGTCACGCACCTTCATCGCCGGCAGCATCAGCTTGCGCGAATCGGTGTCGCCCATCAGCACCGGCTTGCCCAGTTCATCGATATTGTTCAGCATCGATACCGGGCTGTCGTTGAAGCGGAAGTTCTTGATCGGATGCTTGATCTTGCCGTTCTCGATGTAGAACGTGCCGTCACGGGTCAGGCCGGTCAGCGCCACCGCCTGCGGATCAACCATGCGGATGTACCAGGTGCGCGTGACCAGGATGCCCTTCTTGGTGCTGGCAATCAGCTCCTCGGTGGACTTGTCGCCGCCCGCCATGATGATATTGCCGGCACTGGCCACGGCCTGCTTGTTCTGCTTCTGCGCCCAGTAGCGATCGTAGTCGAGCGATGCGACCACGCCATTCTTGATCAGATCACGGCGGGTACGGGCCATCATGGAGTTCTGGTCCCATGGCAGCACCGGCGCGCGAGGGTCCCACGGGTCGGTCCAGATATTCACTTGTTCATCGAACAGCTTGTCTCCCAGGCGGTTGGCGCCGCCCTTCTTGGACAGGAAGCTGCGGCCTTCGTCGGCATTACGCGCGCTGAAAGCATTGAACATGAAGTTCAGCAAATCGTTGGTGGCGGCAGGCTCCATCACGACCGTGTAGCGGCCTGGTTCCAGTGCCTTGGCGTCCACCGAACGCAGTGCTTTTTCAATCGCGATTTCGGATGCTTCGCGTGCGTCGAATTGCTTTGGATCGTAGGCAGCGCGGCTGACCCAGCCCGAACCGCGGCCGTCTTCGGTACGCGTAGTGACGGTAAAGTTCAGGCCAGCGGTCTGCTGGAAACCGAACACGCCGTTCGAGTTGGCGATGCAATCGAAGCCGATGCTATCGTTGAAGAAGCCAGCTGCTACCAGGCCTTTCTTGCGTGCTGCATCGATACTGGCGAATGCCACGTCGGCGCGATACTCGGGATTGAAGGCTTCGGCGGCCGGCGTGTAGGTGGCGGTCGGCTTGAATTCCTGCTTGCCGATGGCCGGCACGAATTCCGGATTTTCCGGCGCCAGACGCGCGACTTCTTCGGCGCGGCGCACGGCCGCTTCCAGCGATTTCTCGTCGAACTGGTTGACAGTGGCGGCGCCCTGGCGCTTGCCGAAGGCGACGCTCACCTGCAGCGTGGTGTCTTCGTTCAGGCCCGCGGTGGAGACGCTGTTGCGTGCATAGCGCACATTGCCCTTGCGGCTGCCGGTCAGCACCACACGGCATTCGTCCGCCTTGGACAGGGACATCACTTTGTCGGTGATGCGTTTTGCTTCTTCCTGATTCAGCAATTTCATGGTGTTCCTCAGCCGATCTTGCGGGCAGTGTTAATCACGTTCACGGCATTGAAGCGCGTGGTGGAGGAGCCGTGCGATACGGCGCTGACCTGCGAAGGCTGGCCCTTGCCGTCAAAGAAGGAGCCGCCCATGCGCCAGTCGCGCTCATCGCACATCGCTGCGCAGGAGTTCCAGAATTCCTGGGTGTTGGACTGGTAGGCCACGTCATTCAGCATCTGGCCAACTTTGCCGTCCTTGATTTCGTAGAACAGCTGGCCGCCGAACTGGAAGTTGTAGCGCTGCTGGTCGATCGAATAGGAACCGCGGCCCATGATGTAGATGCCCTTCTTCACATCTTTCACCAGTTCGTCCGGCGTCATTGGTTTCTTGCCTGCTTCCAGCGAGACGTTCGGCATACGCTGGAACTGCACGCTGCTCCACGAATCCGCGTAAGAGCAGCCATGCGATTCTTTTTCGCCGATGATGTGCGCCTGATCGCGGGTGGCCTGGTAGTTGACCAGAATGCCGTTGCGGATCAGGTCCCACTTCTTGGCCGGCACCCCTTCATCGTCGTAGGCCACTGCACCCAGCGAACCCGGCGTGGTTTTCTCGGCGACGATGTTGACGAGGTCCGACCCGTATTTGAATTTCTTCGACTGCCACTTGTCCAGCGTAGCGAAGCTGGTGCCGGCGTAGTTCGCCTCGTAGCCCAGCACGCGGTCCAGTTCCGTGGCGTGGCCGACGGATTCGTGGATGGTCAGGAACAGGTGTTCGGGCGATAGCACCAGATCGTACTTGCCCGGTTCGACCGATTTGGCGGTCAGCTTTTCCTTGGCCTGGCGCCCTGCGGCCTTGGCGTCTTCAATCAGATCGTAGCCGCCTTTGTACAGGGTAGTGACGCCGCCCGCGGCACGTACTTTGTGCTCCTGTTTGGCATCGAAGAATTCATAGCCCATACCGGCCGGCGAAGACAGGCCATCACGGGTGCGGAATTTGCCGGTGGACTTGTCCACGGCGGTCGCGGTCAGTGGGGACCACAGACGGTGAATGTCCTGGTCGATGTAGGAGCCGTCGGTGGACGCGAAATACTTCTGCTGGTTGACCTGGAACAGCATGGACTGCATGAAGGAGGCGCCGGCATCCATACCAGCCTTGTTGGCGGCGATCAGCATCTCGGCCTTGTCCTTCACCGGCACCGTGCGCCAGTCCTTCTTGTATGGCGTGCTCCATGCCACTTCGCCGACGCCTTTTACCGGCGCCAGTTGCACCGGTTCCGTTTGCAGCTTGGCGTTGGCCTTGGCGATGGCGACGGCCTGGCGCGCTGCGTCGGCAACGGCATCCATGGTCATCACATTGGTGGCGGCGAAGCCGTAGGCGCCGTTGGCGATCACGCGCACACCGACGCCGGAGCTTTCGGTATTGACGATGTTCTCGACGTTCAGGTCACGGGTAGTGATGAACTGATTCAGGTAACGGCCAATGCGCACGTCGCAGTATGTCGCGCCGGCTTTGGTGGCGGAGTTCATT
Source organism: Pseudoduganella sp. RAF19 (assembly GCF_052114165.1). Classification (NCBI taxonomy): domain Bacteria; kingdom Pseudomonadati; phylum Pseudomonadota; class Betaproteobacteria; order Burkholderiales; family Oxalobacteraceae; genus Pseudoduganella; species Pseudoduganella sp. RAF19. The sequence continues at coordinate 64,638 of NZ_JBFREF010000006.1, read as the reverse complement.
GCGGCGTCGGCCAGCTGCTTCTTGAATTGACGCGCCATCGGGTTGAGCAGCTCTTCGGCTGCGATGGCATTGCCGAAGACGGGCACGATGAGAGCGCTACCTGCGGCGGCGCTGAGTTTCAGGAATGTTCTGCGTTCCACGCTTGCTCCAAATACTAAACCAGACCTAAAAACAGGTGGCAGGCACACCGTGCCTGCCACCAGGTCCTGGCCGTGGGGTTCTAATTAAACTGCGTCGGACAGAGAGGTGAAGTTAAAGTCGCGCACCTTCATGGCCGGAATCAGCAGCGAGAACTGGCTTTCGTCGCCCTGCAGCACTTCCGGACGGCCCACTTCTTCGATGTTGTTCAGCATCGTAACCGGGCTTTCGTTGAAGCGGAAGTTCTTGATCGGGTGTTTGATCTTGCCGTTCTCGATATAGAAAGTACCGTCGCGGGTCAGGCCGGTCAGCAGCACGGTCTGCGGATCGACCATGCGGATGTACCAGGTACGGGTGACCAGCACGCCCTTCTTGGTGCTGGCGATCAGCTCCGCGGTGGACTTGCTGCCGCCTGCCATCACGATATTGCCCGGTGCGCCAACCGCGCGTGCGCCCTGCTTCTTCGCCCAGTATGGCGAGTAGTTCAGGTTGGCGATCTTGCCGTTCTTGATGATGTCCATGCGCTCGCGGGCCAGCATGGTGTTGTTATCCCAAGGGACGACAGCGGTGTCCTTATCCCACGGATCGGCCCACACATTGACCTGCTCGTCGAACAGCTTTTCGCCCAGGCGATTGCCGCCGCCCTTCTTGGACAGGAAGCTGCGGCCTTCGTCCGCGCTGCGCGCATCGAAGCCGTTGAACATATAAGCCAGCAGGTCGGAAGTGGCGGCCGGTTCCAGGATCACGGTGTAGCGGCCTGGTTCCAGCGCCTTGGCGTCCACCGAGCGCATGGCTTTTTCCATTGCCACTTCAGCCGCAGCGCGCGGGTCGAAGTTATGCACGTCGGTTGCATCGCGGCGCACCCAGCCCGAACCGCGGCCGTCTTCGGTACGCACGGTGCAGGTGAAGTCGATGCCGGACGTGGCCTGGTGACCGAATACGCCACGCGAGTTGGCGATAGTTTCAAACGCCGACTGGTCGGTGAAGAAGCCCGCAGCTACCAGCTTGTTCTTGCGGCAGGCTTCGATGCTGTACGCCGCAACCTGCGCGCGATACTCGGGATCGATGGCGTCGGTGTTCTTGCTGAAGGTGTCGGAAGCCTTGAACACCTGTTTGTCCGGAGTCGGCATGAACTCCGGATTTTCCGGCGCCAGGCGGGCCAGGTCTTCAGCGCGGCGCACCACTTTTTCCAGCGACTTGTCGTCGAATTCGTTGATGACGGCCGTGCCCTGCTTCTTGCCGAAGGCGACCTGCACCTGCAGCTGGGTGTTTTCCACCAGGCCGGCAGTCGATACGGCGTTGCGCGCGTAGCGGATATTGCCGGTGCGGGAACCGTTGATGGTCACCGTGCATTCGTCCGCCTTGGAGAAGGACATCACCTTGTCCGCAATGCGCTTGGTCTCTTCCTGATTCAGAATCTTCATCGTTTATGTCCTTTGCGCTCAGCCGATCTTGCGGGCAGTGTTGATCACGTTGATGCCGTTGAAGCGCGTGGTGGACGCGCCGTGCGAAACGATACTGATCTGCGAAGGCTGGCCCTTGCCGTCAAAGAAGGAGCCGCCCATGCGCCAATCGCGCTCGTCGCACATGGCCGAGCAGGCATTCCAGAATTCCTGGGTATTGGACTGATACGCCACGTCTTCCAGCATCTGGCCGATCTTGCCGTCCTTGATTTCGTAGAACAGTTGGCCGCCGAACTGGAAGTTGTAGCGCTGCTGGTCGATGGAGAAGGAACCGTCGCCGACGATGTAAATGCCCTTCTTCACGTCTTTCACCAGCTCGTCCGGCGTGAGCTTCTTCTTGCCCGGCTGCAGCGACACGTTCGGCATGCGCTGGAACTGCACGCTGCTCCACGAATCCGCATACGAGCAGCCATGCGATTCCTTCTCGCCGATGATGTGAGCCTGGTCGCGGGTCGCCTGGTAGTTGACCAGGATGCCGTCCTTGATGATGTCCCAGCGCTTGCACTTGACGCCTTCGTCGTCGTAGCCGACGGCGCCCAGCGAACCCGGCGTGGTCTTGTCGGCCACGATGTTGACCAGGTCGGAGCCGTACTTGAATTTCTTGGTCTGCCACTTGTCCAGCGTCGCGAAGCTGGTACCGGCGTAGTTGGCCTCGTAGCCCAGCACGCGGTCCAGTTCCGTCGGGTGGCCGACGGATTCGTGGATGGTCAGCCACAGGTGTTCCGGCGACAGCACCATATCGTACTTGCCCGGTTCGACCGACTTGGCGGTCAGCTTTTCCTTGGCTTGCTTGCCTGCTGCACGGGCGTCTTCGATCAGGTCATAGGAACCGCGGTACAGCGTGGTCACGCCGCCGGCGGCCTTGAACTTGTCTTCCTTGCGCGCGTCCAGGTACTCGTAGCCCATGCCGACCGGCGTGGACAGGCCGGAGCGGCTGCGGAATTTGCCGGTGGTCTTGTCCACGGCGGTAGCGAAGAACGGCATCCACAGACGGTGCAGGTCCTGGTCGATGTAGGAACCGTCGGTCGATGCGAAGTACTTCTGCTGGTTCACCTGGAACAGCAGCGACTGGATGAAGGACGCGCCGCCTTCCATCGCGGCCTTGTTGCCGGCGATGAGCAGGTCCGCCTTTTCCTTGATCGGCACGGTGCGCCAGTCCTTCTTGAACGGCGTTGCCCAGGACACTTCGCCCACGCCCGGCGTTGGCGCCAGCTGCACGGCTTCGGTCTGCAGCTTGGAGTTGGCCTTGGCGATGGCGACGGCCTGACGCGCGGCGCCTGCCACGCCGTCCGGAGTCATGTCGCTGGTGGCGGCGAAGCCATAAGCGCCGTTGGCGATGACGCGCACACCCACACCTGCCGATTCCGTGTTGGTCACGTTCTCGATGTTCAGGTCACGGGTGGTGATGAATTGATTCAGGTAGCGGCCGATGCGCACGTCGCAATAGGTGGCGCCGGCTTGCGTGGCCGCGCCCATGGCGGTATCGGCCAGCATCTTCTTGAACTTCACTTCCACGGGCTTAATCAGCTCGTCGGCCGCGATGGCGCGTCCGTAAGGCATCAGCATGGCGGCAATCGCGCCACCGCTCATGTTGAGGAATGCACGTCGTTCCATAGTCTCTCCAGGGTTTTTGTTAGGTTCCTGACAGGCTTGCAGGAGTCACATCCTACGCAATTTTTGTGCCATTGTGTGGGTCTGTCTTACGGTTGCAACCACGGGGCCTCGCCTCGCTTATGCTGTCCGGCCAGTGTCCGCTGAGTGTCCGGCCTTGTCCGCATGCTGTCCGCGCGGACACTGGACAGTCCACCAATCTTGCATCATTATTATTTGAGCGAGGCGACCCACGGCGGCGTCGCCCGCCCTCAAGGAGACAAACGCATGAAACGATTCGTTCTCGCCGGCCTGCTGGCCTGCGGCTTCGTGGCCCATTCCGGTGCAGCCCTGGCCGACGATGCACTAAAAGCGGCCGTCGCCAGCCCGGTGCGCACACCCGCCAATATGCAGCGCGATGTGTACCGCCATCCGTATGAAACCCTGAACTTCTTCGGCATCAAGCCGAATATGACGGTGGTTGAGCTGTCGCCGGGCGGCGGCTGGTACACCGAGATCCTCGGTCCTTATCTGCATGACCAGGGCAAGCTGATTGCCGCCGGTTCGACGCCGGATTCGGCCAACGAGAATGTTCGCCGCGGTGCAGCACGATTCCAGGAGTTCCTGAACAAGCATCCGGACGCGCTGGGCAAGGTGCAAATGAGCGCCTTCGAACCGGGCAAGGGCATCTACAAATTCGGCCCTAAAGACAGCGCGGACATGGTGCTCACCTTCCGCAATATCCACAACTGGATCGAGACTGGCGACGACAATATGCAAAAGCTGTTCGCTTCTGTGTACGACGTGCTGAAACCGGGCGGCGTATTCGGCGTGGAAGAACACCGCCGTCCTTCAGCGATGGCGCAGGATGCAAAGGCCGACAGCGGCTATGTGCATGAAGCCTATGTGATCAAGATGGCCGAACGCGCCGGCTTCAAACTGGCCGGCAAGTCCGAGGTCAATGCCAACCCGAAAGACAACGCGGACCACGAAGGCGGCGTATGGGCACTGCCTCCGACCTACACCAATAAAGACAAGGACCGCGCCAAATATGCGGCCATCGGCGAAAGCGACCGCATGACGCTGAAGTTTGTGAAGCCTCAGTAAGTGCGTCTGGTTGCAAGCCTGCTGTTGTGCACCGCCGCCTGCTCTCATGCGGCGGAAATGACAGCAGGTATTCCCGAGCCGGGGCCGCGGCCGCAGTTTAACGAAAGGCCATGTGCCGCACTGCTTTCGTTCAAACCCGAGCCGCAGTCGTCCGGCGACGCGCCGTATGCCGCAACGGTCGAACATTATTTTGAGCAGACTCCGTCCGGCGCGGTACTGTTCAAGGCCATGCGCTCGGAAGCGCTGTGGTGGATACGCTCGGAGCGCGGCGTCACGCTGACCTCCCTGCTGACTGCCATCCACGAAACAAACCACGTCTACGATCTTGCGCTGAGCCGCTGCAATGGCGGCGACAAGACTTATTACTTTGATGGCGCCGTGTGGCGCACCGAGCTGCGCTTCGGCGATACGCCGCCTTATGCGATGGCGGAAAAATGGGTCCCGGCCAGCATGAAGGCCAGTCCGATCGGGCGCTATCAGCACTACTTCAAGCGTATTGGCCCGCAGCGCGGCAACGATATGCCGACGCTGCTGGACGAGTTGAATGCCCACATTACCGGCGCCGAACTGGAACGAAGCCTTATCGGCAGCGATATCTACCAACAGTTCAGCGGCGGGAACACCGTCGATGCGAATATGACGGGGACCGTCGATTTCATGGTCTTTACGCTGGCTTATCTGCGCACCCTGCGCGAAGACTATCCGGCCAGCTGGGCCAAGGTGAAAGCCAGTCCCCTGCTGCTGCAGCATCTGCAGCGCCTGTGGAGCAAAAGCGAAGCGCTGCTGTCTTCGTGGCCTGTCGAGGGCGCCCAGAAATTTCTCGTGAACGTCGCACCGCTTCACGATGCTTATGCCGCCGGATTGCAGACGGAACTTGACCGGCTTGGAATTATTCATGCTGCTGCGCCTGCGCGATAAGGTTTGCCTGCTGCTGGCGGCGTTCCTCGCGTCAGCCGCGCTGGCACAGCCGCCGGTGCAACTGGTGCTGCCTGCCATGGCGCCAGGGTCGGAGGAGCACACGGCCTACTTCCCGCTGCTGCTGCGGCTCGTGATGGAAAAGACGGAGCCGCATGACGGGCCTTTCATCATCAGCTATTACGCCTACGACCTCACCAGTCCACGCAAGCTGCTGGAGCTGCAACGCAATGGCGTCATCAATGTGATGTGGGATGGAACGAATGCCCAGCGTGAGCACGACCTGCTGCCGGTCCGGATTTCGCTGCTGCGCGAGTTGAACGATTACCGCCCTTTCCTGATCCGGCGCGAGGACGAGGTGCGCTTCCGCAGTGTGCGTACGCTGGCCGATCTGCGCCGCCTGCGCGCCGGCGCGGGCTTCAACTGGCCTTCAGTGGATATACTGCGGCATAACGGATTGACGGTGGAGACGGCCGTCAGCTACACATCGCTGTTTCCGATGCTGAAGGCAAGGCGTTTCGATTATTTCCCGCGCGGGGCCAACGAGGCGTGGGTGGAGGAGAAGGCGCACGAGCAGGAAGGTTTGATGGTGGAGCCTACCCTGTTCCTGCATTACCGCGTACCGTTTTATTTCTTCGTCAGCCGGGACAATCCGGCGCTGGCGGACCGCATCGAACGGGGCCTGAAGATGGCCATGGCGGACGGCAGCTTCGACAAACTGCTGAACAGCTATCCCGCGTATCGCCGCGGACTTGCTGAAATCGCGGCCCACAAGCGGACCGTCATCGAACTGGAAATGCCTACTTTGCCGATTGCAGATGGCTCATCAAAGTAACGAAAGCATAAACACCAATCGCCAATGCACCCAAGGTGGCGCCGATAGAGATAAACAGTTCGGTCATTCAGTGATACTCGTGTTATCGAAAGCAGTATTATGCTGCATTCGCACATGAAAGAGTGTCACAGATTTTCACTACTTGTCCAAATTTTACGAATAAATTTCGCCGCTTTGCCGCAATCGATATCCGCTTTGATAACTGTGCTGTCATTAAGCTAATCGTGCAACTGCCGTGCAAAGCGAACGGCCACCAGGCACGCTGCGAACACGAAGCCATAACTGAAGCGATCGAGGCGGAACAGCGCCTGTTCGCGGCGCGCGCACCAGCGGCCAATGACGGACATGGTGAAGCATGCCGCCCTTCATAAGAATCTGCAGGACGATCTCGAAGATCGTCTGCAGAATGAGAAGAATCAGTTCTTCGATGGTTCGGCTTTCTTGACCGGCGTGAAGGCCAGGTCCTGGAAGTCGTAGCTGAAGTCCGTTTCGGCGGAGATCGGGGCCATTTTCATGCGCTCGATGCTGCCGTCCGGGTTCAGGGCGAAGCTGACGTAGGCGTCGGCGTTGAAGTTGCGCTCTTTCCAGCGCACGATGAAGGTGTCGTGCTGGAAGTGCTCAAGCTGGCCAACCAGGTCCGGCGTGCGCGAGAAGGACATCAGCTGCTTGCCGCCTTCCTGGCGGATCGTCACGCTGCCATACCACGGGTCCCTGTACTCGCCGTTGTAGGCCGACAGCGGCAGCGACGGCGAAGACTTGGCCGCGCGCGTGGCGTTGGCCTTGCCGATCTTGGCCAGTTCCTCCGCATGGCGCTCCGCTTCCTGCCTTGCGATGATGCCGATCCAGTCGGTTGGCGCCGCGCCCATGTAGTTGTCGAGGATGCGCCAGCCCAGCGCCGTCATGGAGCCGCTGTTCTCCGCATTGGTGAAAATGGCCACACCCAGATGCTCCTCCGGTACCAGCATCACACGCGAGTAGAAGCCCTGTAGCGCGCCGCCGTGCATGGCAATCTTGCGGCCGTGGTAATCGCGTACATTGAAGCCGAGTGCATATGCATTGAAGCTAGGTTTGGTGGCCGCCAGCGCCGGCTTGGGATCGGTGATCTTGATCGGCGTCTGCTCACTGAAGATTTCGCGCAGCTGTTTAGCGCTCAGCACCTGCTTGCCGTCCGCCGACTTGCCCTCGTTGAGCAGCATATTCATCCACTTGGCGAAGTCTTCGGCATTGGTGTTGATGCCGATCGCACCGATGGCATTCTCCACCGGCATGTTCTTCACTACGCTGATTTTCTCGTTGATCTTGCTGTGCGGCGAAGAGTGATCGGCGGACTGGTACATCTGCGCCACGCTGGTGGTGGTGGTGGTCATGCCCAGTGGCGACAGGATGCGCTCGCGCACCGCCTCGCCCCAGCTCTTGCCGGTCTTTTGTGCGATGATCTTGCCCGCCACGATATACAGCAGGTTGTCGTAAGCGTAGGCGCTGCGGAAGCTGGTGGCCGGTTTCACATAGCGCAGGCGTTCAATGATTTCATCCGTGCTGAACGTTGTGGTCGGCCACCACATCAGATCACCGGCACCCAGACCCAGGCCGCTGCGGTGGGTCAGCAGATCGCGGATGGTCATCTCGCGCGTCACATACGAATCGTACATCGCGAAGTCCGGCAGATGCTTGATCACCGGATCGTCCCAGGACAGCTTGCCCTCATCCACCAGCATGGCCAGCGAAGCTGCCGTGAATGCCTTGGAGTTGGAAGCGATCTCGAACAGCGTCTTGTCCGTCACCGGCGCCGGATCACCCAGCTTGCGCACGCCGAAGCCCTTGGCCGCGATCACCTTGCCGTCCTTGACGATGGCGATGGCCATGCCAGGCACGTTGAAGGTTTTCAGGGCAGTGTTGACGTCGCGGTCCAGATCAAAGGCAGGCGCCGCGGCGGCAGCTGCAGAAACAATGGCTTCCGGCGCAGCGAAGGCAGGAAAGGACATGGCCGAGCAGGCCAGCATAACCAGCGCGGCAAGGGGCTTCTTCAGGTACATCAAGGTCTCCGGGTATTTCAGTTTTTCTTCATCAGCTTGTCCACCGACGCCTGGGTCTCAGGGTGGTAGCGCGGACGTGCCTTCAGGTAGAGCGATTTGCCCCACGAGGCTTCGGACGGGTTCTTCAGCATCGCGCCATACAGCGGCACCACGAACTTCTGGCGGCCCACATGCATCAGGAATACATTCAGCGGATCACGCACGTTGTAGCCCGCATGCACGGACGCCAGGTAGAAGCGGAACGCGATCTCATTGTTCTGCGATGTGCGCAGGCTATACGCTTCGTCCAGTTCCTTCAGCTGCGCGACATTGGCTTTCTGGTCGATGTCGTTCAGGAAGTGCATCCACTCCAGCGCGATCCAGTCCTTGGCGCCCAGTTCGATGGTCGGCAGCTCCCCCTTCAGCCACGCATCGCGCCTGGCGTCCAGCGCGGCCAGACGCGGCGAGGCAATGTGCTGGGCGCTGGCCGGAATGCCGGCGCCATACAGCCACTCATCCAGCTCGGCATCGCTCATCGCTTCCGGATGCTTCTCCAGCAGGTTCTTGCGCAGGTAAGTCACGAACTGCTCGGTGGTCGCGGACTGGAAGGCGTGCTGGTCGAACCAGCCGCGCAGGAATGGGTCGAACACGTCGCGGCCCACGCGGTCTTCCAGCGTGTGCAGCAGCCAGGCGCCTTTCGGATAAGCCAGGCCTTCGTCGGTGTAGTTGGCGGGGTTGGTGTCCGGATCACGCGTCAACAGCGACTGCTTGGCGGCCGGGATTTCCTTCAGCGAGGCCATGGCTTCTTCCTGCTCCACTTGCAGGTTCATGTCCGCCACTTCCTTGCCGTACAAGGCTTCCACGATGCGCGTGGTGACGTAGGTGGTGAAGCCTTCGTTCAGCCACCAGTGCTTCCACGATGCATTCGTCACCAGGTTGCCGGACCAGGAGTGCGCCAGTTCATGCGCGATCAGGTCGTTCAGGCTGCGGTCGCCGGCAATCATGGTCGGCGTGAGGAAGGTCATGCGCGGGTTTTCCATGCCGCCGATCGGGAAGGATGGCGGCAGCACCAGCATGTCGTAACGTCCCCAGCGATATGGGCCGTACAGGGATTCGGCAGCGGCCACCATTTTCTCGGTGTCCGCCAGCTCGTAGGCGGCAGCTTCAATGCGGCCTGGCTCCGCATACACGGCGGTGCGCGGCCCCAGATTGCGCAGTTCCAGTTCGCCGACGGCAATCGCCAGCAGATAGGATGGAATCGGCTGCGGCATGCGGAAATTCCAGCCGCCTGCGCCAGTCGCCTGCTGGTCGCCTTCAGCGCTCATCACCACGCGCATGCCTTGCGGCGCCTGGATGCGGGCGCTGTAGGTGAAGCGCACGGCCGGCGTATCCTGCACCGGCGCCCAGGAACGCGCATCGATCTGCTCCGACTGGCTGAACATGAAGGGGCGCTTGCCGGACAAGGTCTGCGCAGGCGTCAGCCATTGCAGTGCGCTCGCGGTAGGCGCGGTGTGATAATAGATGCGGACTTTTTCCGGCTGCGTCGCCAGCGCAATGCGCAGGGCCTGGCCCTTCTTCGCATCGGGACGATCCAGCATGTATGAGGCAGCACGCCAATGGCCGCTCGCATCCAGCGTCTGCACGCGCGCGATGCTCAGCTGGCGCGTATCCAGCACCAGGCTTTTGGCATTTTTATCAAGCCAGTTCAGGCTCAGTTCCGCATAACCATCGAGCGTCTTGCGCGCGAAATCGGCTTTCAGGTCGAGGTGCAGGTCGGTGGTGCGGACCTGGTCGTAACGCGCGTAGCTGAGCGGGTCCTGGGCCATTGCAGGCAAGGCCGCCACGCCGAGCAGCGCGGCGGCGATCGGGTTCAGTCTGAGCATGATTCCTCTTTTAGTAATGCGCCTGCTCCACGGCAGGCGCGGGAGAGGATAGCACAAAGCCCTCTCCTCAGCGGGGAACGCGGACCTCGACTTCGTGCTGGCCGTCGGTGGCTGTGAGCGGGATTTCAGCGGGCAGTATGCCGTCGCCGCGCACCACGCGGATCTTGTAGCTGGCGTTGCCGTGGCGGTAGCTGAGGGTGAAACCTTCCCAGTCGGCAGGGATGCGCGGCGACATCAGCAGCTTGTCCGGCTGGCGCGTCAGGCCCAGCAGGGATTCCACCATCAGGCGATACATCCAGCCGGAGGAGCCGGTGTACCAGCTCCAGCCGCCGCGGCCTACGTGCGGCGACACCGCATACACGTCGGCCGTCACGACGTAAGGCTCGACCTTGTAGAGATCCGGATGATCGCCGTGCTGCACGGGATTAATCATGCGCATCAACTCCCAGGCCTTCTCGATCTCGCCCAGCTTGGCGAAGGCCATCACGGTCCAGATGGCGGCGTGGGTGTACTGGCCACCGTTCTCGCGCACGCCCGGCACATATCCGCGGATATAGCCCGGATTCAGCGGCGATTTGTCGAACGGCGGATCGAGCAGCTGGATCAGGCCGAAGTCGCGCCGCACCAGGCGTTGGTCGACCTGCGCCATGGCGCCTTTCACGCGCTCCGGATCGGCAGCGCCGGACAGCACGCCCCAGCTCTGGGAAATCGAGTCGATCTGGCATTCCTCGTTCTCGTGCGAGCCGAGCGGCGTGCCATCGTCGAAATAGGCGCGGCGATACCATTGGCCGTCCCAGGCATTGGCTTCGATGTTCGCCGCTATCTTGTGCGCCTCCTCGCGGCATTCCTTGGCGAAGGCGTCGTCATGGCGCAGCTCCGCCACTTCAGCAAAGCGCTGCAGCACATCGATCAGGAACCAGGCCAGCCACACGCTCTCGCCCTTGCCTTCTTCGCCCACCTTGTCCATGCCATCGTTCCAGTCGCAGGAACCGATCAGCGGCAGGCCGTGTACGCCGAAACGCAGGCCGTTGCGGATGGCGCGCACACAATGCTCGTACAGGTCGCCCTGCTGCGCCGAGCGCGCCGGCATATCGTAATAAGAATCCTCTTCCGGTTTGACCGGACGGCCTTCCAGATAATGGGCTTTCTCGTCCAGCACCGACATATCGCCGGTGGTGGACACATAGCGCCATGCCGCCAGCGGCAGCCACAGATAGTCGTCCGAGCAGTGGGTGCGCACGCCGCGGTCCGATGGCGGGTGCCACCAGTGCTGCACATCGCCTTCCACGAACTGGTGGGCCGCGCACAGCAGCATGTGATCGCGCAGGATCTGCGGCTGGGTATGCACCATGGCCATCGCATCCTGCAGTTGGTCGCGGAAACCGAAGGCGCCGCCGGACTGGTAGTAGCCGCTGCGTGCCCACATGCGGCAGGCGATGGTCTGGTACATCAGCCAGCCGTTGGCGATCAGATCCAGCGCCGGTTCCGGCGTTTCCACCTGCACGGCGCTCAGCACCTTGTCCCAATGCGTGCGTACGGCATCCAGCGCGCCCACGGCCGCCTCGCGGCCGCCGTGGCGCGTGGCCATGGTCGATGCGTCTGCATTGCGGCGGCCGCCCATGCCCAGCACGAAGGCGATGGTGCGCTCTTCGCCCGGCAGCAGATCGAACGGCGCATTGATGGCTGCGCAGGAATCCAGGCCGGTACCCGCCTTGCCCGACAGACGTACGCGGCGCATGGCGGCCGGATTGGCCAGGCTGCCGTTGCGGCCGATGAACTCGGTGCGGTCGCAGGTCACGGTGCGCTGAGTAGCGTCCGCATTGAAGAAGGCGACGCGGCCGGAGAACTCGGTGTTGTAGGCGTTTCGCGCAAACAGCGCGCCGCTGACAGGGTCGATTTCGGTCACGAGGTGCATGCCCGATTTCGAACGCATATCGCCCAGCACCCACTCCACATAGCCAGTGACGGACAGGCGGCGCGGCACCGGCGACTCATTGCGCACGGTAACCAGGGTATAACGCACCGGCGCGTCCAGCGATACGAAGGTGGTCAGTTCGCTGGTGACGCCCGCCTCGCTGTGTTCGAACACGCTGTAGCCGAAACCGTGGCGCGTAACGTAGTCGCCCGTGCCGCGCGCCGGCAGCGCCATCGGCGACCAGAAGCGTCCACTCTGCTCGTCGCGGATGTAGAAGGCCTCGCCACTCAGGTCCGAGACAGGATCGTTATGCCATGGCGTGAGGCGGAATTCGTGGGCGTTCTCTTGCCAGGTGTAGGCCTGGCCGCTTTCCGAGATCACGGCGCCGAACTGCGGATTGGCGAGGATGTTGGACCATGGTGCCGGCGTGCGCTTGCCCTCGGCCGTTACGATCACATATTCGCGGCCGTCGGACGAGAAGCCGCCCAATCCATTCTCCAGCTGAAGCCCTTGCGGCAGGCGCGTCGACGGCCCTGCGTCCTCATACTCGCCGCGCGAATCCGACAGCAGCGGCGGCATGCGCAGCGGCGGCGCGGCGCCGCGTTTGAGCTGATCCGCCAGCGTGCCGCGTTCATCGCTCAGCACCGCACGTGCCACGGTCTGCAGCAGGATGCGGTCTTCCGGCGAGATGCCTTCCAGCGGACGCACGAAGATGCCGCCCGGTCGGTCGATCGATTGCGCATCGAGGCCGGAGGCGATCAGGCCCATGATCATGTCGTGCAGGGCCTGGCGATAACCGGAGACATCCTCGTACCAGATCACCAGATCGACCACCAGCCCTTTCAGGCGCCAGTATGCGTGGGCCTGCACCAGCTGGCGCGCCAGCTCAATGTTGCTGGAATCGCGGATGGTCATCAGCACGATCGGCAAGTCGCCAGAAATGGCGTAAGCCCACAGCCCGGACTGGCCACGCTGGTTGCGCGCCAGGATGGACGGTTCGGCGCGCAGCGCAGCATTCGGATAGATGACGTGATTGGCCAGGCGGCCATACAGCTGCGCATCCGACTCGGTTGCATTCAGCTGGCGCAGCACGACCTGGCTGTGGGTCCAGGCCAGTTCGAACACGCGGTCGGCCATGTGGCGGTCCTGATATTTATCGATCAGGTGCTGGGCGCCGTCGCGGTTGTCGGCCATGCCGGTGACGATGTCGGCAATCGCAGCCATGCCCGGCAGCAGCACGATGCGGTAGCGGATCGCCACCACCGGATCGAGCACCGAGCCTTCGCTATTGGACAGCGCGCCCGGTTCGCGCAAGGCCAGCGGCGCCTGCGCGGTATTGCCGCGGCCGATGAATCTGGCGCGGTCCGTTTCGTAAGACACTTCCTTGACCTGCGCATCGTGCATGGTCATCACGTGCACCAGGTAAGGCGTGGACTCGCCCTTGCCGCGCGGACGGCGGGTGCACAGGATGGCGCTTTCGTCTTCCACAATCTCGGTCTGCACAAACAGCTTGCTGAAGGCCGGGTGGGCGGCATCGGCAGCGGCGGGCGCCATTACCACTTCGGCAAAGCTGGTCAGTTCGATGGTGCGCGGATGGCTGGAATGGTTGGTGATGCGCGTGCGGCGCATTTCGATATCGTCTTCCGGCGACACCACGATTTCCGTGTAAAGCTCGATGTCGTTTTCGGTGCGGCGGAATTCGGCGCGGCCTTCCGAGAAGATCACTTCCATGCGCTTGGGTTCAGCCAGCGTTGGCTGCCAGGTGGTGGACCAGGTCTTGCCATCGTCTACATCCTGCACGTAGCAGAAGTTGCCCCAGTTGTCGCGCGTGCTGTCTTCGCGCCAGCGCGTCACGGACAGATCCTTCCAGCGGCTGTAGCTGCCGCCTGCATTGCTGACCATGACGTGGTAGCGGCCATTCGACAGCAGCTGGGTTTCCGGCACCGCCGTATTGGCCTGGTTCAGGATGCGCATCGGCGCCACCTGTTCCTGCGAGGTTGGGCGCAGCGCCGCCGCCTGCTCGGCGCTGGTCGAATAGAAGGCGCCGATGCGCGGGCTGCGTTCCTGCAGCACCAGCAAGGTCGATTGCAGCAGCGGGTCGGATTCGAAGCGGCGCTGCATCGGGCGGTCATTCAGCACATAGTTCAGGGCCAGCAGGCCCATGCCCTGGTGGTGCACCATGAAGGACTTGACGATGGCGTGGTTCTGCCCGCGCGGCAGACGCGCCGGCGTGTAGTCCACCGCCTCGTAGAAGCCATAGCGCCCCATGAAGCCGAGCGTCTGCATCTTCTGCAGGTTCTGGCAGGATGCATCCGGATCGACCATCAGTCCCAGCATGGTGGCATACGGTGCAATCACCAGGTCTTCACCCAGGCCACGCTTGAGGCCTATGCCCGGCACACCGAAGGCACGGTACTGGTAATTCAGATTGGCGTCAGTGGTGTTGTAGCCGGATTCGGAAATCCCCCACGGCACGCTGCGCTGTTTCGCATACTCGATCTGGGCCGCGACCACGGACTTGTAAGTCTGATCCAGCAAAGTGCTCGGATAAGTCGGCATCACCAGCAGCGGCATCAGGTATTCGAACATGGAGCCGGACCAGGACAGCAGCACTGGCTGGCCGTGCACGATGCACAGCTGGCGGCCCATGGCGAACCAGTGCTCCTGCGGCAGCTGGCCCTGGGCGATCGCGACAAAGCTGGCGAGGCGGATTTCGGAAGCCAGCAAATCGTAGCAAGCCGCATCAAGGCGGCGGTCCGTCAGGTTGTAGCCGATGGCCAGCAGCTTGGTGGTTGGATTGAACAGGAAGGCGTACTCCATGCGAGCAAACTCGCAAGCCTGGTGCGCCAGCTGGGCCAGATGCTCCAGCCGGTCGCGGGCTGTGGCAGCGCCCGGCTTCACCAGCACTTCCAGCTGCTGCTGGCGTTCGCGTTCCGCCGGGGCGAGATCCGACAGCGCCGCGCCTTGCAGCGGATAGCCCGCCAGCTCGCGCAGCGTGGGGACGCGGTCCAGGCTCGCATCCAGCACAGCACCCGGCGCCGCGGACAACCATGGCGCCAGCGCATTCAGCTCGTCCAGCGCGCAGCGGCACTGGGTCGCCAGGGCGCTGGCCCACATGCGCAGCGTAGCGTCGCTGTGCACACCGGCCTTGGGCAGGAAGGCTTCCGCCTCTGCGTGGGCGCGCTGTAGCCAGGCCTGCATGCCGGACAGGGTTGCCGGGACCGGCATCGGTACGCTGGTTGCCTCCAGCAGGGACGCCAGCGACTCCACCGGCGTGCTGCCGGATGGCGCCACCGATTCCGCCGCCTCCTGCAGCACGGCGCGGGTGGTGGCAATGCCCTGCAGGACTTGCGCGCCAACGATGGGGCGGTCGGCGATGTCGTGCAGGCCCGCCTGCAAGGTGAGCAAGTGCCCCGCCAGATTGCCGCTGTCCACCGTCGAAATATAGATGGGATGCAGGGGCTTCATCGACTGGGTGTCGTACCAGTTGTAGAAGTGGCCCAGGTGGCGTTCCAGCTGCCCCATGCTGCGTAGCGTGTTCTCGCAGCGCGAAATCAGCTGGCAGGTGGGGATATAGCCGAAGTCCCACGCCGTCAGGTTGGCCAGCAAGGCCATGCCGATATTGGTGGGCGAGGTGCGGTGCGCGACAACCTGCGTCGGATGTTCCTGCATATTATCGGGCGGCAGCCAGTTGTCTTCCGGGCCGACAAAGGTATCGAACCATGCCCAGGTGCGGCGTGCGACCTTGTGCAGGAAGAGATTCTGCTCTTCCTTGAGTTCTGCCGGAATGCGCGGAATGGGAAGACTGATCCACCATGCCACGATCGGCGATATCAGCCATGAAACGAGGAAGATCACGCCCGCCTGGAAGGCATGCGGATGCCAGCGTTCCAGCGCCACGCCGGCCACGATCGCGAGCAGCGGCGACACCCACATGGTGCGCCAGTTGCTGGCCATGCTGGTGCCGGATTGCGCCAGCGCCGACGCGCGCCATTGCAGCAGATGCTTGTGCGAGAACCACAGACGCCACAGGGTACGCACGACGGCGTCCAGGCTTACATAAGCCTCGTAAGGCAGGAACACCAGCGTCAGAAGCGCATGCGCGAAGTGCAGGCCGGTGCGGCGAATGGATGCCGGCAGGTGCTGGCTCCACAGCGTATCCGACGATTTGGCGACCAGGTCCCACAGGCCCGCCACAATCGGCGGCACGAACAGAATGGCCAGTACCGCGCAAGTCCAGAACCATGGATGCGGCAGGGCGATAAAGGCCAGCAGCAGCGATACCGTCAGCACCGGCGGCACCAGGCTGCGGCGCAGATTATCGAACAGCTTCCAGCGCGACAGCGCGGACAGGGGATTCGGCTCCTTGGCGCCAGACGCCAGCCTCACGCGCCCCTTGATCCAGGGCAGCAGCTGCCAGTCGCCGCGTATCCAGCGCTGGCGGCGGCCGACATCTTCGCGGTAGCGTGCCGGATAATTCTCGTAGAGCTGGGCGTCGCTCAGCAAGCCAGCCCGCAGATAGCAGCCTTCCAGCAGGTCGTGGCTGAGAATGCGGTTATCGGGGAAGCGCTGGCCCAGCACCTGTTCAAAGACGTCCACATCGTAAATGCCCTTGCCGATGAAGGAGCCTTCCGCGAACACGTCCTGGTACACATCGGACACGGTGCGGGTGTAAGGGTCGATGCCCGGCTCGCCGCCGCACAGGCGCTCATAGCGCGAGGCATCTTCGCTGGGCAGGCTGACCGACACGCGCGGCTGCAGGATGCCGTAGCCCTCCACCACGCGCTGCTTGCGCGGATCGACGTGCGGACGGTTCAGCGGGTGGCACATGGTCGCCACGAACTGACGAGCGGAATCACGCGGCAATTGCGTATCGGTATCCAGCGTGATCACATAGCGGAAGGTTTCCAGGTCGGCAGTCTCGCCCACCACCACACTGAAACAATCGCGTGCGCCGCCGCGCAGGTAGCGGTTCAGATCCGCCAGCTTGCCGCGCTTGCGCTCGTGGCCCATCCAGGCACGTTCGGAAGGATTCCAGCGGCGCGGACGGTGCAGCAACAGGAAAGGCGCAGCGCCGCCGTTGGTGTACTTCTGGTTCAACCGCTCGATACAGCCGCGTGCCTGCTCCAGCAGGACAGCATCGGCAGGCAGGATCTCTTCCTGCGCATCAGCGAAATCCGTCAGCAGACAGAATCGCAGATTCTCGTCGCGGTTGGCAAGGAAGCGCACTTCCAGTTGCTCGCACAACTCGTCCACATTATCGCGGCTGAAGAGCAAGGTCGGCACCACCACCAGCGCCCGCGCATTGGAGGGAATGCCGCTGCGGAAGTCCATACGCGGCAAGGGTTTCGGCCGCACCATCTGGGTCGCCGCCCAGTTGACCAGGGCCAGCGCCAGCTGGCTGCTGCCCATCAGGCCCAGTACGCCCACCACCACGAGTCCCCAGTCATCCAGCCCGCCGCGCACAGCGCGTTCCAGCATCAGGGCCGTCAGCACGATAGAGATTGCGCCTATCGCGCCCAGGTAGGACGACAGTGGCGCCGCGCGCAAGGTCTTGCGCATGGACGCCAGCACGGGCAAACGCACCTCCACCTTTTTCTCCAGCAGCATCAGCCCACTGCCGACCAGGTAGAAACCCACGTGGCTATGGCGCGGATCGCTGTTGCCGTGCACGCGCGCCAGCTCGATCGCCTGCTGCGCCACTTCCTGCTCGCTCAGCGCCGAATACTTGGCGAGCTTCTCGATCACGTGGCGGTACTGGTCGCGCGTGACGAAGTCCATGTCGCCATACACATCGGCAGGATCGAGGCGCAAGGTCTGCTCGACCGCGCTCATGGTTTCGACGAATTCCTGCCAATCCATGGTGCCGAGGAAGCGCAGGCTGCCGATACTGTTGGAGATCGATACCTGTTCGGCGGCCTGCATGTGGATCTCGGCCTGGATCTGGGCTTCGATGGTTTGTCCCGTTTCAGCCAGACGATAAGTGATCCAGTTCAGCGCCAGCGTCAGAACCGGGCTCTGGCCTTGCAGGCGGCGCGCCAGCTCGGCGACAAAGGCGCTGGTGATGGGCGGCTCGGAGCGCGCCATATCAGCCACCAGCAAAATCAGTCCGCTCGGATTCTTGTCCGCGATTTCCACCATCTGGTCGGCCCAGCTGTTGGCGAGATCGCGCTGGCGCCGGTTCTCCGCTACCCGCGCAGCGACGCGGCGCAGATTCTCGATCAGCGCCAAACGCAGCATGATCGGAATCGCCCACAACTCGCCCAGTTTCAGCGGTGCGACTTCCTGATAGGCCTCGACAAAGCGGCTCAGGCTTTCCGGATCGACGCGGCCATCGCCGTGGGCAATGATTTCCAGCGCGATCTGATAAACGCGCGGGGTGCCGGTCGGCGCGCCTTTCGCGAGACGCGGCAGCTCCTTGCTGTAATCCTTCGGCAGGTGGCGGCGGGCAATGCGGATCTGCTCTTCGATCAGGTAGTAATTGTCGAGCAGCCATTCGGAAGCGGGCGTGATCTGGCGGCCTTCCTTGACGGTGGCCGTCAGCTCCTCGCAGGTGTTGCTGATGACGGAAGCGTTCTCGCTCAGACGCGACAGCAAACGATCGCCGCCGCCACGCTCGCTCAGCTGATGATTCTTGGCCAGCGCGCGGCCATGACCGGCCATCTGCTGGGCGCTGAAGAGCTCACCACGCAGAGGCATTTCGGCGCTGTCTGGGTCGGTACTGCCGGAGAGATTTTCTTTGAAGCCGGCACGAGCCGCCGGCCAAAGATAGGGGTGCTCTTTCAAGGGAGGCCTCGCTGTTCTTATTGCCGCGCAATGCAGAAGTATGTCCCAAGCAATAGTAGTCAGGCGCACGGCTGGTGACTGTTCGCTAGCGTACATACCAGGCCGCAATGCGTGTATCCTTATGCCTCCGAGAAAAAAGCATTGCAATTGCACTAGATGAAGAAAAAGATTTTGCCCCTGTCCCTGCTGCTGGCGTTTGGCGCCGCGCAGGCTGCAGATGAAGCGCCGGCAGCCGCTGAAAAAGTGCTGCCCCAGGTTGAAGTGAAAGGCAGCGCCGCCCTCGAGGCGCGCCGCAACGACACCGCCACCAAGATCGTGGTGACGCAGGAAGAAATCCTGAAGAACGGCGACACCAGCATCGGCGAGGTGCTGAAGCGCCTGCCGGGCATCACCATCGGCGGCGTACAGGGCCGCGGCGGCGATATCCGCATGCGTGGCCTGGGCAGCGGCTACACCTCCATCATGCTGAACGGCGAACCGGCACCGCCGGGCTTCTCGCTCGATTCGCTGACGCCGGACATGATCGAGCGCATCGAAATCATGCGCGCGGCCACCGCCGAGTTCAGCACGCAGGCGATTGCGGGCGGCATCAATATCGTGCTGAAGCGTACCGTGCATACGGGGCAGACCGAGCTCAAGGCTGGCATGCAGTCGGAAAACGATCACCAGGGCGGCAGCGTGACCCTGCAGCTGTCCGATCGTAAAGGACCGTGGTCGTATGCGATTGGCGGCGGCGTGATCGATTCGCGTTTCAGCCGTCCAAGCCAGACGCTGACCGAAGGCGAGGATGCCAGCGGCAAATCCAATCTGCGCCGCGAAGGCCAGGACACCAGCTTTGGCAACTTCCGCCAGCTGAATCTGTCACCGCGCGTGAACTATGCGGTCGGGCCGGGCGACGTGATCACCTCGCAGACCTTCATCAACGTCAACCGCTTCAGCGTGGACAATGCTGAGCACATCGATACCGTGTATGGCGCGCTGCCGCCGTACAGCGCCACCACGGTGCACGTCGAATCGCGCTTTGAGCAATTCCGCGAAGACCTGAGCTGGGCGCGCAACCTGGGCGAAGGCCGCAAGCTGGACATGAAGCTGGGCGCCAACTACAACCACCGCTCGACCACGGCGCCCTCCGCGCAATACTGGGCGGACGGCACGCTGGCACTGGACCGGCTGATCTCGTCCGGCTCCACCGACAAGGGCTTCACCTCGACCGGCAAATACTCCACGCCGCTCTTCACCGGCCATTCGCTGGCCATGGGCTGGGACGTGGGCTACAGCAAGCGCAATGAAGCGCGCATCCAGCGCGAAAGCTCCACCGTGGGCGCGCGTGCGGAAAACCTGGACCAGTTCTACGATGCGGACGTGCGCCGCGCCGCCTTCTTCGCGCAGGACGAATGGAATGTGACGGACCGCTGGTCGGTGTACGTCGGCACGCGCTGGGAAGGCATCGAAGTGAAAAGCACGGGCAACGATTACGCGCCGGTGGACAACAAGTTCAATGTGCTGAGCCCACTGTTTCAAACGCTGTACAAGCTGGGCGAGCAGAAAAAAGACCAGGTGCGCCTGGGCGTGACGCGGACCTACAAAGCGCCGGGCGTAGGCGACCTGATTCCGCGCCGGTTTGCGTCGAACAACAACACGGCGACCTCGCCGGACCAGATGGGCAATCCGGACCTGAAGCCCGAACTGGCCTGGGGCCTGGACCTGGCATTCGAACACTACCTGGGCGACGGCGGCCTGCTAAGCGCATCGACCTTCATGCGCCGCATTGACGATATCACGCACCGCCGCGTGGATTTCATGAACGGGCTGTGGGTATCGCGGCCGGTGAACGATGGCGTGGCGAATACGCATGGCGTCGAACTGGAAGCCAAGTTGCCGCTGCGCGCGCTGATGAAGACCGCACCGGCGGTGGAGATGCGCGCGAACCTGTCGCGCAACTGGTCGACGCTGGATTCGGTGCCGGGTCCGAACAATCGCCTGGACCAGCAAACGCCGCTGAGTGGCACGGTGGGCGCGGACTGGAAACTGGACAAGCTGTCGCTGACGGCGGGCGGCAGTTTCAGCTTCCAATCGGGCGGGCCGGTGCGCATTTCGGACCAGCAGTACGCCTTCAGCTCCGCCAAGCGCGCGCTGGACTTGTACGCGCTGTGGAAGTTCACGCCGAAGCAGCAGCTGCGCGTATCGATGTCGAACGCCCTGCACCAGGATAACGTGGCCCAATCCAGCTACGCCGACACCTTCGGCGCGCTGCACGACACCACGATCACTCCCACCTTCGCCCAATTCCGCGCCCTCCTCGAAATCAAGCTCTAAAAGAAAAACCAAATAAAAAAAACGGCGGCACGAGGCCGCCGCGAACAGGATAGAACCGGTAACTCAGGCGGCCAGCGCCAGCGCGGGGCTGGCCAGGGCGAGGCCGCCGTTCAGGGTGTAGGCTTGGGCGTAGCCTAGGCGGCGCAGGCATTGCGCGGCTTTGGCGCTGCGGTTGCCGCTGCGGCAGAAGAAGACCAGCGGGACTTGCGGCTGGGCCGATAGCCACACCGGCAACTCGTCCGCCAGACGGCTGAGGGGGACACTCAAGGCCGAGCGTCCGCCGGGAATACAGGCCGCGTGCTCGAAGCGTTCGCGCACGTCAACCAGCAATGCATTCGGATGCGCCATCAGCAGCGCTTCCAGCGAGGCGCTGTCCAGCTGCATGCCGGCGAAGGAACCTCGCCCAGCCTGCGCTTCCGCACGCAGGCTGGTGCAGCAGGCATTCTGGGCTTCACGTGCGGGACACAGCAGCGTCTCCGGCGATACCCAGCGCGCCAGTTCGTGCGATGCCGCATCGCCCGTGAAGGCGTAGTTCACTTCCGATGCCGACAGACGTTCGCTGCCTTCGCCCAGCAGATAAGCCAGCTGGGTGTGATTCAACGCCACGCGCTGCAGCAGTTGTCCGCCGAGACGCAGGGCGTCGCCGTCCACCGGCCACGCTCCGCCATCGCGCGTGCTCAGACGCGCGGTCAGCGTGTAGCCGTGGCGGCGCAGCAGGCCATCCACGCGCGCCGCCAGTTCCGGCTGATGATCGATCACCACGCAGTGGCGCGATTCTTCGTCGCATACCAGCCAGGTGTGGACGCCGTCCGCAGTCAGCTGCAGTACGCCACCCAGGGTTTCAGTTTCGGCCGCGGCATCGGCCAGCAGGCCGGATGCGCTCAGCGCGTGGCCGCAGCGTTCGATGCGCGCACAGGCTTCAGCAATCGTGGCTTCATCGACCAGCGGACCAAAGGACATGCGCACCGCGCTCGCGCTGCGCCATTCCGGCAAACCCATGGCATCCAGCACATAGCTCGGCGCGGCCTTGGCGGCGGAGCATGCGCTGCCCGCGCTGACGCGCACGTTGGCGGCRTCGAATACGTCCAGCAGCTCCTTGCTCGACAGGCCAGGCACGGAGAAATTCAAAGTCGTCGGCAGCGCCTTGTCGAACGGCGCGTTGAAGACGATGCCCGGCAGCGCGCGTTTCAGACTGTCGGCCAGACGAGTACGGAAACCTTGCAGTTCACTGTGGGTGCGGAAGGTCCCGCCCTGTTCCAGCGCAGCCAGTACGGCGCCCAGCGCTGCGATACCAGCCATGTTTTCGGTGCCGGAGCGATTGCCCGATTCCTGTCCGCCGCCCATGATCAGCGGCGTGTACGGCGCGCCTTCGCGCACGTACAGCATGCCTATGCCTTTCGGTGCATACAGCTTGTGACCGGAGAACGGTGCGTAGTCGATGCGCGTGGCCTGCAGGTTCAGCGCCAGCTTGCCCAAGCCCTGCACGCAATCCACCATCCACAGCGCTTTCGAATCCTTCATCAGCGCTTCGATGCCGGCCAGGTCGGACGTCACGCCGGTTTCATTGTTCGCCGCCATGGTGCAGACGAAGGCCGCTTCCGGCAGCAGCTCGCGCAGCGCTTGCAGGTCGTGACGGCCTTCGCCGTCGACCGGCAGCCTGGCCAGTTCGAAATCCAGTCCGAGCAGACGGTTCCAGTGCTCCAGCGCCTGCGGCACGGCTTTGTGCTCGGTGGCGCCGTACACCAGCAGCGATCCGACCGGCTCACCGCGCTGACGCCGCTCACGCAATGCGCACAGGGCGGACAGCACCGCCGTCTGGATGCCCTCGGTGGCGCCGCTATTGAACATCAGGCGTCCGTTACCGGCACCGAGCAGGCGCACGGCGCGTTGACGCGCGGCGTCCATCATGGCCTTGGCTTTCAGGCCGGTGGCGTGGGTGCTGCTTGGATTGCCAAAACAATCACGCATCGCCGCCATCGCCGCTTCAATGGCGGCGGGCAGGACGCAGGTGGTGGCATTGCCGTCGAGGTAGATTTCCGTGCTCATAGGGATAGCTTAAGCGTTAGACCGGAAGTATTTATTCCAAATTCTCCCCATGCAACGTAATATTTAGCATATCCATGCTACTTTTGCGAGTTTAATAGAATGAGTGAACTTGACCGCTTTGATTACGCTATCCTGGGTGCCCTGCAGGTGGATGGCACTCTGTCCGTGGCTGACCTGGCGGAAAAGGTAGGTTTATCCTCGACGCCCTGCTGGAAACGCCTGAAACGACTGGAGGAGGAAGGCTATATCGACCGCCGCGTGGCCATCGTCAACCGACGCAAAGCGGGACTTCCGGTTACCGTTTTCGTCAGCGTGCGCACCAGCCAGCATGATGAGAAGTGGCTGGCCAGGTTTGCCGCTGGCGTGATCGCCCTGCCCGAGGTGCAGGAATTCCACCGCATGAGCGGCGATGTGGACTACTTGCTGAAGGTGGTCACGACCGACATCGAAGGCTACGACCGTTTTTACAAAAAGTTAATCAAAGTCGCTAACCTGACAGGCGTTTCCTCGGCGTTTTCAATGGAGCAAATCAAATATACAACCTCGCTGCCGCTGCACCTTGTCTCAACAGGCGTGGGATAATGGCGGGATGTTTAAAGCCTTCCTGCCCGTCAAAAATACCACCAGCCCTGTTGAAAGACTCCGCGCCTGTGGCGGCGCGCTGATTGGGCTTTTACTCACCGCCTTGTGTGCGCACTTCCTGCTGGGCGATCACGCCATCTGGCTGGTCGCGCCGATTGGTGCATCTTCCGTGCTGGTATTTGCCCTGCCTGCCAGCCCGATGGCGCAGCCGTGGGCGGTATTCGGCGGGAATGTGGTGTCCGGCCTCGCCGGCGCTGCCTGCGTGAAGTTCCTCGGCACCGATCCGTATGTTGGCGCAGCGGCTGCTGCGGCGGCGATTGCGTCGATGTTTGCGCTGCGCTGCCTGCATCCTCCGGGAGGTGCGGTGGCGCTGACCACCGTGATCGGCGGATCGGCCATTCATCAGATGGGTTTTGGTTTCGCACTGGGTCCGGTGGCGATCAACTGCGTGCTGCTGCTCGTGGCGGGCATCATCTACAACAACCTGACGGGCAAACGCTATCCGCACGCGCAGATTCTGACGCATCCCAATCCACACGCGACCAAGGACGACGTCCCCACTGTGCGCATGGGCTTCCGCCCGGAAGATCTGGATGCGGTACTGAAGCAGCACAACGAGGTACTGGACATCAGCCGCGATGACCTGGAAGAGATCTTCCTGAAAACGGAGATGCGCGCCTACCAGCGCCGCTTCGGCGCCATCAACTGCGGCGAGATCATGTCGAAGGATGTGGTGACGGCGGAATTCGCAACGCCGCTGGCACAAGCCTGGAAGGATATCCGCGGCCACCACATCGCCGCCCTGCCCGTGCTGAACCGCGCGCGCCGTGTGATCGGCATCGTGACCCAAAGCGATTTTCTCCAGCACGGCGGCCTGGATGACGGCTACAAGACCATGCGCGAGCGCCTGGCTCACTTCCTGCAGCCAAGCGGCACCACGCATTCGGAAAAGCCGGAAGTAGTGGGACAGATCATGGTCAAGCACCCGCGCATCGCCCGCACCGACACCCCGATCACCGAGCTGGTGCCACTGATGGCCGACGCGGGCTATCACCACATCCCGGTGGTCGATCAGGACAACCGCTTCGCCGGCATCGTCACGCAGTCGGACGTGGTGGCGGCACTCTACGAAAACCGCCTGGCTTAAATGGGGACGGCCCCCATTTAGTTTTTGCGGGTCAGCGTCATGGTGGTGCCGTCGCGGCGCATTTCGAAGTGATTGAGGAAGTTATTCCCTAGCAGGACCATCGGCAAGCCGCCGTCCATGATCACGGCTTCGATGTTGCTGATCTCGGTGTCCGCCACCTTCAGCTTGTCGACTTTCACCAGCCAGGTTTCCTGCAAGCCGCCCGCCGTTTTGGCGAAGCCACGCTTGCCCTTCAGGCGAAAGTCGATCCCCATGCGACGCGCTTCGAAGCCGGGAATGGACAGCATGGTCGCGCCTGTGTCGACCATCATGCGCGTCGGCACGCCGTTGATCTCGCCCGGTACAACGTAGTGGCCATTCGGGTCCGCGTAAAACACGAGATTAGGCGCGACAAGGGCCGCCGGTGCATTGGCGAACTGTCCCAGCTGCGCGGTGTAGCGTTTGCCGTTCTCCTCCAGCGTAACGCCGCTGCTGCTCACAGCCACCAGCTTGCTGCGGTCCGGCAGCGTGGCGCCGACCGGATAAACCTTGGCCGCCGCGCCATCCACCGACAGCAGCGCCTTTTCTTTCAGCACGCCGACCACGTTCACGTCCGCGTAGGCAGCGCCGCACAGCAGCGCCAGCATCGCGGCCAATATTGTTTTAAACATCCGCAAATCCCTTTCCGTCCGACAGAGGGTAAATCGTGACCTTGTTAGCAGGACATTATGCCAGTCCGGCGCGTGGCTCTCTCCTTTTGCCGCGATTGCTGCATCGCGCAAACAGGCGCACTGGCTGCTGAGACGGCGATCGCGTATCCTTGTCGCTTCTTCTTTCCTCGGGAACCAAAAAAGATGAAGCATGGTATGACTCTCGGCGCGATCGCCGCCGCTGTCCTGCTGGCCTGGGCGCCTGCCCAAGCCGCCACTCCAGCCGCCGCAAAAACGGCCAGCTTTGAGAACGCGCCCGCCAAAAGCGCGCCGCAAGCCCGCAAACAATTCCTGGTCCTGGCCGATGAATACTGGGACGCGGTCGCCAAGTTCGATCCGGTAAGCGCCACCCAGAACGGTGACAACCGCTTCGATGACCAGATCGGCATGGCCATTGCGCCGGCCGAGCGCGCCAAGCAGTTCGACCGCTACCGCGCCTTCAGCAAGCGTCTGCATGCGATTCAGCGCGCGCAGCTGAACCGCTCCGACCGCATCAGCTATGACGTGCTGGCTTTCGAGCTGAAGACCCTGCTGTCTTATGAGCCGTTCCCTGAGCACCTGCTGCCGATTAATCAGATGGACAGCATTCCCGTCACGCTGGCGAACTTCTCCAGTGGTGAAGCGTCGCAGCCGCTGACCAATGTGGCGCAGTACGACGCCTACCTGAGCCGGCTGAACCAGTTGCCGGGGTGGATCGACCAGGCTATCGCCAATATGAAGGAAGGCATGGCCAAGGGTATCGTGCAGCCGAAGGCGATCATGGTGTCCGCCCTGCCCCAGTTCCAGAAGCTGGTGAGCGAAGCGCCTGAGAACAGCATCTTCTATACGCCGGTGACCAAGTTCCCGGCGGAGTTCAGCGATGCGGACAAGCAGCGCCTGTCTACGGCGTATCACACTGCTATCGGCGAGAAGCTGAATCCTGCACTGGCCAAGCTGGCGGCCTTCCTGGAGAAGGAATACATTCCGGCCTGCCGCAGCAGCACCGGCCTGTCCGCCCTGCCGAACGGCGCGGCCTGGTACCAGGTGCGCGTGTCCGATTCCACTACCACCCAGATGACGCCGGACCAGATCCACAAGATCGGCCTGGAAGAAGTGGCGCGTATCCAGGGCGAATTCGCCAAGCTGGGTCCGAAGCTGGGCTATGACGGTCCCGCCGCCGGTCTGCCAGGCTGGGTGGCGCAGCAGCCGAAGTTCTTCCCCTTCAAAACCGAAGGCGAAGTGCAGGCTGTCTACCAGAAGCTGAACGGCGAACTGGATACCAAGCTGCCGGCCCTGTTCACCCTGGTGCCGAAGGCCAAGCTGGATCTGCGTCTGGAACCTGAACTGAGCCGCGATACCGCGTCCGACCATTACACCGCTCCGGCGCTGGATGGCTCGCGTCCTGGCGTGTTCTGGTCCGTAGTGACCGATCCAAGCAAGTACGGCAGCACCGGCATGACCACGCTGTTCCTGCACGAAGGCAAACCAGGCCACCACTTCCACATCGCCCTGATGCAGGAACTGGACATGCCGAAGTTCCGCAAGCTGGGCGGCAATACGGCCTTCACCGAGGGCTGGGCGCTGTATGCGGAAACCCTGGGCAAGGAGATGGGCCTGTTCGACGATCCGGCCCAATATTTCGGTCACTTGAACGACGAGCTGCTGCGCGCCACCCGCCTGGTTGTGGACACCGGCATGCACGCCAAGGGCTGGACCCGCGAGCAATCCATCCAGTACATGAAGGACACCCTGGGCTACGACCAGACTGCGAAAACTGAAACCGAACGCTACATGGCGTGGCCGGGTCAGGCGCTGGCGTACAAGGTCGGCGCGCTGAAAATCCAGGAACTGCGTCACCGCGCGGAGAAGGCACTGGGCGACAAGTTCAGCCTGCCGAAATTCCACGCCATCGTCCTCGGCGACGGCACCGTCCCGCTCGCCCTGCTGGAGCAGAAGGTCGATGCCTGGATTGCGGCTAATCGCAAGTAAGCTTCACGTCTCATAACGCTGCGAGGCTGATGAACTATCGGCCTTGCAGTGCCCACCCCGTGCACTCCTCACCCGCATCCTGTTGCAAGCCGGGGGCGTACATGTCTTGACTTGCTAAATTGATTTTTATCTGTCATGTTGGCACTTCTGAAGTCGTCAATTTCAACGGAGACTACGCTTGGAGCCCAGCCATGATCCTATGGCGATCAACCAGGTGGTGCTTCTCGTGGTGGGCTTATGGAGCGTCATGGCGTTGCTGATACCTGCCATCGTCGTTTTCTTCGCGCTTAAGCATTCACCTCAGATGTCCTAAGCACTCAGGCCGGGAGGCGCAACACCATGGAATCGAATCGCTCTATCCCTCAAGCGCGGATTATTCCGGAGCTTGCGTACCCAGACGTCAATGCCGCCGCCGAGTGGCTTGTGAAGGCCTTCGGTTTTTCAGTTCGCCTCCGCATCGCTAATCATCGTGTGCAGATGGAGTTTGGTACGGGCGCTGTCGTCGTTTGCGATGGCCCTGCTCCCAGTGCGGAAGCAAGTGCGTCTCACTCGATCATGGTCAGAGTGGCGAACGTTGACGAACACTATGCACGCGCAGTGGCAGCCGGCGCCAGGGTGTCGGGCGAACCTACCACCTATCCATACGGCGAGCGTCAATACGCGGTCCGCGATTTGGTGGGGCACCGCTGGGTCTTCTCGCAATCAGTAGAGGATGTTCATCCCAGCACGTGGGGCGGTGAGCTCGCCGGCGGCTAGTGTGCGGCCACGTGGTATTTAACGATACGCGAGCGGGGCTTCTGGTCACATGGTTACATCCAGATCGGAGCAAAGGCTCGGACGGATTGTGACAATGCGAGGAAATTCAAAGGGATTGGGATGATATTCTCCCAGCACCAAAGGAGAGCACTCATGCGCAAAGTCTTTGCTTCAACAATGATGACCTTCATGATGGCCAGCGCGTATGCCGCGCAGCCTGATGCTGACGCTGTCGAAAAAGCGCAGTTGGCCGCACAGAGCTGGCTTGCTTTGGTCGATGCGAGCCAATATGCCGCGACCTGGGATCAGGCGGCCAAGGTTTTCCAATCAGCGATCCCGAAAGCCAATTGGGAACAGGCGGTAGCTGCCGCCCGTTCGCCAGCGGGCGGTATGGAAAAGCGAGTTCTGGTCTCCGCCTCGTACACGGAGAAACTGCCGGGGGCACCTGCAGGCCAATACGTCGTCATTCAGTACAAGACCGACTTCGCGAACAAGCACTCGGCGATTGAAACGATTACGCCGATGAAGGATGCCGACGGAGTGTGGAGAGTTTCCGGCTACTTCATCAAATGACCCTGGCGTGGGACCTGCAGGCGAAAAGCGGCAGGTCCGCCGTAAGCATTACATCAGTTGTGCAGCTGCATGCAGCGCTGATTGGCCCGCCGCTACCATGCCATCGTTCAGTCCAGCGGAAATCCGACACGGAAAATAGCTGAGTTCACAGTCGTGGCGCGCACCACCAGACAAGCCAAGCAAAAAGTCAGGCAATATTTGCGCTCGGTGGGTCTTGAGGAAGCAGCAGACAATGATGTCGACGCCACAGACATCGGCAACGAAGTGCTGCGCGAACTGCCGCTGATCGTGTAAACGCAGCCGCCGCATGCAGCCGCGGCGGCCGCGCTCTGATTACTTCTTCATTTCGTAGCGTTTGATGCGCTTGATCACGATCTCGGGCAGGGCCGTGATTTGCTTCTGGTGGTTGGCAAAGACGATTTGCTGGCGTCCCACCGACACCTGGTGGCCGTCGGCGTAGAAGCGGAATTCAAGCCAGAACGAGCAGCGCTTCACGTCAAAGGTGTTCACTTCGCAGCGGATGTCCTGGAAGGGGAAAGTCTCTTGCAGGTAGTCCTGTTCAGCGTGTTTGGTGATGAACACGCCCTCTTTTTGCAGCATGTCGCGGGAAATGCAGTCGAAGAACCACTTTTCGCGGCAGATGCCTTGCCACTCGAAGTAGCGGGCGAAGTAGGTGTTGCCGTAGGCATTGGAATCCTTGAGGAAAATCGACAGTTGATGGTGGAAGGTCAGGTCGGCAATGACGACGGAATCGTTGGCTACGGCGGCGTGCATAAACATGTGATTTTCTCCTTATAAGTGGTGGTTGAACGGCAACTGGCCGGACATCGACACTTATTGCGGATTGGCATGAAGCACTGTTGACAAAGATCAATACTTCTTTAAAAACTGACTCTTAGTATGTTGATACTTAGACATTCATCAAGCGAACGCGATGTATTCGATCCTGCCTGCACTTGTTTCGGCGTTGTTTATCGCTTACGGCATTTACGTGCTGAGTTCGCGCGGGCCGAGTCGCGTCGCCCTCACCTTTTTCCTCGTCTGCACGACCACCTTCAGTTGGCAGGCCGCCTGGGCCGTGCTGTTCCAGCTGCGCGATGAAGCGCCGGCCATGGCGGTGGCCCGGCTCGGCTACCTGTTCATTCTCTTCCTGCCCACCACGCTCTACCATTTCATCACCGAGCTGACCGGCTCGAAAAACGAGCGGCCCCGGGTGTACGGCAGCTACACGCTGGCCTTCATGATGGGCATGCTGCTGCCCACGTCGGACATGGTGTTGGGCGGACTCAACCGCTACTTCTTCGGCTTCTATCCGCGCGCGGGACTGCTGCATCCCGTGCACCTGCTGCAAACGGTGGTGGTAGTGTGTCGCGGCCTGTGGCTGCTGTACCGCCGTCAGCAAGTGGCCGTGTCCACTGAACGGGTGCGGCTGCGCTACTGCCTGTTGAGTGTACTGATCTACTTTGCCGCAGCGGTGGATTATCTGTGCAACTACGGCTTCGCCTTTTATCCGCCCGGCGTGATTTTCATCGTTGCCAGCCTGGGACTGATCGCACAAGCCATGGTGCGCCACAATCTGCTGGCTGACCCGATGGCCGCGGCCGCCACCATTGCGCACGAGATGCGCACGCCGCTGGCGACCATCCGCAGCCAGACGCGCGTACTGGCGCGCAGCCTGCCTGAGCTGATCGCAGGCTATCAGCCCACGCCCGAATCGCCGCTCGGCGCAGCACAGCTGGCTTACCTGAGCGAGATCGCGCGCAGTATCGAAGCCGAGGTATCGCGCTCCAACTTCATTGTCGACATGCTGCTGGCTTCGGCCCGCGATGGCGTGTTCCACAGCGAAGGCTTCCGTCTGCACTCAATTCGGCAGTGCGTGGAGGAAGCGCTGTCCTGCTATCCCTTCGCGGGCGCCGAGCGCGACCAGGTGCGCGTGTACGTGCGCGCCGACTTCCGCTTCCACGGCTCGGACGTGCTGCTGATGTACGTGCTCTACAACCTGCTGAAAAATGCGCTGGTGGCAGTGAAGGCGGCGGGACGCGGTTCGGTCGAAGTGGAATGCTTCGCGCGCGAGCGCTGCAACTGGCTGGTGGTAACCGACACCGGCCAGGGCATCGCGGCCGACGTGCTGCCGCATGTGTTCGATCCCTACTACACCACGCGCCGCACGGGCGGCGGGACAGGCATGGGCCTGGCGTTCTGCCAGCGCGTGATCTCAGCGTTCGGCGGCACCATCCGCTGTGAATCGGAAGCGGGCTGCTACACCCGCATTTCGATCGGACTGCCGCCGGTACGCTTACCAGGCAATGCGTCCCGTGAGCATGTCGCGGAACATTACCCAGTCGCCCATGAGGCTAAATAGCGGGTATTTGAACGTCGCGGGACGGTTGTGTTCGAAGAAGAAATGGCCAACCCAGGCGAAGCCGTAGCCGACCACGGGCAGTAGCCACAGCAGGTTCCATTCCCTGGTGATGAGTGCAGCGGCGATTAGCGCCAGCACAATGGTCGAGCCGACGAAATGCAAGCGGCGGCAAGTCTGGTTGCGGTGTTCGTTCAGGTAGAACGGGTAAAACTCTTCAAAAGTCTGAAACCTCTTCTGCGTCGTGTCCATCGTCGGCCTCCGTCTGGGTTTCTTTGATGATGTTATCGAGATCGGTTTCGTCGCCCAATACGAAAACTTTGCGGTCTTCCAGCATTTTCAGGATGAATGGCTGCTGTTCGCGCAGGCGGCGCTGGAAATCGGGCACGGAATACAGATTGGGGTAAATCTTGCGGCGCAGGATGCGCTCCGCCACGGGAATGCGGCTCAGCAGTTCGCCATAGGTCGTGTTCTCGCCGAT
Source organism: Pseudoduganella sp. RAF19 (assembly GCF_052114165.1). Lineage (NCBI taxonomy): Bacteria > Pseudomonadati > Pseudomonadota > Betaproteobacteria > Burkholderiales > Oxalobacteraceae > Pseudoduganella > Pseudoduganella sp. RAF19. The sequence goes on along the minus strand of NZ_JBFREF010000006.1, from coordinate 33,077 downwards.
CAGCAGCAGTTCGATGGCATCGGTCGCGCCTTCCTGCTCGCGCGCCGTGGCGCCATAGACGAAAGCCACGTTGAGCTGCTTGCGCATGGGCGCCAGCGCGGAGTTCAGCACGCTGATGAGACTGAAGGTTTTTTTGACGATGCTGGCCAGCTCGTCATACACGAGATTATTCTTGTTTGGGCGGAATTGGCGGACGTTGCCAATGCGTTCGGAGACGATCAGTCCCGATTCATGCAAACGCTTGAGTTCCCGCTGAGCGGACGCGCTGCCCAGCCCGGTCAAGCGCATGATTTCATTGAGGTGGAATCCCTCATTCACGCGCACAAACAGCAAGCCCAGCAGTTTTTGCTGGGCGGGAGTAAACAAGGCCGAGGCGATCATAGACCAAATCTTAGCATGATCGACCCCGGCCCGGAATCAGGAATGACTCAGGATTTCAAACCGATCTTGGTGGTCGGACGCAAACGTGGCGCCGCATCCGATTGGCGGCGAATCAGCGAGAAATCCATCAGCAGATGCTCAGGCCCCTCTGGTGCGCCTTCCCGCTCGGCGCGGATCTGGCGTACCAGGAATTTCACGGCCGTCTCGGCCATATCGGCAATCGGCTGGCGCACGGTGGTCAGTTCCGGCCAGATGGTGGTGGCCAGCGCGGTATCGTCGAAGCCGGCCACGGTCAGGTCGCCTGGCACGTCCAGGCCCATGCGGTGGGCGATGGCGACGGTTGCCGCTGCCATATCGTCATTGCTGGCGAAGATGGCCGATGGACGATGCTCCTGTGACAGCAAAGTCTCTGCCGCGTCCAGGCCGGAGCGGTAGGTGAACAAGCCCTGCACGATCAGGTCCGGCGAGCTGGCGACGTTGCGGTCGGCAATGGCGGCCTTGAAGCCAGCCAGGCGGCGCGCCGATGCGGTCTGATTCGGATGGCCGATCACGAAGCCGATGCGCTGGTGGCCAAGCGAAATCAGGTGATTGGTCATGGCGTAGGCGGCCTGGTAGTCGTCGATGCTGACGGCGCTCACGCGCTTGTCCGGCAAGCCGCAGGCAACTGCAACGGCGGGCGTTCCGGCCTTGGCGATCAGGTTGATCAGGCCCGGCACATCGCACAGCGGCGGCGGCAGGATGATGCCGTCCACACCGTTGTCGATCAGGCGCTGGGTCTTTTCCTTCCACTGCTCGCCCTCGCACTTCTCGACCACCAGCTGCACATTGTTCAAGCTGGCCTGGTTCAGCAAGCCGACCAGGAATTCGGTCAGGTAGCCCGCGGACGGGTTACTGTACAAGAATCCAATGCGGATCGCACGCACGCCCGCGAGACGGCGCGCGGCCTGGTTCGGCACATAGTTCAGTGCTGCTACCGCTTCGTCCACTTTTTTGCGCGTGCTTTGACGCACATTCGGGTCGCCGTTCATCACGCGCGATACCGTCATCGGCGATACGCCCGCCAGTTTGGCTACGTCCGACATCGTCGGCGCTCCCGGCTTCGCGGCTGGCTCCACGTCCGGTTTACCCTGATTTCTCGCCATCTTACTTACGTATTGTTATAACAAAAGTGGACTCTACCACAGTGGTAATTAACCGTGGCCCGGGGCATACGGGAATCGCAGGGACTTGTAGTATTCCAGCGTCTGCGCGGGTGCTTTCACTCCCGGCGGCAGCGGCAGGCCGTTCACCGACTGGAAATAGGCGATCGACGCATCACGCCACCACTGCGCTTCCTTCAACTGCAGCGCAAGCCGCTGCGCGGTTTCTTCGTAACGCTGCTGGTCGATCATCGGCTTGAGTTTTTGCCAGCGCTGTTGCATGTCCGCGACTTGCGCCACGCCGTGGTCGTAGTGCGCAATCATGTCGGCCCATAGCGTGCGGCCGGACGGCATCTTGTAATCCCACGGCAGATGGTGGAACCACAGCAGATCGGCTTGCGGCGTGGTGTGCGGATCGGCGTACAGGCGGGCGATCTCCGGCGAATACTGGGCCAGCGCATTGCTGCCCGTCGCGCTGCGGTCGAAGCCGATTCCGTTCTTGTCGGCCTTGTGATAGTAGACCGGGTTCCAGTCCGGACGACCCAGGTTGTCCACCCACGGCGCCGGGCCGTGGTGGTGGCCCGTGCCCATCACGTGGTGCAGGCCCAGTGGCGTCATGTAATCGACGACGGCTTCGCGCGATTCAGCCATGATGTCGGTGATCGCATCGGCCGCTTGCGGAGTAAAGGTGAGGGAGGCCCACTCTTTCGCAATGTCGCGCGACGAGGCCTGCGGATTCCAGGCCAGGCGTCCGAAGGCGTACCAGTTGGCCTGATCGAAGTGCGAACCGCTCCAGTTGCGCGAGCTGCCGATGTTGGCCACGCCGGCCATGCCGGTCAGATGACCGCCGTCTTCCAGCACTTGCGCCACGGTCGGGCCTTTGCCCTTCATCCTGGTGTCGCTGTGCAGGGTTTCTTCAAACAGGGTGCCAAGGTAAGCCAGGTGCGTGGAGTAGCCCAGATATTCCTTGGTGATCTGGAATTCCATCATCAGCGGGGTCTTGTCCATCGCGCCGAACAGCGGATGGAACGGCTCGCGCGGCTGGAAGTCGATGGCGCCATTCTTCACCTGCACGATCACGTTGTCCGCGAATTTGCCGTCCAGTGGTTTGAATTCGCTGTATGCCTGTTTGGCGCGGTCGTCCGGCTTTTCTGCCGCGTAGACGAAAGCGCGCCACATCACGATGCCCTTATGCGGCGCCACTGCGGCGGCCAGCATATTGGCGCCGTCGGCGTGCGTGCGGTGGTAGTCCTGCGGGCCGGGCTGGCCTTCGGAGTTGGCCTTAACCAGGAAGCCGCCGAAGTCGGGGATGGCTTTGTAGATCTCGTCGGCCTTGGCTTTCCACCAGGCGGCGACTTGCGGGTCGAGCGGATCGGCGGTTTGCGTTTGCTTCAGCTCCAGCGGCGTCGAGAAGCGGGCCGACAGATAGACCTTGATGCCGTATGGGCGCAGGACGTCCGCCACCGCGGCGGCCTTGGCGATCCACGGCGCGGTCAGGATCTCTGGCTTGGAGTTCACGTTGTTCAGCACCGTGCCGTTGATGCCCAGCGAGGCGTTGGCGCGGGCGTAGTCGGTATAGCGGGCGTCGGTCACGTCCGGCAGATCCCACCAGTTCCAGATCGATTCGCCGGCGTAGCCGCGTTCGACCGTGCGGTCCAGATTGTCCCAATGGTTCAGCATACGCAGTTGCAACTTGGGCGCGCTTTTTTCATTCAGCGCGTCCAGCGGCTGGCCGAGGCGCGCGGCGCGCAGCCAGGCGAAGGCGCCGTACAGCAGGCCTTGGTCGCTGTTGGCGGCGATGATCGTCGCCTTTTTGCCGCCGTGTTTCGCCGCACGCAGCAGATAGCCCTCGGCGCCCAGCGCATCGAGGTCCGGTGCGGATACACCATCACGCAACGCTGCGTCGCGCGAGGCCAGCACGATTGCGCCATCCGTCTGCGCAGCGCGCGTGTCCGCAGCGCCGCGCGTCGTGACCGCTGGAGTCTTGCCGAGCATGCCCTGCAGGCCGCGCTGCAACTCGCTGACCGCCGCGTTCACGGTCGGCGACGACGCGGTATCGACCACGATGCCGCGCGCTTGAGGAGCGACGCGCGCGGCCGCAGCCTTGTCGAGAGGGTGGTAGCGAAGCCACAAATCGTAGCCATCCTCCGCCGCTGCCCGCCCCTGGCACAGCACTAGCAACAACAAGGGCAACAGCGCCCGCAGCACGAATTTCATGGTGTCTCCGTCTCAAAATTTCTTTGGTTGCGCAATCTTTTTGCTCGCAATCTATGTTAGCGTAACTTCATAACTAAATCCATCAGGAGACACAGATGAACCACACACGTCGCCGTTCCCTGCAGTTGCTGGCGGGGACCGCGGCCATTGCCGCCCTGCCGTCCGTACCGTTCGCGCAGGAAGAAACGCTGAAATCCCTGGCCTCCCGCAAGGGCATGCGCTTCGGGAACGCCCTTGGATACGGCAGCCGGAAGCCAGAATACCTGGCGCTGATGGCCCGCGAATGTGGCGTTATCGTGGCCGAAAATGAAACGAAGTGGCAGTCCGTTCAGCCCCGCCCGGGCGAGTTCCACTTCGACCGTGCCGACGAGATGTTTGCGTGGGCGCGGTCGCAGGGCATGCTGGTGCGGGGGCATACGCTGATCTGGCAGCCGTCGAAGTGGCTGCCGGAATGGGTCAACAAGCACGATTTCGGCGCGTCGCCGACGAAGGAAGCTGAGCGCCTGCTGCGCACACATATTTCCACGGTGTGCGATCACTTCGGGCGCGGTATCTATAGCTGGGACGTGGTGAACGAAGCAGTCGATCCGGATACCGGCGGCATGCGCAGCAATGTGTTCACCGAGCGCCTTGGCGCAGTAGAGCAGATCGACCTGGCCTTCCACGTGGCGCAGGAGCACGCGCCCAGCGCGCAGCTGGTCTACAACGACTACATGCGCTGGGATTCGGGCAGCGCGAAGCATCGTGCGGGCGTGCTTACTCTGCTCCATGCATTGAAGGGGCGCGGCACGCCGATTCAGGCCATAGGTATCCAGAGCCACATCGGTTCCTGGGACAATTCGAAAGACGCATCCAATGAGCTGCGCGAGTGGCGCAAGTTCCTGGACGAGGTGACGGCGATGGGGCTGGATTTGCTGATTACCGAGTTTGACGTGAACGACCGCCGTCTGCCGGCCGATATCGCGACGCGCGATGCCGGCGTGGCGGCGCTGGCGCGCGATTATCTGGATGTGACCTTGAGCTATCCGCGCTTGCGCGATTTCCTGTTGTGGGGAATGTCGGACAATATGAGCTGGCTGCAGGGGTGGGACGAGGCGCCGCGCAAGGACGGGCTGCCAATGCGGCCCTGCCCTTATGACGCTGAGCTCCGCGCCAAGCCGCTACGCGCGGCCATCGCCGATGCACTGCGCACGATGCCGCAGCGCGCCTGACGCGTAGCGCCGCAGCACGGCACGGCGCGGCGGATCAATGATCCGCCCTACACGACTCGATCACTTTGACGCAGTATCATAACCCGCGCCACATGCCCCGATCGCGTTGAGGCGGTGGGTCAATGATCCGCCGTCCATGGCGGGGGCGTAGGGCGGGTCATTGACCCGCCGTTTCCGGCGCGACCGGCGTCACAAACGGGGGCTCTCCTGTGGGCCGAGGTAACTTGGCCGCAGGCCACCCGCGTCGATGACCAGCTTTTGCAGCACCAATCCCGGGTCCACGGTCCAGAACTTCAGCACGTGCTTGCCCGGCGCCGTAATCGTGTGCTTGGTCTGGAACACGACCGCACCGTCAGACACCGACTTTTCCCAGAACTTCTGCGACTCGTCCGCATGCACGTTCACGATCTGCGGCGCCTCGTCGTCGATCGACACGGCATAGCGCAGTCCAGTACCAGGCTGGAATTTCAGCGTCGGCGCCAGCGTGGTATGCACGGTAACTGGGCCTGCCTTCTCCAGCTTCACATCGTATTCCAGGTGCATGCTGCCGCCGCCCGGCGTCACCGCAGGCGCCAGCACCGGCATCGCGGCCACCGCTGAGAGCGTGCGGCCATGGTCCGGAATCGTCAGCCAGTTGCGGCCTTCCGGCGCGATGGCGCGCGCGTAGTGTTCGGCCTCCATCGACACTACTCCGCCGGTTTCCACAAACCCATGCAGGGCGGACGCACTATGTGCCGCATCGGCGTGGCGGATCGGCACGTGCACCGGCATCCTCTGACCATCCGGCCCGGATATGGTCAGCGTCGCGCTGGTCGCACCGGCCGGCACATCGGCCCATCGCACATCAACGATAATGCGCTGTTCCGCGTCTACCGTGCCGGACGTCTTGCTGAGCACAACCCACGGCTGATCCGACTTCACGCTGAACGCAAACGGCTTTTGCCCGCGATTGAACACATCAAAGAAGCGCGCCTTACGCTCATAGCCATCCAGCGCCGGAACCGTCAGCTCATTGACTTGCCAGCGCGGCCACGCATATTCGTTGCCTTCCACCGCCACGCCCATATCGGCATTCTTCAGCAGACGCACTTCCGATACCGGCGGCATGACGTTGACGGTCGGCTGATTCCAGTAGGTATAGCCCAGGTGGGTCTGCGCCATGAAGTGATTCCACTTGCCGCCGCCCAGCGCGTGATACTGCGCGACCAGCGCCTCATCCTGCGCAAACAACTCGCGCGCACGCGCTGCCAGCGCATTGGTCGATGCGCGGCCTTGCACGGCGTACAGCTTGTTGCGCCCCGATGTGGCGTACAACTCGTTCACCACCGCGCCAGCTTTCACCGGATACAACACCAGCTGGAAGAACGCATCCTTTTGCGATGCAGGTAGCGTGACATACAGTTTCTCGGCACGGGCAGCCAGCGCTTTGTATTCAGCGACCACGCGCTCGGACTCGTCGTAGGTCACCAGGCTGTACGTCTCAGGTTCAAGCTGCTCCGGCTTGCGACGGCCGTTGTACTTGACGTACTTCGCCACCAGATCGGCGATTTCGTCGGCGTGCTGTGCGCCGAATTCGCGCATTGCCCACAGCTTCAGATATTCCGGCAGGCGCTCGGCAGGCCACGCGGAGGGATTCCATGCATAGGACAGGAAGAACTCGATCGGTACTTCCATCGGTTTCAGATCGCCCACGTTGACGATCCACATGCGGTCCGCCTTGTACTGCCAGGCCAGGTGCATCTGCTCCCAGATCTTGGGCAGCGGGGTGACGTTCAGCCATTTATAGGAACGCGGGCCGCCCACGTAATCGAAGTGGTAGTACACGCCCGCGCCACCAGGACGCTTGCGCTCTTCGGCCGTCGGCAGGCGGCGGATATTGCCCCAGTTATCGTCGCACCATAGCAGCAGCACGTCGTCCGGCACGCGCATGCCCTTCTCGTAGTATTCCTGGACCTCCTTGTACAGCGCCCACATTTGCGTCACGCCAGGCGATAGCATCGCGCGCTGGTCGGCGACGATTTTCTGTAGCAGCGCGACGTTCGATTCTTCGGACATCGGCTCGTCACCGTCGCCGCGCATGCCGATGGTCACGACTTTCTCGTAGTCCTTGCGGCTGTCGACGGCCTTCTTCCAGTAGTCCTTCAGCACGGCTTCATTGCGGTTGTAGTCCCAGGGGCCGCCGCCGTGGCGCGCCCATTCGCGCTGGGCGCGCGTCATTGGCTCGTGGTGGGAAGTGCCCATGACGACGCCGTATTCGTCGGCCAGTTTGCCGTTCAGGGGATCATCGTCGTAGAAGGCTGCGTCCCACATGGCGGGCCACAGGTAATTGCCGCGCAGGCGCAAGATCAGCTCGAATACCTTTTCGTAGAAGCCGTGCTTGTATCCACCGTATTTTTCCTTCACCCAGCCGGTCAGCGATGGGGCCTCATCGTTCAGGAAGATGCCGCGGTATTGCACGACCGGCGCGTCGCTGATGGCCTGTGCGGCGGCGGCGTACAGCGACTTGCTTTGTTTGACTGGCACGTCCGCCCACCAGTACCAGGGCGAGACGCCGATCTGCTCGGAGATTTCATAGATGCCGTAGATGGTGCCGCGCTTGTCGGCGCCTGCAATCACCAGGGCGCGGTCAACGCCCGGCATCGGGTTCGCTACCGTTTGCACCTGCCAGCCTTCCCATTTGCCTTTGATGGACGTGACATCCAGCTTGCCCGCTGCAACCAGCTTGTCGATCAGTGCGCTCTTGCCCAGTGTGCCGATGATGACCACGTCGCGTCCCTTCGGCGCCGCGTGTTCCAGCGCAGGCCGCGTGCCGGTCACGCGCTGAATGTCGCCCTGCAGGCTGGATGCAGCACGCAGCACACCCGCGTAGTCGGCGTCATCAACGAACAGCGTCGCGGTGCGGCCATTCTCGGCCAGCGTGAAGCTCGTAGCCGCAGGACGCTCAGCGCTGACGAAATGCTTTTGCCCCAGCGCATACGCCGGCGTTGCAGCGCAGAGCGCCATCGCAGCACCAGCAACAGCGCTCGCAAACGCGGCACGCAGCGCGCGAGCAACCGCGCGAACGCGGACGCGTTCCGGCGCGGGCACACGTCCCGACGCACGCGTGGCCGCGAACACAGCGCCCGCATCGCGCGCAGCGCCGACTGCGCACGCGGCGGCGACCGGAGTGGCGGCAGCCGCGCACGTGACGCCGGATTCAGGGGCGGCTGCGGCGGACGCAGGGGCGGTGAGCGCGAGCCCGCTGGCGTCTGTGGGCGCGGTGGCGACCAGGGGTCTGGCCGCGGCGGACTTGGCGGCGGACTTGGCGGCAGACTTGGCGGCGGAGGTGGCGGCAGACTTGGCGGCGGAGGTGGCGGCGGCGATGGCAGCGGACGTGGGGCAGCCGGCGGGGACGGCGACTGGCGGCTGGGTGGGGGTGGATGGGCGTGCCGGGGCACGCGGGGGATGGGTCATTGCTTGTCTCCTAAGGGTGCGCCGCCCGGTCTGGTGCCGGGCGTGCGTGGGGTGGCTTATTTGGCGGCGTTACATTGGCGCAGGGCCGAAAGCGGCACGGCGTTCGCCATTTCGCGGTAGCCGGCGATGGATGGATGCAGGCCGTCGTTGTCGACGTCGTGACGCAAGTGGTCCGGCGCGGCGGAATCGCGCAGCGCCGCGTCGAAATCGACGACGGCGTCGAAAACGCCCGAGCTGCGAATCCACTGATTCAAGGCCTTGCGATCCTCTTCGTTAGCGGCGGCCGGTTTGTAATAGCCGCTGCCGGAATAAGGCAGCACGGTGCCGCCAATCACGCACACCCCGCGGGCATGTGCGCGCTCGACCAGCTGGCGGTGCGCCGCTTTGAGATCGTCCATCAACTGCTTGCGCGCTTCCGGCGTGTCCTGGCCGTTGCGATGCAGGACGCCCATATCATTCACGCCAATCAGCACCAGCGCGTGCGTGACGCCGCTGCGGCCCAGCACATCGCGCTCAAAGCGCGACGCCATATTAGGGCCAAGGCCGTCCAGCAGCATGCGTCCACCGCCGATGCCGGTATTCACGAGGCCCATGTGTATGCCCTCTTTCGCCAGACGTGCGGCAAGGAAGTCCGTCCAGCGGTCGTTGCCATCGGTCGTCGTGCCGTAGCCGTCAGTGATGGAATCACCGATCGCCACCAGCGTGCCGACAGTGCGCGGCGCCTGGACTTCGATGTCGGTGACTGCGTACCAATGGGCGATTTTGCCGGCTTCAGGCCAGGCAGCAGCCATTTCCTGATGGCCCGGCAGCGTGAAACTGGTGGTGCGAGAGCCCGGATGGCCGGTCTGGCGTTCCGGCGCGTCCTTAAAATAAAGTGATATGGCCAGATCGGCGCCGGCAGGATGCTGCAGCGTCACCTGGTCGCTGTAATACTCGGCACCCGGCGGCACGATCACGGTCTTGCTGCCGCCAAAAGTCAGAGCACGCAATGTCGCCGAATCGACATCCGGCGTGCCCACTTTCAGCGCGCGGGCGATACTGGCGCCCTCAATGACCAGCGGCGTGTTGCCAAAAACATTACTGACGCGCACCCGCAACACGCTCCCACCTAAGGAAGAGCGCACGATCTGGCGCAGAGTGGACTCGCGCCATTGCGCGGCGGGCAGCTCATTCTGCGTCTCCACCGGTTGCTGCGCCGCTCCCCATGAAGCCACCCAGTGCAAGGGTGGAGCCGCTGTTGCAGTGCCGCATAAAACCAGCGCCAGAGCCGCTACTGACGCACACAACTTCTGTTGACTTGCCCGCATAAATACCTCACACTTGAGAAATGGTAGCGCTATTCATTTTAGGATAATCAAATGGTACACGCAACAATTCAGGGTAGCGGAGGCACTCCCCTGATTACGGAAATGCGCGTGATTCCCGTCGCGGGACACGACAGCATGCTGCTCAACCTGTGCGGCGCACATGCTCCTTATTTCATCCGCACCCTGGTTCTGCTGAAAGATAGCGCAGGAAACACCGGTATCGGCGAAGTGCCGGGCGGCGCGGGCATCAACAAAGCGCTGGAAAACGCCATCCCGCGCGTGGTCGGCACCGAGATCGGCCGCTACAACCGCACGCTGAACGCCGTGCGCGCATCCATCGGCGGCAATCGCGGCGGCATGCAGCACCAGGTGACGTCCGAAGCCGAAGCGGCAGTGCTGAAGCAGCCGCACGAAATCAATCTGCGCCTGGAAAATGTGGTGACGGCGATCGAAGCCGCCCTGCTCGACCTGCTGGGCCAGCACCTCAACGTGCCGGTGTGCGAACTGCTCGGCTCGGGCCAGCAACGCGACAGCGTGCCAATGCTCGCCTACCTGTTCTATATCGGCGACCGCAGCAAGACCGACCTGCCTTATCTGAGCGGCGAGGGTCAATCCGGCTGGTACGCCGCGCGCCATCGCGAAGCGATCACTCCTGAAGCGATCGCCGACCAGGCAGCAGAAGCGGCCCTGCGCTACGGCTTCCGCGACTTCAAGCTGAAGGGCGGCGTGATGCGCGGCCACGAAGAAATGGAAGCCATCAAGGCCATCAAGGCGCGCTTCCCTGAATCCCGCGTGACGCTGGACCCGAACGGCGCCTGGAGCCTGCGCGAAGCGATCGACGTTTGCCGCGGCCAGGGCAATGTGCTGGCCTACGCCGAAGACCCATGCGGTCCGGAAGACGGCTACTCCGGCCGCGAAATCATGGCCGAATTCAAGCGCGCCACCGGCATCCAGACCGCGACCAATATGGTGGCGACCGACTGGCGCCAGATGGCGCACTCCCACCTGCTGAATGCAGTCGATATTCCGCTGGCCGATCCGCACTTCTGGACCATGCAAGGCTCCGTGCGCCTGGCGCAGCTGTGCCAGGACTGGGGCATGACCTGGGGTTCGCACTCCAACAATCACTTCGACGTTTCGCTGGCCATGTTCACCCACGCTGCCGCCGCAGCACCGGGCAACATCACCGCCATCGACACCCACTGGATCTGGCAGGAAGGCAAAGAGCGCCTGACCAAGGAACCGCTGCAGATCGTAGGCGGCGAAGTCGCGGTGCCAGACAAACCGGGCCTGGGCATCGAGCCGGATATGGACCGCATCGAAGCGGCGCACGAATTGTTCAAGAAAGTCGGCACCGGCGCGCGTGATGACGCGATGGCCATGCAGTACCTGGTGCCGGGCTGGAAATACTCGCCCAAGCTGCCAAGCCTGGGCCGATAACAAGAAAACGCAACACCAAGGAGACATATGAAACCCGTAACCGCATCTTCCTGCCTGCCGCAGGATCTGGGCAGCGCTTTGCTCGTCGGCCGTATCTGGCGCGGCGGTGAAATCAATGGCCCGTGCGTCGTCGTCGTGCGTGAAGGCCAGGTGGTGGATATCACCGCCAAGGCGCCGATCATGGCTGACCTGCTGGACCGTCCCGACGTCGTGCAATTCGTGCGTACCGTGCAGGGTGAAGAACTGGGCAGCGTTACCGCGCTGATCGAAGCCAGCCTGCATCCGGAACCAAACGGCCCGCGCCTGCTGGCTCCCTGCGATGTGCAGGCCATCAAGGCTTGCGGCGTGACCTTCGCGGTCAGCCTGCTGGAACGCGTGATCGAAGAACAGGCTGGTGGTGACAAGGAGCGCGCCGAGAAGCTGCGCGCCGAACTGCTGTCCACCATCGGCGGTGACCTGTCCAGCATCGAGCCGGGTTCGGAAGCGGCTGAAAAGCTGAAGAAGGAATTCCAGGCGCGCGGCGCATGGTCGCAGTACATGGAAGTGGGCATTGGCCCTTACGCCGAAGTGTTCTCCAAGTCGCAGCCGATGTCCTCCGTGGGCTTTGGGGCGGACGTGGGCCTGCACCCGGCCTCCGAATGGAACAACCCTGAGCCGGAAATCGTGCTGGCCGTGAACAGCCGCCACGAGGCTGTCGGCGCCACGCTCGGCAACGACGTGAACCTGCGCGACATCGAAGGCCGCAGCGCCCTCCTGCTGGGCAAGGCCAAGGACAATAACGCGTCCTGCTCGATCGGTCCTTTCATCCGTCTGTTCGACGGCAGCTTCACCATCGACAACGTGCGCAACGCCGAAGTACGCCTCGCCATTGAAGGCGAAGACGACGGCTTCGTACTGGACGGCGTGAGCCGCATGGAAGAAATCAGCCGCAATCCGCTGGATCTGGTTTCCCAGACCGCCGGCGCGCATCACCAATATCCCGATGGCTTCATGCTCTTCCTCGGCACCATGTTCTCGCCGATCAAAGACCGTGGCGCCAAGGGCGCGGGCTTCACCCACCACATGGGTGACCGCGTTACCATCAGCAGCTCCGCACTGGGCTCCCTGATCAATCATGTCCAGCGCAGCGATAAAATCGCGCCGTGGACTTTCGGCGTTCGCGCCCTTTACCGCAATCTGGCACGCCGCGGCTTCGCGGCAGGAGAATAATTAACATGACCGCAGCAAGAAAACCAATGGTGTTCGCCACCTATCCTGACCTCGCGGACAAACGCGTCGTCATCACGGGCGGCGGTACCGGCATCGGCGCTGCCATCGTTGAGGCTTTCGTCAAGCAGGGCGCGCAAGTCGTATTCCTCGACATCCAGGACGAACCATCGCAAGCGCTGGCCGCCAGCCTGGCCAACGCCAAGCACGCACCGAAATATGTCCGCTGCGACCTGACCAATCTGGATATGCTGACTGCGGTATTCGCGCAGATCGAAAAGGACTACGGCGCGGCCGATATCCTGATCAACAATGCGGCCAACGACAACCGCCACGAAGTGCAGGACGTCACCGCAAAATACTGGGACGACAGCCTGGCCGTGAACCTGCGCCACCAGTTCTTCTGCGCACAGGCCGTAGCGCCGGGCATGAAGGCGGCAGGCGGCGGCGTGATCCTGAACTTCGGTTCCATCTCCTGGCACCTGGCGCTGGGCAACCTGACCCTGTACATGACCGCCAAGGCGGCGATCGAAGGCCTGACCCGTGGCCTGGCCCGCGATCTGGGCGGCGACGGCATCCGCGTCAACTGCATCGTTCCAGGCCAGATCCAGACCGCGCGCCAGATGGCCCTGTGGTACTCGCCGGAACAGGAAGCGCAGATCCTGGCCGCGCAATGCCTGCCGGAGCGCGTGCTGCCGGAAGACGTGGCCGCGCTGACGCTGTTCCTGGCATCCAGCAACGCCGCGCGCTGCTCCGGCCGCGATTACTTCGTAGACGCAGGCTGGTACGGCTCATGAGCGCCCCAAGCTGCATCTGGAACGTCGGCGCCAAACTGGCCGAAGGGCCGGTCTGGCATGCAGCCGACAACGCCTTCTACTTCGTGGACATCAAGGGCCAGCGCCTGCACCGCGTGAATGAAGACGGCAGCGGCCAGCAAAGCTCGGATGCGCCGGGCGAAATCGGCTTCGCGCTGCCGGTGCAAGGCGGCGGCTTCGTATGCGGCCTGCCCGGCCAGCTGATGCAGTTCACCCCGGAGCTGGGCTTCCGCCCCATGCTGGCACTGGAAACCGCCATCCCCGGCAACCGCTTGAACGATGGCGGCGTCGACGTGCAGGGCCGCCTCTGGTTCGGCTCCATGGACAACGCGGAGGAAGCGCCGACCGGCGCGCTGTACCGCCTGGACAAGCGCGGCCTGGTGCAGATCGACAGCGGCTACGTCATCACCAATGGTCCTTGCACCAGCCCGGACGGCAAGACCTTCTATCACACCGATACCCTGTCGAAGACTGTGTACGCCTTCGACAAGTCGGAAACGGGCAGTCTGTCCAACAAGCGCGTCTTCACGCGCATCGAGGGCAGCGGCTACCCGGACGGCAGCACCGTCGACTCGGAAGGCAATGTGTGGATCGCCCTGTTCTGTGGCAGCCGCATCGAGCGCTACACGCCGAGCGGCGAATTGTCCGCCACGATCCCCATGCCCTGCCCTAATATCACCAAGATCGCCTTTGGCGGCCAGGACCTGCGCACCGTCTTCGTCACCACGGCCTGGAAAGGCCTGACCGACGCCGAGCGCGCACAATATCCGCTGGCAGGCGGCGTGTTCACCTTCCGCGTGGACGTGCCAGGCCTGCCGCAACCCCTCTTCGACAGGAACGCAGTATGAGCAACACCCGCCGTTATCGCTCGCAGGATTGGTTCGACAATCCCGACCACATCGACATGACCGCGCTCTACCTGGAGCGCTTCATGAACTACGGCATTACGCCGGAAGAACTGCGCAGCGGCCGCCCGATTATCGGCATCGCGCAGTCGGGCAGCGACATCAGCCCGTGCAACCGCATCCACCTGGAACTGGCCAAGCGTGTGCGCGACGGCATCCGCGATGCGGGCGGCATCCCGATGGAATTCCCGCTGCATCCGATCTTCGAGAACTGCCGCCGTCCGACCGCGGCGATCGACCGTAACCTGGCGTATATGGGCCTGGTCGAGATCCTGCACGGTTATCCGATTGACGCCGTGGTGCTGACCACCGGCTGCGACAAGACCACGCCTTCGCAGCTGATGGCTGCGGCCACCATCGACATCCCGGCCATCGTGCTGTCCGGTGGTCCCATGCTGGACGGCTGGCTGGATGGTGAGCTGGTGGGCTCCGGCGCCGCGATCTGGAAAGGCCGCCGCCAGCTGGCTGCGGGCCAGATCGACAACGAGAAATTCCTGGAAATCGCTGCCGCGTCGGCGCCTTCTGCCGGCCACTGCAACACGATGGGCACCGCGTCGACCATGAACGCGATTGCCGAAGCGCTGGGCATGTCCCTCACCGGCTGCTCCGCGATTCCGGCGCCTTACCGCGAACGCGGCCAGATGGCTTACGAAACGGGCAAGCGCATCGTCGAGCTGACCAAGCAGGATGTACGTCCGTCCTCCATCCTGACGCGCGACGCCTTCCTGGACGCCATCGTGGTCAATGCGGCCATCGGCGGTTCCACCAACGCCCAGCAGCATATCATGGCGATGGCACGCCACGCCGGCGTCGAGATCAAGCAGGAAGACTGGATGGAATACGGCCACGACGTGCCGCTGCTGCTGAATATGCAGCCATCCGGTAAATACCTGGGCGAGCGCTTCCACCGCGCGGGCGGCGTGCCGGCCGTGATGTGGGAACTGGAACAGGCAGGCAAGCTGCGCTCCAAGCGCCTGACCGTCACCGGCAAGACCATGGCGGAAAACCTGCAGGGCCGCGAGAGCGCGGACCGCGAAATGATTACGCCGTTCGACAAGCCGCTGAAGGAAAAGGCCGGCTTCTTCGTCCTGAAGGGCAATCTGTTCAACTTCGCGATCATGAAGACTTCCGTGATTTCGGAAGAATTCCGCCAGCGCTATCTGAGCCGCCCTGGCAACGAGAACGTGTTCGAATGCCGCGCCGTGGTGTTCGACGGTTCCGGCGACTACCACGCACGCATCAACGATCCAGCGCTGAATATCGACGAAGACAGCATCCTGGTGATCCGCGGTGCGGGTCCGGTGGGCTGGCCTGGTTCGGCGGAAGTGGTGAACATGCAGCCGCCTGATCACCTGATCAAGCGCGGCATCAAGAACCTGCCGACGCTTGGCGACGGCCGCCAGTCCGGCACCTCGGACAGCCCGTCCATCCTGAACGCCTCGCCGGAGAGCGCGGTAGGCGGTGGCCTGGCTTACATCCGCACCGGCGACATGGTGCGCATCGACTTGAACAAGGGTGAATGTAATATGCTGGTCAGCGACGAAGAGCTGGCCAAGCGCAAGGCGGAAGGCATCCCAGCCGTGCCGCCAAGCCAGACGCCTTGGCAGGAGCTGTATCGTTCGACCGTAGGCCAGATGGAAACCGGGGCCTGCATGGAAATGGCGTTGAAGTACCGTGGGGTGGCAGAGGATATGCCGCGGCACAATCACTGACTCGGCATAAGCCAGAGCTGAAAACAAAAGGAGACATATGAACAGCGTTGCAATAGAAAGTACCGATTCCACCCATGAATCGGAAAACACCGGCCTCATTATCCTGATCAGCTGCATCGCCACCATTGGCGGCTTCCTGTTCGGCTTCGATAGTGGCGTGATCAACGGTACGGTCGATGGCCTGAAACAGGCCTTCCATTCGACTTCGGCCGGCATCGGCTTCGAAGTGGCCTCGATGCTGCTGGGCTGCGCAGCGGGCGCCTTCTTCGCAGGCCGCCTGGGCGACCTCTGGGGCCGCCGTTCGGTACTGATCATTTCCTCCGTGATGTTCCTGATGTCGGCGCTGGGCGCGGGTTTTGCGACCACCTCGGCAGTCTTTATCGCGGCACGCGTGCTGGGCGGCTTTGCCGTCGGTGCGGCCAGCGTGATGTCGCCTGCGTATATCGCCGAAGTCGCATCGGCGCGTTACCGCGGCCGTCTCGCCTCGGTGCAGCAGATCGCGATCATCAGCGGCCTGTTCTGCGCCTTCCTGAGCAATTACATGCTGGCGAAAGCAGCAGGCACTTCGACCGGCGTGCTGTGGCTCGGCCAGGAGGCGTGGCGCTGGATGTTCTGGATGATGGCGATTCCTTCCGTGCTGTTCCTGGTGCTGCTGCTGGCGATTCCGGAAAGCCCACGCTTCCTCGTGGTGAAGAAGC
This sequence comes from Pseudoduganella sp. RAF19, assembly GCF_052114165.1. Classification (NCBI taxonomy): domain Bacteria; kingdom Pseudomonadati; phylum Pseudomonadota; class Betaproteobacteria; order Burkholderiales; family Oxalobacteraceae; genus Pseudoduganella; species Pseudoduganella sp. RAF19. Next base: position 16,593 of record NZ_JBFREF010000006.1, on the reverse strand, counting down.
GCAAGGCCGAAGCGCTGGCCGTGCTGGAGCGCCTGTATGGCGCGGCGTCGGCCAAAGCCAAGTTTGACGCGATCGACGTTTCGCTGTCCGAAGACCACCACCGCCCACGCCTGTCCGACCTGATTAACAAGGCGACCGGCAAACTGCGCCCTATCGTCTGGGTCGGCATCGGCCTCGCCACCTTCCAGCAGCTGGTTGGCATCAACGTGGTGTTCTATTACGGCGCGGTGCTGTGGCAGGCCGTTGGCTTCTCGGAAAGCGATGCGCTGCTGATTAACGTACTCTCCGGCGCCCTGAGTATCGGCGCCTGCATCGTCACCGTGTTCCTGATCGACCGCATTGGCCGCAAGCCACTGCTGTGGATTGGCTCGCTCGGCATGGCGGTGACGCTTGGTCTGGTGACCTTCGCCTTTGCCAACGCGACGCTCGACGCGAGCGGCAAGCTGGTGCTGACCGGAGCGATGGGCGTGCTCGCCCTGGTTGCCGCGAATATCTACGTGATCTTCTTTAACGTGTCGTGGGGCCCGGTCATGTGGGTCATGCTGGGCGAGATGTTCCCGAACCAGATCCGCGGTTCCGGCCTGGCGGTCGCCGGTGCAGCGCAATGGACTTCGAACTTCATCATCACCGTGACCTTCCCGATTCTGCTCGCGAGCATCGGCCTGGCCGGCGCCTACGGCATCTACACCGTGGCCGCAGTGATTTCGCTGTTCTTCGTGATGCGCTATGTGTACGAAACGCGCGGCAAGGAACTTGAGCAGATGGAAGGCTGAACGCCAGTCAGTTCAAACATAAAAACAGGAGACAATACATGAAGCGCCGGCAGTTCCTCACCTCTCTATCCAGCGTCGCAGGCGTCAGCGCCCTCGGTGCGCCAGCCGCCATGGCTGCCGCCGCGACGCGGCCGCTTTACAAGGACCCTGCCGCTCCCGTGCCGGCGCGTGTAAAGGATCTGCTGGGCCGCATGACGCTGGAGGAGAAAGTCGCCCAGATGCTCTGCGTATGGCAGGACAAAAAAGTCATCGAAGAAGCAAACGGCAAGTTCTCCGGCGAGAAAGCCGCGCAAACCTATCCGCACGGGATCGGCATGGTTGGCCGCCCGTCCGACCGCCAGGGCCACGCCGAAGCAGGCGGCGCAGGCGATGCAGGCGACCACCAGAACCGCAACGCCGCCGAAACGGCGCGCTATGTCAACGCCGCACAGAAATGGGCGGTAGAGAACACACGCCTCGGCATCCCGATGTTCATGCACGAGGAATCGCTGCACGGCTACGCGGCGCGCGACGCCACCAGCTTCCCGCAGGCGATCGCGCTGGCGTCCTCCTTTGATCCGGCCATGGTGCGTAAGGTGTTCAGCGTGGCGGCACGCGAAATGCGCGCGCGCGGCGCGAACTTCGCGCTGGCGCCGGTGGTGGACGTGGCACGCGAGCCGCGCTGGGGCCGTATTGAAGAGACTTACGGCGAGGATCCGCATGTGTGCGCAGAGATCGGCAAGGCTGCCGTGCTGGGCTTCATGGGCGAAGACCGCAAGCTGGCCAAGGATAAGGTCCTCGTCACGCTGAAGCACATGACCGGCCACGGCCAGCCGGAAAGCGGCACCAATATCGGCCCTGCTGAAGTGAGCGAGCGCACCCTGCGCGAAGAATTCTTCCCGCCGTTCGAGCGCATCATCCGCGAGACGAACGCCAGCGCCGTGATGCCGTCCTATAACGAGATCGGCGGCCTGCCTTCGCACGCCAATAACTGGCTGCTGCACAAGGTGCTGCGCGAGGAATGGGGCTTCAAGGGTGTGACGGTGTCCGACTACTTCGGCATCAAGGAACTGATCACCCGCCATCATCTGGCGGACAATCCGAAGGACGCTGCCTACCGCGCCATCAAGGCCGGCGTGGATGTGGAAACGCCGGATGTCTTCGGCTACAAATTCCTGCCGGAGCTGGTGAAGGAGAAGAAGGTTTCCGTCGCGGAGATCGACACCGTCGTTGCGCGCATCCTCACGCTGAAGTTCGAAGCTGGCCTGTTCGAACAGCCTTTCGTCGACGCCGACCTGGCCGACAAGCTCACCGCCACGCCGGACGCAATTGCGCTGACGCGCGAAGCGGCTGTGCGCTCCGCGGTGCTGCTGAAGAACGACAAGGGTCTGCTGCCACTGAACCCGCAGAAAGTCGGCAAGGTGCTGCTGCTTGGTACGCACGCCAAGGATTGCCCGATCGGTGGCTACTCCGGCGTGCCGCGTCACGTGGTATCGCTGCACGAAGCGCTGGAAGCCGAGAGCAAGAAGCAGGGCTTCCCCTTCGCCTACTCGGAAGGTGTGCGCATCACCGAGCACCGCATCTGGGGCCAGGACGAAATCAAGTTCACGCCGCCGGAAGTGAATGCAAAGCTGATCGCGGACGCAGTGGCTGCGGCGAAGAACGCCGACACCATCATCATGGTCCTCGGCGATAACGAGCAGACCAGCCGCGAAGCCTGGGCCGATAACCACCTCGGCGACCGCCAGACGCTGGACATGCTGGGCCAGCAAAACGATCTGGCGAAAGCCATCTTCGATCTGGGCAAGCCGACCGTGGTGTTCCTGCTCAACGGCCGTCCATTGTCCGTGAACCTGCTGGCGGAGCGTGCCGACGCCCTGATCGAGGGCTGGTATCTCGGGCAGGAAACGGGCAACGCCGCGGCGGATCTGCTGTTCGGCCGCGCCAACCCAGGCGGCAAGCTGCCGGTATCCATCGCGCGCAATGTGGGCCAGCTGCCGATCTTCTACAACTACAAGCCATCCGCGCGCCGCGGCTACATCGATGGCACCACCAAACCGCTGTATCCCTTCGGCTTTGGCTTGAGCTACACCTCATTTACGATTTCCGAACCGCGTCTGTCTGCGGCGAAGATTGGCGTGGATGGGTCGACCAGGGTATCGGTCGATGTGGCCAACACCGGCAAGCTGGCGGGCGATGAAGTAGTGCAGCTCTACATTCGCGACGACATCAGCTCCGCGACCCGTCCCGTGAAAGAGCTGAAGGCCTTCCAGCGCGTGACGCTGCAGCCGGGCGAGCAGCGCACGGTCACCTTCGACATCAAGCCATCCGACCTGCGCTTCTACAACTTCGAAATGAAGCGCGTGGTGGAGCCAGGCAGCTTCACCATCTCGGTCGGCCCCAACAGCGTGGACCTGAAATCTGTAAAACTGATGGTCGCTTAACTGTCGGAAAATTTTACACTCTAGGGGCGGCCGCAGTCTGGGCCGCCCCTAACTATTTGATCCAATTCAATTTTAATTGCTTTTATACAACTTGCTTTACTTTGAATCATCATTGTTAAACTGAGTTTTTTGTTCATGCCAAACTTCCGCACCGCCCTCTTTGCCGCCGCTCTCGCCTTCTGCGCGCAAACCCAAGCTGCTGTCATCACCTTCAACAATCTGGCCGGCACCAACGTTCCAGGCAGCGTGTACGTCTACAGCAACCAGTACACGCAAATGCGCACCCAAAGCGCTACCGTCGACGGCTTCACCTTCGCGCCGACCGTCGATGATATTTTTATGCGTTCCGGTTATGCGAACGGCGGCGATACTGGCTACGACGCATATAACGGAACCGACTTCCTGATGACTTACTCGACCGTGACGATGCGCAACGTTACAGCCACGCCGTTCTCCGTGAACAGTCTGGATCTGGTCAACTGGTCAGGTTACGGCCTAACCGCGACCTTGAAAGGCACCCGCATGGATGGCACGACCATCACGCAGCTCATCAACCTGGACACGCGTCCTAACAATTCCAAGACCGTGGGCAATGACTTCACGAACTACGCGCTGTCCGGCTTCACCGGCCTGAAATCGTTCAGCATCGGTAGCGACAGCGGAAACTGGGTGGCATTGGACAATATCGCTGTCAATGCCGTACCGGAGCCTGCTTCCCTGGCCATCCTCGGCCTCGGCCTCGGCGCCCTCGCCATCGCCCGCCGCCGCAAAGCCTGATCTGGGGTCAGGCGCTAAACGGTACACGGCCTCAGCCGCTAAAAACGCCACCTTCGGGTGGCGTTTTTGTTTGCGCGAGCAGTGACTCACAGCACTGGCGGTAGCGTCTGCTGAGCGTTGATTCCCGGGCCGGGCCGCCACTCATCAAACAAATAAAAAAAGCCACCCGAAGGTGGCTTTTTTGCAGCGGGGCGAAGCTTACGCTTCGTCGCTGTGGTGCGGTTCGTCCGCTGGCAGTTCGGCCACGATGGCGGCGCGTTCGGCGTCGAGCAGGGCTTTGCGCTCTTCGGCTTCCCACACTTCCTTCTCCTTGCGGGCGCGGTGGAAGGCCAGACCGGTACCGCCTGGGATCAGACGGCCGACGATGACGTTTTCCTTCAGGCCGCGCAGACCATCGCGCTTGCCCATGATCGCCGCTTCGGTCAGCACGCGGGTGGTTTCCTGGAACGATGCGGCCGAGATGAAGGAGTCGGTCGACAGCGATGCCTTGGTAATACCCAGCAGCACGTTTTCGTAGGTCGCTGGCAGCTTGCCCAGTGCGATGACCTTGTCGTTTTCTTCCAGCAGCTCGGAGCGCTCCACCTGCTCGCCGACGATGTAGTCGGTGTCGCCAGCCTGAACGATCTGAACACGGCGCAGCATCTGGCGAACGATCACCTCGATGTGCTTGTCGTTAATCTTCACGCCCTGCAGACGGTACACGTCCTGCACTTCGTCAACGATGTAGCGGGCCAGCGCTTCAATACCCAGCAGGCGCAGGATGTCTTGCGGATCGGCCGGTCCGTCCACGATCATCTCGCCCTTGTTCACCACCTGGCCGTCGTGCACCAGCACTTGCTTGTCCTTGGTAATCAGGAACTCGTGCTTGTTGCCGTCCATGTCGGTGATTTCCAGACGCTGCTTGCCCTTGGTTTCCTTACCGAAGGCCACAGTACCGGTCACTTCCGCCAGCATGCCCGCGTCTTTCGGCGAACGTGCTTCGAACAGTTCCGCAACGCGTGGCAGACCACCGGTAATGTCACGGGTCTTCTGCGATTCGGTCGGGATACGCGCCAGAACCTCACCCACGGACACTTGCTGGCCATCTTTCACCATGATCAGCGCGCCAACCTGGAAGCCGATCGCCACTGCGTGTTCAGTGCCGGCGATCTTCACTTCCTGACCGTCTTCGTTCAGCAGTTTCACCTGCGGACGCATGGCCTTGCCCGGCGAGCCGCGACGCTTGGCGTCGATCACCACCAGGGTTGCCAGACCGGTCACCTCGTCCACCTGACGGGCCACGGTCACGCCTTCTTCGACGTTCTCGAAACGCACCGTACCGGCGTACTCGGTAATGATCGGACGGGTCAGCGGGTCCCACGTTGCCAGAGGAGCGCCAGCCTTCACGGTCATGCCATCCTTGACGATCAGGGTCGCGCCGTAAGGCACCTTGTGACGCTCGCGCTCACGGCCGTGGTCGTCGGTAATCAGCACTTCGCCGGAACGGGAAATGACGATCTGAGCGCCCTTGCCGTTGGTAACGTAACGCATGGTCGCGGTGAAGCGGATGATACCGTTCGACTTCGCTTCCACCGAGGAGGCCACTGCTGCACGCGACGCCGCACCACCGATGTGGAAGGTACGCATGGTCAGCTGGGTACCCGGCTCACCGATCGACTGTGCTGCCACAACACCCACTGCTTCGCCGGAGTTCACCAGCATGCCGCGGCCCAGGTCGCGGCCGTAGCACTTGGCGCACAGGCCGTAGCGGGTTTCGCAGGTCAGCGGGGTGCGGACTTTGACTTCGTCCACGCCCATGCGCTCGATCTCTTCCACCATGTCTTCGTCCAGCAGCGTGCCGGCTTCGAACGCGGTTTCCTGGGTTTCAGGATTGACGATGTCGGTGCCGGCCACGCGGCCGAGGATACGGTCGCGCAGGGCTTCGATCACTTCACCGCCTTCGACCATCGCCTTCATCAGCGTGCCGTTGGAAGTGCCGCAATCGTCCTCGGTCACCACCAGATCCTGGGTCACGTCCACCAGACGGCGGGTCAGGTAACCGGAGTTCGCGGTCTTCAGTGCCGTATCCGCCAGACCTTTACGAGCGCCGTGGGTCGAGATGAAGTACTGCAGAACGTTCAGGCCTTCGCGGAAGTTCGCGGTAATCGGCGTTTCGATAATCGAGCCGTCCGGCTTCGCCATCAGACCACGCATACCGGCCAGCTGACGGATCTGGGCAGCGGAACCACGGGCGCCCGAGTCGGCCATCATGTAAATCGCGTTGAACGATTCCTGGGTCGACTTGGTGCCGTCGCGGCGGATCACGTCTTCCACCTTCAGGTGGTCCATCATCGCCTTGCCGACTTCATCGGAGGTCTTGCCCCAGATGTCGACGACCTTGTTGTAGCGCTCGCCCGCGGTCACCAGACCGGAAGCGTACTGCTGCTCGATCTGCTTGACTTCGGATTCGGCGGTGGCGATCAGGGTCTTCTTCACTTCCGGCACCAGCATGTCGTCCACGCAGATGGAGATACCGGCGCGGGTCGCCAGGCGGAAGCCCGACTGCATCAGCTGGTCGGCAAACACCACGGTCGCGCGCAGGCCGCATTTGCGGAAGGAAGTGTTGATCAGCTTCGAGATTTCCTTCTTCTTCAGCGCGCGGTTCAGCACGGAGAATGGCAGGCCCTTCGGCAGGATCTCGGACAGGATGGCACGGCCAACGGTGGTCTCGTAACGGGTCAGGGTACGCACGAACTCGCCGGTCGCCGGATCTTTTGGATTCTCGACGATACGTACGGTAATGCGGGTGGCCAGTTCAACTTCCTTGTTGTCGTAGGCGCGGATCACTTCCGACACGTCCGGGAACAGCATGCCTTCGCCCTTGGCGTTGACTGCTTCGCGGGTCGCGTAGTACAGACCCAGCACGATATCCTGGGACGGCACGATCGACGGTTCGCCGTTGGACGGGAACAGGATGTTGTTCGAGGCCAGCATCAGGGTGCGGGCTTCCATCTGTGCTTCGATGGACAGCGGCACGTGAACTGCCATCTGGTCACCGTCGAAGTCAGCGTTGAACGCCGCGCAGACCAGCGGGTGCAGCTGAATGGCCTTGCCTTCGATCAGCACCGGCTCGAACGCCTGGATACCCAGACGGTGCAGGGTCGGCGCACGGTTCAGCATGATCGGATGTTCGCGGATCACTTCTTCCAGGATGTCCCAAACCACTGGTTCCTGTTGCTCAACCAGTTTCTTGGCAGCCTTGATGGTGGTGGCCAAGCCCATCAACTCCAGTTTATTGAAGATGAATGGCTTGAACAGTTCCAGGGCCATCAGCTTCGGCAGACCGCACTGGTGCAGTTTCAGCTGTGGACCCACCACGATCACGGAACGGCCGGAGTAGTCGACGCGCTTACCCAGCAGGTTCTGACGGAAGCGGCCGCCCTTACCTTTGATCATTTCAGCCAGCGACTTCAGCGGACGCTTGTTGGCGCCGGTCATCGCCTTGCCGCGACGGCCGTTGTCCAGCAGCGAGTCCACTGCTTCCTGCAGCATGCGCTTTTCGTTGCGCGTGATGATCTCTGGAGCACGCAGCTCCATCAGGCGCTTCAGACGGTTGTTACGGTTGATGACGCGGCGATACAGGTCGTTCAGGTCGGAGGTCGCAAAGCGGCCGCCATCCAGCGGGACCAGTGGGCGCAGTTCCGGCGGCAGCACCGGCAGCACTTCCATGATCATCCAGTCCGGCTTGATGCCGGAACGCTGGAACGCTTCCAGCACTTTCAGGCGCTTGGCGTACTTCTTGATCTTCGCTTCGGACTTCGATTCCTTCAGCTCCACGCGCAGGGCTTCGGCATCGCGGTGGATGTCGATCGAGCGCAGCAGTTCACGGATACCTTCCGCGCCCATGAAGGCGGTGAAGTCATCGCCGTACTCTTCGTACTTGGCGGCGTAATCGTCTTCCGACATGATCTGGCACTTCTTCAGCGGGGTCATGCCTGGATCGGTCACCACGTATGCTTCGAAGTACAGCACGCGTTCGATATCGCGCAGGGTCATGTCCAAGACCATACCCAGACGCGACGGCAGCGATTTCAGGAACCAGATGTGGGCGACCGGCGAAGCCAGTTCGATGTGGCCCATGCGCTCACGGCGCACTTTGGCCAGGGTCACTTCAACGCCGCACTTTTCGCAGATGACACCGCGGTGCTTCAGGCGCTTGTACTTGCCGCACAGGCATTCGTAGTCCTTGATCGGGCCAAAGATCTTGGCGCAGAACAGACCATCGCGCTCTGGCTTGAAGGTACGGTAGTTGATGGTCTCAGGCTTTTTAACTTCGCCGTAAGACCAGGAACGAATTTTTTCAGGCGAGGCCAGACCGATCTTGATCGCGTCGAAGGACTCGTTTTGCTGTACTTGCTTGAACAGGTCGAGCAGGGCTTTCATGTATCACTCCAGGTAGTGATGAATTCTAAATTTGCGTGTTGGTGAACTGCTTGAAACCCGAGGCGGAAACCTGGTGGCTGCCACGCCGTGGCTGCCACCTGTTTTCGGCCGTAGGCTTTAGCCGCGTTCCAGGTCGATATCGATACCCAGGGAACGGATTTCCTTCACCAGCACGTTGAACGATTCCGGCATGCCGGCATCGATCACGTGGTCGCCCTTGACGAGGTTTTCGTACACTTTGGTACGGCCGTTCACGTCGTCGGACTTCACGGTCAGCATTTCTTGCAGCACGTAGGAGGCGCCGTATGCTTCCAGCGCCCACACTTCCATCTCACCGAAGCGCTGGCCGCCGAACTGCGCCTTACCGCCCAGAGGCTGCTGGGTCACCAGCGAGTAAGGACCGGTCGAACGTGCGTGCATCTTGTCGTCCACCAGGTGGTGCAGCTTCAGCATGTGCATCACGCCCACGGTAACCTTGCGTTCGAAGGCTTCGCCGGTGCGGCCGTCGTACATGGTGACCTGGTTCTTCGATTCGGTCATGCCCAGCTTGGTTGCGATCTCGTCCGGGTACGCCAGGTCCAGCATGCGGCGGATTTCGGATTCGTGCGCACCGTCGAACACTGGGGTTGCGAACGGAACACCCTTCTTCAGGTTGGCCGCCAGCGACATGATTTCGTCGTCGCTGAAGTTGGCGATGTCTTCCTTCGAACCGGTCTCGTTGTACACGGTGGTCAGGTACTTGCGCATCTCTTCGACCTTGATCTGCGCTTGCAGCATTTCGCCGATACGGATGCCCAGGCCCTTCGCTGCCCAGCCCAGGTGGGTTTCCAGGATCTGACCCACGTTCATACGGGACGGAACACCCAGCGGGTTCAGCACCACGTCGGCCGGAGTACCGTCCGCCATGTAAGGCATGTCTTCCACCGGAACGATACGCGAGACCACACCCTTGTTACCGTGGCGGCCTGCCATCTTGTCGCCGGACTGCAGGCGGCGCTTAACGGCCAGGTAAACCTTGACCATCTTCTGCACGCCAGGCTGCAGCTCGTCGCCCTGGGTCAGCTTCTTGCGCTTCTCTTCGAAGGCCAGGTCGAACTGGTGGCGCTTCTCGTTGATCGATTCCTTGATGGCTTCCAGTGCGGCGGCCAGGCTGTCTTCCGCAGGGCGGATGTCGAACCAGTGGAACTTGTCCAGATCATCCAGGTATTCCTTGGTGATCTTGGCGCCTTTCGCCAGCTTCTTCGGACCGCCGTTGACCACCTGGCCAATCAGGGTCTTTTCCAGACGCTGGAAGGCGTCGCCTTCCACGATACGCATCTGGTCGTTCAGGTCCAGACGGAAGCGCTTCAGTTCATCGTCGATGATCTGCTGGGCGCGCTTGTCGCGTGGGATGCCTTCGCGGGTGAACACTTGCACGTCGATCACGGTACCAACCATGCCAGACGGCACGCGCAGCGAGGTGTCCTTCACGTCGGACGCTTTTTCGCCGAAGATCGCGCGCAGCAGCTTCTCCTCCGGGGTCAGCTGGGTTTCGCCTTTCGGGGTCACCTTACCAACCAGGGTGTCGCCGGCCTGCACTTCAGCGCCGATGTACACGATGCCGGATTCGTCCAGACGCGCCAGCTGGTTCTCAGCCAGGTTGGAGATATCGCGGGTGATTTCTTCAGGGCCCAGCTTGGTGTCACGCGCAACTACGCTCAGTTCTTCGATGTGGATCGAGGTGTAGCGGTCGTCTTTCACGACGTTTTCGCTGATCAGGATCGAGTCTTCGAAGTTCAGACCATTCCATGGCATGAAGGCCACGGTCATGTTCTGGCCCAGTGCCAGTTCGCCCAGGTCGGTCGATGCGCCGTCGGCGATCACGTCGCCTTTGGCCACACGGTCGCCCACTTTGACGATCGGACGCTGGTTGATGTTGGTGTTCTGGTTGGAACGGGTGTACTTGATCAGGTTGTAGATGTCCACACCGACTTCGCCAGCCTGTGCTTCTTCATCGTTCACGCGGATCACGACGCGGCCCGCATCGATGTAGTCCACCACGCCGCCGCGCAGTGCCTGCACGGTGGTGCCGGAGTCGACTGCCACGGTGCGCTCGATGCCGGTACCGACCAGCGCCTTTTCAGGACGCAGGCAAGGCACAGCCTGACGCTGCATGTTGGCGCCCATCAGTGCACGGTTCGCGTCATCGTGCTCCAGGAATGGAATCAGCGATGCTGCCACGGACACGATCTGGCCTGGGGCCACGTCCATGTACTGCACGCGCTCTGGGGAAACCAGGATGGTTTCGCCGGCTTCACGGGACGATACCAGTTCGTCGACCAGCTGGCCCTGCTCATTCACCTTGGCGTTTGCCTGGGCGATGATGTAGCGGCCTTCTTCGATCGCGGACAGGTAATCGATCTTGTCGGTCACCTTGGAGCCTTCGACCTTGCGGTACGGGGTTTCCAGGAAGCCGTATTCGTTCAGGCGGGCGTACAGTGCCAGCGAGTTGATCAGACCGATGTTCGGGCCTTCAGGCGTTTCGATCGGGCATACGCGGCCGTAGTGGGTCGGGTGCACGTCGCGCACCTCGAAGCCGGCGCGTTCGCGGGTCAGACCGCCAGGGCCCAGTGCGGAAACACGGCGCTTGTGGGTGATCTCGGACAGCGGGTTGGTCTGGTCCATGAACTGCGACAGCTGGGACGAACCGAAGAACTCGCGGATGGCAGCCGAAATCGGCTTGGAGTTGATCAGGTCGTGCGGCATCAGGTTGTCGGCTTCCGCCTGGCCCAGACGCTCTTTCACGGCGCGCTCGACGCGCACCAGGCCGGCGCGGAACTGGTTCTCGGCCAGCTCGCCCACGCAACGCACGCGACGGTTACCCAGGTGGTCGATATCGTCCACTTCGCCGCGGCCATTGCGCAGCTCAACCAGGATCTTGATCACGGCCAGGATGTCTTCGTTCGACAGGGTCATGGCGCCGGTCAGTTCGTCACGGCCGATACGGCGGTTGAACTTCATGCGGCCCACGGCCGACAGGTCGTAGCGCTCAGGGCTGTAGAACAGGCCGTTGAACAGGGCTTCCACCGACTCTTCGGTTGGCGGTTCGCCAGGACGCATCATGCGGTAGATCGCGATACGGGCCGCGGTCTGGTCGGCGGTGTCGTCGATACGCAGGGTCTGGGAGATGTAGCCGCCCTGGTCCAGATCGTTGGTGTACAGCGTCTGGATGGCGTTGATGTTGGCGTCGCGCAGCTTGCCCAGGGTTTCTTCGGTCAGCTCGTCGTTGGCCAGGGCCACGATTTCGCCGGTTTCCGGATCAACGATGTTCTTGGCCAGCACGCGGCCCAGCAGGTAGTCTTCCGGCACGGAGATGTGCTGGATGCCGGCCTGCTCGATTTCGCGCACGTGCTTGGCGTTGATACGCTTGTCCTTGACCACGATGGTCTTGCCCGACTTCGGATCGACGATGTCGAAGCGCGCGACTTCGCCGCGCAGGCGTTCGGACACGAACTCCATCTCGGCGCCTTCCGAACGCAGGTTGAAGTTGTCGAAGACGAAGAAGTTCGCCAGGATCTGTTCCGGGGTCATGCCGATCGCCTTCAGCAGGATCGATACCGGCATCTTGCGGCGGCGGTCGACGCGGAAGTACAGGATGTCTTTCGGGTCGAACTCGAAGTCCAGCCAGGAACCGCGGTAAGGAATGATACGGGCCGAGAACAGCAGCTTGCCGGACGAGTGGGTCTTGCCGCGGTCGTGCTCGAAGAACACGCCCGGGGAGCGATGCAGCTGAGAAACGATCACACGCTCAGTACCGTTGATCACGAACGAACCGGTGCTGGTCATCAGGGGCAGTTCGCCCATGTAGACTTCCTGCTCCTTCATTTCCTTCACGACGGGCTTGGTTGGCGATTCCTTGTCCAGGATCACCAGACGCACCTTGGCGCGCAGCGGCGACGCGAAGGTCAGGCCGCGCAGCTGGCATTCCTTGACGTCGAAGGCGGGGTCGCCCAGTACGTAGGACAGGAATTCCAGACGGGCAAAGCCGTTATGGGAAACAATAGGGAAGATCGAGGTGAAGGCGGACTGCAGGCCTTCGTTCTTGCGCGTTGCAACCGGAGTGTGCTCCTGCAAGAAGTTTTCGTACGACTCGAGCTGGGTAGCCAGCAGGAACGGAACGTTGTGGACGTTGGCGCGTTTCGCAAAAGACTTGCGAATGCGTTTCTTCTCAGTAAATGAGTAGTGCATGGACACTCCGTGAGTGACAGGAAAGGATAGAGGCTTCAGGTTTTGACTGGCACACGCCAGCCAAAACCTCAAGCCACTGCGTTAAATCACACTGCTAAACAACATCAAAACAACAACATCAACAACACAGACGACAAAGGAGCCAAAGGCGGACCCCTCTTCCGAGGAGATCCGCCGATTGGCTTCCCACGTTTAGCGGGTTGCCCCGCCTTACGCAAATTACTTCAGATCGGCCTTGGCGCCAGCTTCTTCCAGCTTCTTCTTAGCGGCTTCAGCGTCAGCTTTCGACAGGGCTTCTTTCACGGTCTTCGGTGCGCCGTCAACCAGGTCCTTGGCTTCTTTCAGGCCCAGACCGGTGATTTCGCGAACTGCCTTAATCACGCCAACTTTGTTCGCGCCCACTTCGGACAGAACCAGGTTGAATTCGGTCTGCTCTTCAGCAGCAGCTGCACCGGCAGCGGCGCCGCCAGCAGCCGGAGCTGCCATTGCAGCGGCGGACACGCCGAACTTTTCTTCGAAAGCCTTAACCAGTTCGTTCAGGTCCATTACGGACATTTCGGACACTGCGTTCAGGATGTCGTCTTTGGAAATTGCCATTTGAAACTCCTAATTTGTTTGTAATACTACAGAATTGGTATTGACTAAGAAACTAAGCCAGCGATTAAGCGGCTTCGGTTTCTTTCTTGGCTGCCAGAGCAGCCAGACCACGTGCAAAGCCCGACACCGGAGCCAGCATAACGCCCAACAGCTGCGAGATGAGGACTTCACGGCTTGGAATGCTCGCCAGTGCGGTAACGCCAGCTACGTCGAGCTGTTTACCGGCAAAGTTACCAGCCTTCACAACCAGTTTGTCGTTGGTCTTGGCGAAGTCGGCGACGACTTTCGCTGCAGCAACGGCATCATCCGAGATCGAATAGATCAGCGGACCGGTCATGGAATCGGCCAGAGGGGCGAACTGCGTGCCTTCTACTGCACGGCGTGCCAGGGTGTTCTTCAGAACACGAATGTACACGCCTTGCGCACGCGCTTTAGCACGGAGTTGAGTCAAGTGACCAACCTGGATGCCACGGTATTCGGCCACGACGATAGTTTGCGCAGTTGCTACTTTTGCGGAAACTTCGGCGACGACGGCCTTTTTGTCATTCAGATTGAGACCCACGGTCAACCTCCTTAAATGATGCTTGGCTTGCGCCGCACATCGGTTCGAACAACGGCGTCCGAGGTTTAGGAGTCCAATGGACTACAGAAACTTGTTCGGGTACACCATCTGCGTTGGGCGCCTTCCGGCGATTAACCCCATGCCTGCTTGATGCATCGAGCCCAACGGTCTTTGAAGGCCTGACAGGGTTGCCCCTGCCAGCCCAAAGATCCGCCCCACCTTTCGGCGGGGACTTAATTCATTACGCTGCCAGGGTAGCGTGGTCAACACGCACGCCAGCGCCCATGGTCGAGGAAATCGACACTTTGCGCAGGTACACGCCTTTGGACGAAGCAGGCTTGGCCTTGTTCAGCGCGTCGATCAGAGCAACCAGGTTGGTCTTCAGATCAGCGTCGGTGAACGACTTGCGGCCGATGGTCGCGTGGATGATACCTGCCTTGTCGGTACGGTACTGAACCTGACCGGCCTTGGCGTTCTTCACGGCGCCAGCCACGTCCGGGGTTACGGTGCCAACTTTCGGGTTAGGCATCAGGCCGCGTGGGCCCAGGATCTGGCCCAGGGTACCAACGATACGCATGGTGTCTGGGGAAGCGATGACCACGTCGAACGGCATGTCGCCGGCTTTGACGCGCTCGGCCAGGTCTTCCATACCTACCACGTCGGCGCCAGCGGCTTTCGCTGCTTCAGCCTTGTCGCCGGAAGCGAACACGGCAACGCGAACGGTCTTGCCGGTGCCTGCTGGCAGAACCACGGAGCCACGCACCACCTGGTCGGACTTCTTCGGGTCCACGCCCAGCTGGACGGACACGTCGATGGATTCGTTGAACTTGGCGGTGGCCAGTTCTTTCACCAGGGACACTGCGTTGTCGAAGGCGTACACTTTGGTACGGTCTACTTTAGCCTTGATGGCTTGAGCGCGCTTGGACAGTTTTGCCATGATCAGATGCCCTCTACGGTGATGCCCATGGAGCGTGCGGAACCAGCGATGGTGCGCACAGCCGCTTCCAGATCGGCAGCGGTCAGGTCCGGGGTCTTCAGTTTAGCGATTTCTTCCGCTTGAGCGCGGGTCAGCTTGCCGACCTTGTCGGTGTGCGGCTTGGAGGAGCCTTTTTGCACGCCGGAGTGCTTCTTGATCAGGTAGGTCGCTGGCGGGGTCTTCATCACGAAGGTGAAGGACTTGTCCGCGAAGGCGGTGATGATCACAGGGATCGGCATGCCTGGTTCCATACCTTGGGTCTGCGCGTTGAACGCTTTGCAGAATTCCATGATGTTCAGACCGCGCTGACCCAGAGCCGGGCCGATCGGAGGGGATGGGTTTGCCTTACCAGCTGGCACTTGCAGCTTGATAAAGCCAATGATTTTCTTTGCCATTTGGGCACTTCCTATCGTTGGATTGAGTAGTAGCGCCCCGCACGCGGCGGGGCTCCTCTTGGTGGCGGATTAAACGCTCCGCCGCGGCGTTAAACTTTTTCGACCTGGCCGAATTCGAGTTCGACAGGGGTTGCGCGGCCGAAGATGGTGACCGATACACGCACCTTGGACTTCTCGTAATTGACTTCTTCGACATTGCCGTTGAAGTCGGTGAACGGACCATCCTTGATGCGGACTTGCTCGCCCACTTCGTACAGCACTTTTGGACGCGGCTTTTCCACACCCTCCTGCATCTGCTGCATGATCTTGTCGATCTCGCGCGCAGGAATCGGGGTCGGCTTGTTCGACTTGCCGCCAATGAAACCGGTCACTTTGCTGGTGTTCTTCACCAGGTGCCAGGTTTCGTCCGTCATTTCCATTTCCACCAGGACGTAGCCCGGGAAGAAACGGCGCTCGGTAACGGACTTCTGGCCGTTGCGCACTTCAACGACCTCTTCAGTCGGAACCAGGATCTGGCCGAACTGCTCTTGCATGCCGGCGCGCTCAACGCGCTCCATCAGGGCTCGCTGTACGCTCTTCTCCATACCGGAGTAGGCGTGGACGACGTACCAGCGCTTGTTGCTGACCGGCGTGGAAACCGCCTGCTCAGGCTCTTCCTTGCCCGGCTCGTCTTGCACAATTTCGCTCATTATTTCTTCCAACCCAGGATGACGTCGTACAACAGGAATTCCAGAATCTTATCCGTACCCCACAGGAACACCGCCATCACCAGCACGAAGCCGAAGACGATCAGGGTGATCTGGGTTGCCTCCTTGCGGGTTGGCCATACCACTTTCTTAGTCTCGCGAACGGACTCTTTCGCGAAATTCATGAATTCGCGACCAGTGGTCGAGGTGTACGCGATGCCGGCGGAAACGAGCAAACCAACCACAAGCGCGATCGCTCGCACCAGGGTTGGTTGACCTGCCAGGTAGAAGAACCCGACTACGCCCGCAACCAGCGCAACCACTGCCAGCACGACTTTGAACTTATCGTTCGTCGTGCTAACGGTTTGCACGGATTGATTAGACATTTACTTTTTACTTTCGGTGCCCTGCACCATATTCGGTGGCAGGGGCGGAGGGCATCGAACCCCCAACCTTCGGTTTTGGAGACCGACGCTCTGCCAATTGAGCTACGCCCCTACGTGTAAAACTTTATCAGTGGAATCCGTAATTCTAGCACCCATCAGAGACGGGCGCTAGTCTTGGCTCGGATTCAGATCGCTCTTAGTCGATGATCTTGGCAACMACGCCGGCGCCAACGGTACGGCCGCCTTCGCGGATTGCGAAGCGCAGACCTTCTTCCATAGCGATCGGGGAGATCAGCTTGACGGTGATCGACACGTTATCGCCAGGCATAACCATTTCCTTGTCCTTCGGCAGCTCGATGGAGCCGGTGT